>JBBDMV010000068.1:0-25775 GCA_040878115.1 Balneolales bacterium
GCCTCCTTGCCCGAGGGGGTAAACATTGAACCGTTCATCGACCGCACCCGGCTCATTGATAAAACGACTTCCACCGTCACCGAAAATCTTGTATTGGGGGCGCTTATTGTCATCTTTTTCCTGGTCCTGCTGCTAGGCAACGTGCGCTCCGGGCTGATCGTCGCTTCGGTTATCCCACTGGCCATGCTCTTCGCTATCGGGATGATGAACACCTTTGGCGTCACTGCCAATCTGATGAGCCTGGGAGCGATTGATTTCGGTATTATTATTGACGGAGCGGTCATTATCGTGGAATTCACGTCTTATCTGATTACTTCTCAAAAGCCGGAGTTGCAAAAGCTCAAAGGGCACCACCTCTCAAACCGCATAGACGAGCTGGCGATCGAATCGGGCGGCAGGATGATGAGCTCGGCCTTTTTCGGGCAGTTGATTATCCTCATCGTATTTGTCCCCATCCTCACGCTTACGGGTGTGGAAGGCAAGATGTTCCAGCCGATGGCGTTGACCTTCGGTTTTGCCATGATCGGGGCTATCCTGCTGTGCTTTACGTTTGTACCGGTGGCTTCGGCCCTTTTCCTCAAGCCCGGAAAGAGGGGCGATATACGATTTTCCCAAACACTTATGGATTTTCTTACTTACCGACTATATCGACCGCTCATCCATTCCGCGTTACGTAATAAAGGCTTTGTAGTGGCAGGCTCCGTAATTCTGCTGGCGGCCAGCCTGTTTGTATTCAGCCGCATGGGAGGGGAATTTATTCCGCAGCTGGACGAAGGCAGTATCGCCATGCATCCCATTACAAAGCCGGGAACTTCATTGAGCCGGGTTATTGAAAACAATACGAAGATGGAGCAGATCCTGCTGAATGAGTTTCCCGAGGTAGAAGAGGTTATTTCCAGGACCGGGACCGGTGAAATACCCACCGATCCTATGTCATTGGAAATGTCGGATATGTTTATCATTCTGAAGGATAAGGATGAGTGGACCAGCGCCGATAGTAAAGAGGAGTTGATTGAACAGATGCGCACCGAGTTATCGGCGATGCCTGGCGTGGATTTTGCATTTACCCAGCCGATTGAAATGCGGTTCAATGAACTAATGACGGGTATTCGTGAAGATATCGCCGTAAAGATTTATGGTGAGGACCTGAAAGTGCTCGCGGACCTCGGAAGCCAGGCAAGAGATATTATCAGCGAATTACCCGGCGCCGCCGACATTAACCTCGAACAAACTATGGGCCTGCCTCAACTCAAGCTTACCTATAATCGCGGACAAATGGCCCGCTACGGAGTAGATATTGAAGAGGTGAATACGCTGATACAAAGCGCGTATGCCGGTGGAGAATCCGGGGTTATCTACGAAGGAGAGCGTCGTTTTGATCTGGTAACGCGGCTCGATAAACCATACCGCAATAATCTGGAGTCGATACGGAACCTTTACGCGGTAGCTTACGATGGAGATCAAATTCCGCTGGAGGAACTGGCCGATATTAGTTATGAAGACGGTCCGGCCCAGATCTCACGCGACAATACCCGGCGGCGGATTGTTATCGGTGTCAATGCCGGCGAACAGGATATTCAGACACTGGTCGAAGATATCCGCCAGGGCCTGGAAAGCGAATTGGACCTGCCGGCGGGTTATAATATCACCTACGGCGGACAATTTGAGAACCTGCAGCGGGCCCGCACCCAGCTTATCTTTGCGGTTCCCCTGTCACTGGCACTGATTTTTGTCCTGCTGTACTTTTCATTGAAATCGTCTCGCCAGGCCCTGCTGGTATTTACCGCCATACCACTGGCTGCTATTGGTGGAGTGCTGGCATTGTGGCTGCGGGGGATGCCGTTCAGTATTTCGGCAGGAGTCGGGTTTATCGTTCTATTCGGGATCGCTGTGCTGAACGGCATTATTTTGATCAGCTTCTTTAACGAACTAAAAGAAGCGGGTATAAAGGATATAAATCGGCGGGTCCTGATGGGCACCCATCAGCGCCTGCGTCCCGTATTGCTTACCGCTACTACCGACCTGTTCGGTTTCCTGCCGATGGCCCTTTCCACGGCGGCCGGGGCCGAGGTACAGCGCCCCCTGGCTACCGTAGTGATCGGAGGGTTGATCACCGCGACCTTCCTTACCATGGTGGTACTGCCGGTGCTTTACAGCCTGGTAGAAGAACGCAACTGGAAATGGCATCCGTCGGCGGGGGTGGCAACCGTTCTGTTATTACTGGTAATGACGGCGCCGTCATTGGGGCAACAATCTTGCACTTCAGATTCCACGCTCACACTCAGCCAGGAAGAAGCCGTTAAACGTTCTCTGGAGCAGTTCCCGGAAATCAGGGCCGGAGAACTGGCTGTCGACCGGGAGGCCGTGCTCAGCCGCACCGCCTTTGAACCCTCGCCCACCAGGTTTTCCATTTCGGAAGAAGAAGCGGGGGGCGGAAGCGGAGGTGTGGAGAGCATTGGCATTCAGCAGGAGCTGGAATTTCCTCTCCAATCCATCCGCAAGGGTCAGGCTGGACGGTCCAGGGAAAACCTGGCCGAAAGCCGGATGGACCTTACCCGTACAGACCTAAAACGGGAAGTCCGGATGGCCTGGCAGCAGTGGCGCTACAGCCTGGAAGTCTATCAGCTCCAGCAGGAGCTTTCCGAAACGTTTAAAGGTTTTGCCGAAGCGGCGGAGCTGCGCTACGAAACGGGCGAAATCGACCGGCTGGAACGGCTCAGCGCCGAATCGCTGTATGACGAGGTCCAGGCTGAACAGGAAGCGGCGCGCGCCGATGCATCGATTGCCGAACAACGGCTGCAAAATCTGTTGCTTACCGATTGTCCCCTTGCACCGGCCGACAGCTTTTTTGGGCCGCTCGAAGAGCAAGGTGCAGCCGATTTGCTTGACGGACATCCGCTGTTGGAAACAGGCCGTAACATCATAGACCTACGGCGCAGGGAGACGGCTGTTGAACGCTCCCGTTTCTGGCCCGATCTGTTCGGCGGCTATAAATGGCAGCGCATGAACGGCATGGACGGTTTCTATGCCTGGGAGGTGGGCTTCCGCGTTCCGCTCTGGTTTGGTCCGCAGAAGCAGCGTGTAAAAGCAGGCAGGCTGAACGAACGCATCGCTGAAGCCGAATTTGAGAGCCTGCAGCTTCGCATGAACAGCCGCTACACGGAAGCCTTGCAAAAACGTCAAAAATGGCAGCGACAATATGAGCTGTACCGGGATCGCCGTGATCGCGTTTCCGGCGAACTGCGCCGGACCGCCGCCAGCCGTTACGAGGCCGGGGAAATAGATTACCTGGCATTGACACGCTATATGGAGCAGGCCGTTGAAATCGAAGAAACCTATCTGACCTCTTTGCGGCGATTGAACGAGGCTGTCATCGAACTGAACTTTTATCTTGAAACCGAATAACCTAATAGACCTAAGATTATGAAAAATTCAACCTGTTTATTAACTGTTTTACTGCTGTCCATTGGCCTGCTGGCAGGTGGCTGCTCGGATGACCATTCCCACGATGAAAACGGTGATCACCCCTCTGAATCCTCCGCGTCTCAAGAAAACGGGCATAAGCATACGGAAGAAGGCCAACAAACCGACCACGAAGAAGAGGAAACCATTCACCTCTCCGGTTTGCAATTGCGCACAGCCGGTATCGAAACCGGGCGGCTGGACTCCCTTCCGCTGAATGATGCCATAAAAGTTAATGGCACGCTCGAACTTCCACCCCAGAACAAGGCGAATATGAGCGCTGTGCTGGGCGGACTCGTGCAAACCATATATGTGCGCGAAGGAGACCAGGTAAACGCGGGCGATGTACTTGCGGAACTGGTAGACCCGAAGTTCCCGGAAATGCAGGCAGATTATCGTAAAAGCGCCAGCCGTATAGGCTACCTGGAACAAGAATATGAGCGCAAAGAACGCTTGTTGGCAGACAACGTAGGATCACAGCGGGACTTTCAGCAGGCTAAATCCGATTATGAATCAGCGGTAGCGGAAATGCTGTCTCTTGAATCAAAGCTCCGTATGCTGGAGCTGGACCCGAACCGTGTCAGACAAGGTGAAATGTACGATTCAGTGCCGCTCAAATCGCCCATCGGCGGATATGTACGGGTAATCGAAACCAATATCGGCCAGTATGCCGATCCGAATGATGAACTGTTCGAAATTGTGGACAATGAGCACATCCACATCGATCTCCTGGTGTATGAAAAAGACATTCACAATGTCAAAGAAAACCAGGAGGTGCTGTTTAAATACACCAATCAGCCCAACGACCGGTTTTACAAAGCTCGCATTTTTTCAGTCGGCAAGGCCTTTGAGGACAATCCCCGGGCCGTTCGCGTGCATGCTGAAATTGTGGACCGGCAGGATGGATTGCTGCCCGGTATGTTCGTGGAAGGCCGTATCATCACCAGTACCGAAAATCAGGCGGCGCTCCCTGAAGGTGCCATCGTGCGGGATGGGGCCGATTACCTGGTGTTTGCGAGCAGCGAACAGTTTGGCGATCATGGCCGTGAACATGCAGGCGATGCAGAAACCGAACAGGAATTTAAGGCTGTAAAAGTCCGCCCCGGCACGACCGATGCAGGCTATACTCAGGTGGATTTTTTTGAACCCTTACACGAAGGTACACAATTCGTCACCAAAGGTGCCTACTACCTGCTGGCTGAAATGAAAAAAGGTGAAGGAGGGCACGATCATTAGGCATAGCAGCTTCTGATAATCATCCATAAAAACAGAACTATGGCAAATCAGCAAAGAACGAAAGACCTGAAGACCGGCAGGAAAATTCAGGTATATAATGTAATATATGATACCATTGAAGTGGCAGTGTCTTTAACGGCAGGCTTTGCAACGGGAAGTGCCGCTTTAATCGGCTGGGGACTGGACAGTATAGTCGAAATTATTTCAGCCAGCACGCTGTGGTGGCGGCTGCATGGTGAGCTTGAGGGAATAAATGAAGAGCGCGTAAAGCAAAGGGGAAAAACAACGCTGTACGTGATAGCCTTTTCTTTTTTGATTGTCAGCATTTTTATTACCTATGATTCCATATTAAAGCTTCGTAATGAAGAAGTACCGGAATGGAGTAGCCTGGGCGTAACAATCCTGATCATTTCATTGGTGGTGAACCCCGTCCTCGTCTGGGCAAAATTAAAGTATGGCAAGAAGCTGGACAGCAAAGAGCTAATAGCCGACGCCAAAGATACTCTCGTGTGCCTGTACCAAACCGTGGCAGTATTAGGTGGCCTGCTGGCGGTTCGCTGGCTGGATTGGTGGTGGGCCGACCCGGTAGCCGCGCTCTTGATAGTACCCTATGCTCTTTATGAAGGATGGGAGGCTTTTAAAGGAGGAAAAAAATCAATATGAAAAAGATTCCCGGCTGATTTCATTTTCCTGATATTCCATTTCACCCATCTCCATTTCTCCATGGTCATGCATGGGTACAGCTCCTCTGCCGGGTTCGCGGTTCATCATACTGAAACGGTCGGCAAGTTGGAATTCGGAATCCAGGCGAAAAGCTCCGTTAAATACAACCTCCTCGCCGGCTTCCAGTCCATCGTGAACGATATAGTAATCGCCGGCACGGCTGCCTAGTTCAATCTCACGCGCTTCGAACCGGGGGACATCGGCATCGGGATCTTTCACAAAAGCAATAGAACGAGGCCCCGTCCATAATACGGAACTTGCGGGTATCATCTTCCGGGCACCTTCGCGGCCGTTGGATTTTACATGACCGCTGACCAGCATATCAGGTTTCAAAAGAGCCTCACCGTTTTCTATATCGGCACGTACCTGCACCGTGCGCTTTAGAGGATCCACTACAGGGCTGATGTAAGTAACCGTGGCATCAAATTGGTGACCAGGATGGGAGCGGCTGCGGAAGATTAATGCATCACCTTTTTGCAGCCAGGCCAGATCATCTTCGTAGGCCTCAAAAACTCCCCATACCCGGTCCAGATTGGCAACTTCAAAAAGCACGGCGCCCTCTTCAACATGATCTTCACGTGCAACTTTGCGACTGATGACATATCCATCCACGGGAGACACGATTTCCATATTTTGTCGGACTTCTTCGCTCTGTACAATTCCATTGATTTGCGAATTAGTCAATTCCCATTGGTGCAGTTTCTGCCGGGCCGATCCGGCCATTGCAGATTCCGGCCCGCTATGCCGTACAGCGGCCAGCAGCTCCCGCTGGGCGGTTACCAGCTCGGGTGAGTAAATGCTCGCCATGGCTTCACCGGCCTGAATAGGAGCTCCCGTAAAACCCACAAATAGTTCACGGATGCGGCCGGGGAAGTGGACGGAAACGTTAGTAAGCCGGCGTTCATCCACCTTAATGCGGCCGGGCAGGCGAATCTCTTTCGTGGGCACTTCCTCTGTAACCATTGTAGTCTGGATATTGGCCAGCTGAACAGCCGCTTCTGTCATGACCAGGGAATAGTTGTCCTCCTGGGTTTCTGAGGTAGCCGGAATGAGTTCCATGCCGCAGATGGGGCAATTTCCCGGCCCGTCTTCGCGGACTGAGGGATGCATGGAACATGTCCATACTTCAACGCCATTTTCTTCAGTCATTTCAAGATCATGATCATGATCGTTATGAAGGTCCTGGCTTGATGGCCCGAAAATGAGATAACCAGACAGCAAGCCAATCAGCAAAAGGCCTATCCCATACATATATCTTTTTGTTTTTGATTTCATGGTTTTGGTGGTTTGTCGGATATTTAAGTTAGTGCTGGTTGTTAAATTCGATTTCGTCAGAAGTCACATTATACATGCCATAGAGATACTCGAGTTCGGCAATGGCTATATTTCTTTCCACATAGGCTGTATTAAGGAGCATCTCATAATCCAGAATTTGTTGCTGGAGCTGTATCAATTCCTCGAAGCTTCCGGCCTCAGTTGTATAGGCTTCCATAGAAATATCCAGTGCCTGTCTGGTTTTCGGCATCAGGTTATCTTCGTACAGGGTGATGCGATACTGAGCATCTCTGTATTCCTGAAGTTGTCTTTCAGCATCCGCTGTAAGCCTGTTTACAGCCCCTGTTTTCTGCGCTTCTATGGACCGGATGTTTAGTCTTGCTTCCCGTTTTTGGGCATTGTAGCGGTTTCTGTATAAGGGCACTTTTACGGAGATACTGGCTACTACGCCAAATCGGTCTCCAGGCATCAGGGGCATATACATGTAATTGGGAGCCATAACTTCAACACCGATGCCGAATGACGGAAGCCCATCCAAATGGGCTTCGTCCAGTGCATGTTTGGCAGCTTGGCGCTGATGATCAAGCTGGGAGAGCCTGGGACTTTGGGCCTGTATTCTCTGCAAGATTTCATCAGGGGCTATTGTTAATAGATGACGCTCCATTGGCATAGGTATGCTAATTTCTTCTTTAGGCTCTTGGTTAAGCAATGTATTGAACTCAGTCTGGAGAGGCTCCAGTTTATCCTGCATCTGTTTAATCCGCGTTTGAATTTTATCGATTTCAATCTGTATCCGAATAACATCAATCTGACTGGATTGCCCAGTTTCGTACAGGGACAAAGACGTTGATTCAAGCATCTCTAACAGTTCAAGGTTTTCTTGAAATATTCTGATATGATGGCGGGTTTCATACATCCTGAACCAAACTTCCTTCACATCCTTGAATACTTCGTTTCGAGCATTTATTAAAAGGTCTGATCTTGCCTTGGCCAAATTCTGAACCCTTTTTTCAGCGGTACTCAAACTTCCAAACCATGGGAATGCTTGATTTACCGAGGCCGTCATGCGGCTAAATGGATTAGAATAGGTCTCAGGATTCACGAAATACATAAACATGACTTCGGGATCAGGCAAGGCGCTTACTTGTGGAGCCTGTTCCAGTACAGAGCGATATTCGTAAAACAGGGATTGTAGTTCAGGATTATTTTGCGCCGCTATTTCCAGGTACTTATCAAGTTCGGTATCCTGGGCAAAAGCCGGTAAAATGAAGATGAACATGAACAGAAGAAGAAAAAATCCCCTCTTAAGAGGGGAATGGTTAATCCTGAGCGAAGCTTCAGGATTAATCGAGGGGTGTGTGATGAAGGTGGAATCTATCCAGAACCGGCTATTCGCCCTGCAAAATTTTTTATTTCTTGATGTTTGCTGTTGATTGACTTCTTTGCAATTGGCTGTATCGTCACACACCCCTCGGTTGGCCTTAAAGCTTCGCTTAAAACCAACCATTTCCCCTCTCGAGAGGGGATTAGCCCTGTCCTTGATTTGAGGTTTTCTTATTTCTCTGATCTTTAACGTATTCATGCTTTTTAAATGTGTTGTTGATGTTTCAGGCTATACTCTTTCCAAATTACATACAGCATGGGTATCAGTAGCAGTGTGAGCAGCTGCACGAACATGCCTCCAAATATAGGTATGGCCATTGGGACCATGATCTCTGAACCTTTGCCCGACGAGGTCAAAATCGGCAGCAAAGCCAGCAGAGTAGTGCCGGTAGTCATGAGGCATGGGCGCACACGACGGAAGCTTGCTTTAATAGCCGTTTTCCGTATTGATGTAACAGAATCCGGCTTGTCTCTTTCGAAGAGTTGTTCCAGGTAGGTAGCCAGCACCACGCCGTTATCTACGGCAATGCCAAACAGGGCCAGAAAGCCGACCCAGACCGCCACACTCAGGTTGATAGTACCCATTTGCAACAGTTCCCGCATTTCCACACCGAACAGGGAAAAATTAAAAAACCAATCCTGTCCGTAGAGCCAAAGCATGATGAATCCTCCGGCCCATACCAGTATGATGCCTGAAAAGATTATCAGGGTGACTGGAGTGGAGCGAAACTGGAAGTACATCAGCAAAAAGATGATGATCAGGGTAATGGGCACCACAATCATAAATCGCTCGGCCGCCCGCTGCTGCTGGCGGTATTCGCCCTCGAACGTATAGCTGGTCCCTGCGGGGACCATAAGGCTTCCCTCGTTGATCTGCCGGTCCAGATGCTCGTTTGCACGGTCCACGATATCTACCGGAGCATAACCGGCCTCTGTGTCGAAGGTGACATAAGCGCTTAAAAAAGTATTTTCACTGCGGATGTTCATCGGCCCCTGCTCAAAACGGATCTCCCCCAGTTGTCCCAGGGGTATTTGATAACCTGCCGGTGTTGGGACCAGAATGCGCCGAATAGCTTCCGGGTTATCACGGTATTCGCGAGCATAACGGACTCGAACAGGATAACGCTCGCGACCTTCCACCGTAGTGGTGAGTGTTTGTCCGCCTACAGCCGTGGAAATCACATTTTGGACATCCATTATTTGCAGCCCGTGCCGTCCAATGGCTTCCCGGTCAATGTCAAATTCCAGATAAGGTTTGCCTACAACGCGATCGGCAAATACCGAAGCGGCACGAATGCCGTCTACTTGACGCAGCTGTTCCTCGAGCTGCGTAGCAAAGCCATCGATTACCTCCAGGGTGGGGCCTTCAATGCGGATGCCCATATTGGACCGCATACCGGTCTGTAACATGAGCTGGCGAGTTTCAATAGGCTGCAATTGGGGTGCCGAGGTAATTCCCGGTAGGTCGGACGCCTGGACTATTTCGTTCCAGATATCATCTTCCGTCTGGATTTCGCTCCGCCACTGCCGGTAATAACGCCCGCGGCGGTCAGGTTTCAGCTTTCCTTGCTCATCGCGCATAAATTCACCGTTTTCATTAACCTCGTAGCGTACATGCCGCCCACGTTCGTTCATTTTGTATTCGCTTTTATAAGTAATCACACTTTCGAACATGGAAAGCGGAGCCGGATCGAGGGCGGATTCCACTCTTCCGGCTTTGCCAACGATCATATCCACTTCCGGAATGGAAGCGATGCGCATATCCATTTCCCGCATAAAATCTATGGATGCTTCGCTGCCGGCATGGGGCATGGCCGTGGGCATGAGCAGGAAAGAGCCTTCGTTTAGCGTGGGCATAAATTCATTTCCGAGGCCTGGGAACCTGTTATTAAGGGCAGACCATGTGCTGGTTTCTTCAATTTCCATGCCGACAAAGTTGAAACCATCAGCCATCCAGCGAAAGGTGGTATCATAACCCCGCCAGCTCAGTGATCCCAACAGAAGAATGAAGGCAAGCAGAGCAAAGAATTTCATGCGGTGATCCAGTAAGGAAGCAAGTATTCGCGCATAATAGCGTATGAAGAGCCAAAACAAGCCAAAGACCACGCCAACGATTAGCGCGATGAAAACCAGGCTTAATGAAATCGGGTTTTCCGGCCCCAACGGCAACCAGTTTGAAGCCAGTAGCCAGCCGATCGCCAGAAGGATAATGCCGTTATTGACGTACCGCGACCATGGCTTGTATTCTTTTTTATACCTCATGCTTGCCATATTACTGGTAGCCAGAGTCAGCAACGCAAGTCCTGCCCAGGCAAGGTAAATGAAAGCTATCACTAAACCGGTTACGGCCATTAACCCATTCCAGAACCACAGAGTAGCTTCTTTTCCTGCTTTGCGTGAGAATAGCCGGTAAGCAAAAGAGGGAATCAGCGTGAGGACGATAATTAAGGCAGCAATCAGGATGAAAGTTTTGGTAAAAGCCAGCGGACCAAATAGCCTTCCTTCTTCAGCCTGAAGCATAAATACGGGAAGAAAGCTGACGATGGTCGTCAATAATGCAGTAATCACGGCAGAACTGACTTCAGTAACGGCACGGTATATTACTTCTAACCGGTTTTCTTCAGGATGGGCTTCGTTCATATGACGCAGCATATTTTCGGTCAGGATAATACCCATATCCACCACCGTACCTATGGAAATGGCAATACCGGCCAAAGCAACCACATTGGCATCCACTCCGATATAGCGCATCATGATAAAACTCATCAGCACGGCCAGGGGCAGTAATCCGGAAATAACGGCGGAAGAACGTAAATGCATCACCATGATGATGACTACAATAATGGTGATCAGAATTTGCAGGGAAAGCGCCTCTTCCAGTGTGCCAAGAGTTTCATAGATCAAACCGCTGCGGTCATAGAACGGCACGATCTCGACCCTGGATACAGTGCCGTCATCCAGAGTTTTTGTAGGCAAACCAACGCTGATCCGCTCAATTTCTTCCTTGACATTATTGATGACCTGCAAAGGATTTTCACCGTAACGGGCTACAACAACTCCTCCTACAGCGTCGGCACCGGCTTTATCCAGTACGCCACGACGCTGGGCAGGTCCCATATTCACCCGTGCAACATCTTTGATGCGAATAGGGACCTCGTTACGAGAGGTAACGACAGTTTCTTTAATGTCATCCAGGCTTTCTATATAGCCCAAACCCCGGACCACATATTCTACACGGTTCATTTCCAAAGTTCGTGCCCCTGCGTCCATATTACTGGCCCGTATAGCATCAGCAATTTCAACTACATTTACCCCGGCCTCACGCATCGCATCCGGATCAATATCAATCTGGTATTCCTTAACGTACCCGCCAATACTGGCCACTTCAGCCACTCCGCCTACCGAAGATAACGCATAGCGCACCTGATAATCCTGAATAGATCGTAATTCCTGTGGGTCCCAGTTTCCGGCCGGATTACCATTGCTATCCCTGCCTTCCAGGGTATACCAGAATATCTGGCCCAGCGCGGTGGCATCAGGACCGAGGGCAGGCTGCACACCTTCAGGCAGGGTCCCGGATGATAGGGCACTGAGCTTTTCAAGGATCCGGGCACGGCTCCAGTAAAACTCAACGTCTTCTTCAAAGATCACGTTGATGCTGGAAAAACCAAACATGGAATTACTTCGTACGGTCCTCACGCCGGGCACGCCCAGCAGTTCAGTAGACAACGGATAGGTGATCTGGTCTTCCACATCCTGTGGAGAATTACCCGGCCAATCAGTAAATATAATTTGTTGGTTATCACTAAGGTCCGGTATGGCATCCACCGGCACAGCGTCGCGCGGCCACCAGTCCAGGTCCCAATCGAAGGGAGCAGTGGTAACGCCCCAGCCCGCCAGGACCAGGAAAAGCAGTAGCGCTATAAGCTGATTATCAAGAAAATAACGTATAACTTTATTAAGCATATCGGTAATTGAGAGTAGATGAACTTGCGGAAACAGCAACCGGAAAGCATGCTCCATGATATAATATGGAGCAAGTTCCATGAAATGATTGCGGGGAATCACATAAACACAAAATGTTGTGAATATGTGATTATCAGTTGCAGGTTATAGCCTCACTAAGTGCAGGAGGAGGCTATAAAGGGGACTCTCAATTCAGTAAAACGCGATTCTTGAGATAGATAGGTGATGAATCGCTGTACAGGGTAGTGAAATCCTGTGCCTTTTCAGAATAGGTGATTATGGGTTCAGCAGTGCTAACAATAAACGTAGCGGCAATAGCAGCAAATACATTTATTTGCGCCTGGTCCAGTTCAATGGTATTTGCCTGGTTGGGAGCTTGCTTAAGTGTGCAATCCCCATCTTCGCAGGAATGCCCTTCTTCCTGGTGGTCGCCTTTTTCAGCAGAAAAATTGCTGTGTGAGGAATGGTCCATCATATCACAGCAATCAGAAGCTTTTGTTTCCATTTCTTCGTGGCAATCCCGGTCATTCGTCATAGTGCAGGCAACGACAGTTGGAACACTGAAAGATGCGACAATCATGAGGACCAGCCCGCATGAAATAAAGCGATATGAGAGTTGCGGTTTCTTCATCACATAAAAGTTACGTAATAAAATGCATAAATCGCAATTATATTGTAATCGCAATTCATTGCAGAATGTTCGCCGCAGTGAACTTCGAATAAGCATACACCAATATAGGTGCTTCATCAGAAGGGTTTAATAAATTAACCCGTTAACAAAACGATGATCAATACAAACAGAGCTGCTATTTTGAAAACTCTGCTTTTCCATTTTTTCCAATCTTCCATAATTACTCACATTGGTGTGGATAACTAGTGGATAAGATAATCGCGCGATTTGAGCTTCTATGGCATATAATTAATAACCTTTAATATTCCAGGGCTATAGCTTTGCTTTATCATACTAATTATCAGTTGTTTAGGCCGTAAAGCCTGTTTTCCACAAGTCTAAAAAAGTTTCTATTTTTAGATTAAACAACTAAAATGCAAGGGGGATGTTTAATCGTTAAGAAATGTTAATAAATAACGGGACAAGTGCAAGTGTTTTTTTAAAAAAGTTTACTATAGAAAGGAATCTTGTAAGCAAAAGATGGTTATAACTCAAAATAAGGCAAAAAAAGAAAGGCCACCTTAGGCCATTCCTTACTTCTTGAAGAGGGGCGCGGGTGGTTTATCATTATTCCTTCTCGGAAGCATTAAGCTTAATGCTGCTTTTTAGCCTGAGAATTATCTTTAACCGAAATATCAAGGTCATTAATAAGGCCATTGCTGATATCATACACCCATCCATGAATGGCAAGTTTTTGATCTTTTTCCCAGGCGTTTTGAATAATTGTAGATTTCAAAAGATTGGAAACTTGTTCAATTACATTGAGCTCGGTGAATCGTTTCAACCTTTCTTTTTCATTTGAAATACGGACTAACTCTTCCTGATGAATTCGATAAACATCTTTAATATGCCGCAACCAGTTGTCGACAATGCCATATTGCCTGGTATCCATAGCAGCTTGTATCCCGCCGCATCCGTAATGGCCGCAGACTATTATATGTTGCACTTTTAATATGTTAACGGCATAATCAAGCACGCTGAGCATATTCATATCCGTATGTACAACCATATTGGCGATGTTTCGATGGACAAAAACCTCGCCCGGTTGGGTACCTGTAATTTCATTGGCGGGAACACGACTGTCCGCACAACCGATCCAGAGCAACGGGGGATGTTGTTCCGATAGGTTCTTAAAGAAATCAGGGTTTTCATCCAGCTTTTTTGCAACCCATTTTTTGTTGTTCTCTAATAATGACTGATAAAAAGCATCCATAGATTTATTAGCCTTTTATATTTAAGGTTGATATGATGTCCTGGCTTCATATTCTGTAGGTTTAATCTACAGGATTCCAGGCTTTTATTTCGTCACGTATTTTATTTCCGATGTGGTCCATTGCAATTCGTTCCTGTTTCATCGTATCCCTGTATCGAATGGTTACGGTTTGGTCTTCAAGGCTGTCAAAATCAACGGTGATGCAAAATGGTGTTCCCGCTTCGTCAAGCCTTCGGTAACGCTTTCCGATAGAGCCCTTCTCATCGTATTGTACATCATGATCATCAGAGAGATCTTCCTGAATTTTGCGTGCAATTTCAGGAAGCCCGCCTTTTTTGATCAGTGGCAAAACACCTGCGGTGATGGGGGCCAGCTTGGGATGAAATTTTAAAACGGTCCGGGTTTCTACGGCCCCTTCTTTATCTCCCGGGACTTCTTCCTCACGATATGCATCACACAGCACCATCAGGAAACAGCGGTCAAGGCCGATGGAGGTCTCCACTACATAAGGAGTAAAACGTTCCTGGGTTTGCGGGTCAAAATATTCGATCTTTTTGTTCGAAAATTTCTGGTGCTGGGCAAGGTCAAAGTCAGTTCGGTTATGAATGCCTTCAACTTCTTGCCATCCAATAGGAAATTCATACTCAATATCGGCTGCTTCTTTAGCGTAATGGGCAAGTTTATCTTCGGGATGATCGGACATGCGTATCTTGCTTTCCCTGATGCCAATGCTTTTGTGCCATTCAAAACGCTCGGCAGCCCAATTTTTGTACTGCTCACCATCGGTGCCCGGCTTGATGAAGTATTGCATTTCCATTTGCTCAAACTCGCGCATACGAAAAATAAACTGGCGGGCAACAACTTCATTTCGGAACGCTTTTCCAATTTGTGCAATGCCAAAAGGGATTTGCTGTCGCGATGTGTTTACTACATTGTTGAAGTTAACAAAGATCCCCTGGGCCGTCTCAGGACGAAGGTAAACGTCGGATGCTTCACCTGAAGCGGTTGCTCCCAAGCGGGTCTTGAACATTAGGTTGAACTGCCGCACTTCGGTCCAGTCAAAGCTCCCGCTATCGGGTGATTTTATTTCTTCGGACTGAATTATATCGTACAAATCTTCATTCAAGCCCATACGGCTGCCGGCCGTATCAAGAAGATGCTGTATGCGGTCGGCATCTTCCGTTTTGTCTTTACTTCTGAGCTTATGAATGTAATCTTCGATCAAGGTATCAGCCCGGTAACGGATCTTGGACTGCTTGTCGTCAATCATGGGATCGTTGAAGCTTTCAACGTGCCCGCTGGCTTCCCAAACTTTAGGATGCATTAAAATAGATGAATCCAGCCCCACAATATTTTCGTGTTTCTGGGTCATGGCGCTCCACCAGGCATTGTTCAGCTTTCGCTTGAGCTGCACGCCTAAAGGGCCATAATCATATGCCGCTGTCAGGCCACCATATATTTCTGATGATTGAAAAATAAAACCCCTGGCTTTCGACAGGGACACGAGTTTATCTAAACTTTTAAGATCGGGCATGTAGAGGGTTTAATGGTTGCTTTAAGGAAGGGTAAAGATAGCTAAAAGCAAGTTGATTAACAGGCATTATTTAACCTGTTGGTTTTGGATTTAAACTACAAGTTACCAATTCACAAAGCACAAATTCACTCATTACGTAGTATACTCGGCATTAATCCTTACATATTCGTAGGAAAAATCCGAACCCCAGCCAACGGCAGATTGATCACCCGTTTTAATATCCAAAACTATTTTGATATGGGTAGATCTCATCATTTTTTTAATACGGGTCAGGTTCTCTCCCGTGGGCTGGCCGTTTTTCAGGACCTGGACCATTTGCCGTGAACCCATGTGGAGATCAATTTTATCGGGGTCAAAATAAACCCCGGCCCGTCCGGCGGCGGCAAGTATTCGCCCCCAGTTGGGATCGCGCCCGAAGATGGCGGTCTTCACCAGAGATGAATCGGAAACAGTACGAATAATTTGACGGGCTTCTGTTTCTGTAGCCGCATTTTTTACCTGATACTCGATAAATTTAGTAGAGCCCTCACCATCGGCGACAATTAACCGGGCCAGGCTCATGCAGGTTTTTAGCAGGGCATCTTTGAACTTGATGTAATGCGCGTTTTCTTTGGTGATCTCTGTATTTCCGGCCTCTCCGTTGCACAAGACGCTGACCATATCATTGGTGGATGTATCCCCGTCAACGGTAATCATGTTGAAGGTCTTGTCAGTAACCTCCTTGAGGGCCTTATGAAGCAACTCAGGGGTGATGGCAACATCGCAAACAATAAAGGCCAGCATAGTGCCCATATTAGGGTGGATCATGCCTGAGCCTTTGGCAATTCCTCCCATGCTGACGGATTTTCCACCTATTTTGAAATCCAAAAAATGCTCTTTTGGAAAAGTATCTGTAGTAAGAATGGCATTGGCTATCAAGGAAGCCGCGACACGCTGATTGGTTAATTTGTGAGCGTTTTTCTCAATCCCAGCCACAATCTTTTCAGTGGGGAATGTCCGCCCGATGACCCCTGTAGAAGCAAGGAGAACGTATTCTTCGGGAATATCCATAGCTTTGGCGGCAGCCTTTACCACAGAATGGGCACCTTCATACCCCTGTTTCCCCGTACAGGCGTTTGCATTGCCTGAATTGACTACAATAGCCTGAGCTATCCCAGGGTTCTTGCGTTCCCGGCATACTTTGACAGACTCGGCAACGACCAGGTTCCGGGTAAATACAGAAGCTGAGCTTGCAGGTTTTTCGGAAAATATCAGGGCAAGATCACGGCGCTTGGATTTTACTCCGGTATGTGCGCCCCAAAATTTGAAACCTTTTACATCGGTAATGGTATTCATAGGTAGTGATACGTCAAAAGTGAAATGTGAGAAGTTTGATTCTGTTGGATGACCTTAAGGCATAGCCGGCATAAGGTCCAGGCCTGCCGTTTCATCAAGCCCAAGGGCAAGGTTCATATTTTGAACGGCCGCGCCGGCGGCCCCTTTTACCAAATTATCGATTACAGAAATGGCAATGACCTTGTTGGTCCTTTCATCGTAAGTTGAGTAGATATCACAGAAATTGGTTCCCCTTACTTGTTGAAGGGTCGGGGGGAAACCGACTATGCGAATAAAAGGCTCGTTCTGGTAAAATTCAGTAAAGATATCATGAAGTTCTTTATCAGACGAAATCCTATCAGCATCAGCATAAATGGTGGAGAGGATCCCCCGGTTTACCGGCAGCAGGTGTGGTGTGAACGTAATTGTAATCTCCTCATGCGAGTAGGCCGAAACGGTATCCTGAATTTCCGGTGTGTGCCTGTGTTTTTTCAAACCGTACGCCGAGAAGTTTTCGCTTGCATTGGGGAAATGGGTATTCAACTTAGGCTTAGCCCCGGCACCCGTTACCCCGGTTTTGGCATCCACGACAATGCCGGATGTTTTAATAGCCTTTTTGGCTGCCAGCGGGGCCAAGGGTAATATGCTGCCTGTCGGAAAACAACCCGGATTGGCAATCAACTGGGCGGTTCTGATCTTGTCCCTAAAAAGTTCAGGCATCCCATAAACGGAATCTTCAATCCCCTGGGGATAATTGTGCTTCATGCCATACCAGGATTCATAAGTACCTACCGAGTCCAGACGAAAATCACCCGACAGATCGACGATTTTGCAACGGGAATAATTAGCATCTTTCACAAAGTCCATCGAAACCCCGTGGGGCAAAGCCAGCAGAATAAGGTCAAGCTTATCAACCTCAAGCTCTTCTATGGTCGTAAGCTCCATATCCAGCAAACCATTGAACTGCGGATGAATTTCCGTCAGCTTTTTCCCGGCGTTGGAGTTGGAGGTTAACGCGTGAATATGTACGCCGGGATGATTGATAAGTATGCGCAAAAGCTCGGAGCCTGTATATCCGGTGGCCCCGACTATGGCGATATTGTGGGATTTCATTTTTGCTTGTTTTTTTCCTCTTGAATAGATTCTTTGAGCGCCAATACTACGGCAGTAAGTTCAACTTTAGATATAACAAATGATGGCACCAGGCGAATGACATTCCCGGATGCTACATTAATAAGGATACCTTTTTTAAGCATGTTTTCCATAACACCGGCCCCTGGGAAGGCCAGCTCCATGCCAATCATTAAGCCTTTTCCGCGCACTTCCTTAATAGCATCTTCGTCCTTCGCAATTTTATTAAGCTCTTTCATCAACCAGGCACCTAATTCATTGGCACGTTGCACAAGCTTTTCTTCTTCCAAAACTTCCAGGGTGGCAAGGGCTGCTCTGGTTGCCAATGGATTGCCGCCAAATGTGGTCCCGTGATTTCCATAATCCAAAACGGACGCGGCTTTCTCTGTTGCCAGCAAGGCACCAATGGGAACACCACTGCCCAATGCTTTGGCCAGGGTAAGAACATCAGGCTTCACACCGTAATGCTCATAGGCAAACATCTTTCCCGTCCGGCCAATGCCGCATTGGATTTCATCAAATATAAGCAGGGCATCATATTTATCGCAAAGCCGACGGGCTTCTTGCAAATACGCTTTATCGGCAACCCGAATACCGCTTTCGCCCTGAACGGGCTCAATAACTACGGCAATAGTTGATTGGTCAACCTTCTTTCTTAATGCTTCGATATCATTGAAAGGCACATGGGCAAAACCCGAAGGCATGGGTTCAAACCCTTCCTGGTATTTGTGCTTGCCTGCCGCGATAGCTCCAATTGACCGGCCATGGAAGCATTCTTCCATAGATATAATATCACCGGTTTTACCTGCTGAGTGTCCATACTTGCGGGCCAGTTTAAAAGCGCCTTCGATGGACTCTACGCCGCTGTTGGTAAAAAATACGCGATCGAGCCCGGCCAGTTTGGTGAGCTTTTGGGTAAGCTCAACCTGCGGGGGAGTGGTAAAGAAGTTGGAAACATGGACCAATTTGGATGCCTGGTCCTGAATGGCATCCACTATTTTGGGATGGCAGTGTCCCAGGCTGTTGACGGCTATGCCTGCAAAGGTATCAATATATTCCTTGCCCTCGGTATCCCAAACGCGGGAACCGCTGCCGCGAACAAGAGTAATCGGGAAGCGTTTGTATAACTTAAAATGATGTTTCTGGTCAATTTGATGCAATGATTTTTTAAACATTTAGGGTAAAATTTGAGTGCCAAATGGTTGTGGAGTTAACAGGGCCTCAAGGATGCTGTGCTTCCTTGTGCCGTTGATGATCAATGCTTTGCCGCTTCCACCCTCTAAAGCGATCATGCAGGATTCTACCTTGGGGATCATCCCGCCTTTAACTATTTCAGGCATTACTTCTTTGAGGTAGGCCATGGTAATCTCATGAATAAGGGATTCTGGTTTTTCAATGTCTTTCATAAGGCCGTCAACGTCAGTTAAAACGACATAGGCTTCCGCTTTTAGCGCTGCGGCAAGATTACCCGCGAACATATCGGCGTTGATATTGTAGTCTTTGCCGTCTTTCCCCAAACTTACGGGAGCGATAACAGGCACAAAGTTGTTTTCCAGCAAAGTATAAACCAATTCAGGATCTACGCCGGTGACGTTGCCGACATGCCCAAGGTCAACTTCCCTGGTCCCATCTTCATTGGCTAACTGGTGATATCTTTTTTCGACCTGGACCAGCCCGCCATCTTTACCGGAAAGGCCCACGGCCTTAGCGCCTTTTATATTCAAAAGGCTGACCAGGCTGCCGTTCACCGCACCACTGAGCGCCATTTCTACATATCGCATGGCTTGCTCATCTGTCTTGCGGTGTCCGCCAATAAATTCAGAGACTATACCAGCATGGTCCAGTGTTTCTTTGATTACCGGACCCCCTCCGTGAATAACAACCGGCTTTACCCCCAGGCTGTGCAACGTAGCGATATCATCCATTACGCCAAGCTTTAGCTCATTATCAATCATAGCGTTACCGCCATATTTAATCACTACGATCTTATCCTTCAGATTACTGAGGATGTCTTGGTCGGGAATCACTTCTTGCTGATCCATCCTATGGAATTAATTGGTTGTAATGGGTGAGAGAGGCCTCTTTGAAAGCTGGTGTAACGGTGATTTCATCATCCGCCGGGTGAATACAATATTTAAGTATGCTCTATGTGTCAGCAAAATATATTATTTATGATAATTTCATCTAATATAACGAATGTTGAATGGAAGTAGAACTCTAATTTGAAAAAAAATAACAGAGAGTTTCCTTTCAATCCACCACCGCTCACTCATAATAAAGAAGCTTAAAAGTCAAAGACTTCTTTGATTCAGACTAACATTAGTTGTAATGTTCAGAAGATAAAGTTAGGTTTTACATCACCATATCATGCACTTCATGCAAAATACGCTTCCGCCGCTTTTGATGAATTCTTCGGTTTCTACTTTATGAACAGTAAAACCTAAGTCTTTAAGTTTTCCGACGATTTGTTCAGACCCTTTTTGAATAACCACGCTTTTCCCATCCGATACTGCATTACAGGCAAAGCTTCTTTCGGCATCGTCATGGCTGGCTTCAATCACATTCTTGAAAACAGCCTTGATCATCGCCAAACCTTCATCAGTGAATGCTTGCGGGTATATGAGAACGGAATCTTCATCAAGTATGCACATGCAGGTATCGAGGTGGTAGAAAGCGGGATTTTTTAATTCCAGCGCGATTACCGGGACCTTGTACTTTTGGGAAATGTAATCATAAGCATTAAGTGATGTACGGAACCCATAGCCACCCCAAAGAAGCCGTTTCTTGTGATGCCAGATCGCATCACCCATGCCTTCAAAAGCATCCACTTTATTGTGGTCCATGTGATGGATTTTATACCCGTTCAGGCGATACCATTGTTCAATAAAAGGAACTTCTCCTTTACGGTGGTCCGAGCGCATGATGCTCATGATCGTTTCTTTATTTCCTTCTTCGTCGATGAATGGCAAAGCGTGGTTCGCAGAAAAGACCATATCGGGCATTTCGGCTTGTCCCTCAATTTCGTGGACCTGAAGACCTGAAGTTTTAAATGCATCACGCACGCCTTCCCATTCACGGTAGGCTTTTGCTTTGTCCACGCTACCCAGATTGCCCTCCATGTGGGGATTGATCACATAGTCCACCGAAAAATGAGTGGGCTTTACCATTAACAAGTGATGGGGTGCCGGCATACGCCCTGCGTTTTTCAGGCCTGCACTGAGCTGAGAAACATGGGTGATTACAAGAGCATTGGTTGTAGTCGTTCCTAACATAGGGTTTGTATGGGTGATGAATAGTTTAACAAAGGGATTTAAACATATTGGGTAAAACATTAGGGCTTTCTAATGGTTATTTGATCAACGAAAGTAGGTTCTATATGTTTCCGTAAAATTGAATATACTCACTTATCAAATTTTTTGTGATGCTGTCAGTTCATGTTTTAAAGATTGGTCAGAAAATCTAACCGGATAATAATTTATGCTCCTCACACCTGAATTACTGAACCAGCTTGCCCCTCTCGAACTGAAGGCAAGGCAAATTGTAGAAGGTTTTATTACGGGCCTGCATAAAAGCCCGTTTTACGGGTTCAGTGTAGAATTTGCCGAACACCGCCCCTATAATGCCGGTGACGAGATAAAACATATCGACTGGAAGGTGTATGGCAAATCTGAAAAGTATTACGTGAAGCAATATGAGGAAGAGACCAACCTGCGCTGCCATATTTTACTGGATGTAAGTTCGTCTATGAATTTCAGGCATTTTGCGGATTACTCCAAGCTGCGTTACGCCATCCATTTCGGGGCTGCGTTGTCTTACCTGATGCACCGGCAGCGTGATGCCTGCGGATTTATTCCCTTTGATAAGGAAATAGGCACCATCATGCCGGCGAAATCCTCATATTCGCATTTGCAAAGAATTTATGCTACAATGGAAAATCTGCTTAAAGAGGAAACGGCCGGTCCAGCCGAACAAAGGAAAACGGCGACCGCCGATGTGATCCATGAGGTTGCTGAACGGCTGCACCGCAGGAGCCTGGTTGTTATCCTAAGCGACTTGTTTGAAAACGTCCAGGAGCATGATGAATTGATCTCCTCCCTTAAGCATCTCCGGCACCGGAAGCATGAGGTGGTGCTTTTTCATATGCTTGAGAAAAAAAGTGAGCGCGACCTGGATTTCCCCGACAGTCGCTACATTTTCCAGGACCTTGAGACCGGTGCCAGTATCGATGTGATGCCAAGTCAGGTCCGTAAGGACTACCAGGATAAGATGAAGGAGTACACTCAACGCTTCAGGTCGATCTGCAGCCAGGCAAAAATAGATTACGAGGAAGTGGATACCCAAAGCCCATTTGACCTGGCGCTCCTGGCTTATTTAAACAAGAGGAAAAGGCTGAGTTAACCAGTGGAACGAAGTCGAAATGGTATCCAAAAGTTGTCAAATCTGGCTAGCCAGTGATTCGAATAAAGATAACATCCTTCAAGCAAGGATGAGATATTATCAAATTTTGGAAAGCTGATCAGTAGGCGTAACCCGCTTGATTTACTCGACTATTATTTAATCCTTTTGATCACTCTGCTCACAATCCAGGGAACCCATCTTTTAATATAAACCGCGGCTATCTCCGGTCCGCCGATGTTAATTTCCTCACGTCCCCGGTTTATGGCTTTAATAATCTTGCCGGCACAAGCCTCGGGTGATATTCCGCCTGCTTGACCGCGGTCCATTTTGGCATGCGGGGTCCCATCGGAGGTCATGGCATTAAGTGAGATGTTGGTTTTCACAAAGCCTGGGCAGACAATGGTGACTTTAATACCATGCTGATCTACCTCAGCGCGAAGAGCATCAAAGTAACCGTGTAAAGCGTGCTTGGAAGCCGCGTAGGTGGAGCAGTTAGGAGCAGAAACTTTACCCATTACACTGCTGATAACAACGATATGTCCCTTCTTTCGCTGGACCATGTCCGGAAGGACTGCCCTGGTCAATTCCGCATGTCCAAAGAAATTGACCCGCATCATTTTTTGCTCAACTTCGAGGTCCATATCGACAACCGAAGATCTTTGCGCGACCCCGCCGTTGTTGATCAGAAGGTCAATCGGCCCGTAATTCTTCAGGATGTAGTCAGCTTTTCCCTTCAGCGTTTTAAGTTCGGAAAGGTCGAGAGGCTCTACATAAGCCTTGCCGCCAAGTGACTCGCACAGATTTTGGACCCGTTCCAGTTGATCTCTCTTGCGTGATGAAAGGATGATCTTTGAACCTTTTCTGCTGTAGGCGTAAGCCAGGGCCTCACCGATCCCGGATGAGGCCCCTGTGATCCAAATGGTTTTGTCTTTAAAGTCCATGAACTATTTTTGGTATATAATTGAAACGGGGGCGCCTTTTATCACACTTAGCATTTCCGCAGCATTACCTTTGTTAATCACAATTTCAAGCATATCTGAGCTCCCAATCAATGCGGCGGGTTCGCCATCAGCTACTTCGCCAAATGTTCTGACAATGTTTTTGAAAATTGTGTTGCCAACGTAAATTTTAAAGTCCCTGCTATTTTTCAGGTTTCTGATGATAGATACCGGGATATTGGTAATTAGGTTGCCGAAATAGTCAATGTGGACTACCCAGCCCTGAATGCCCTCGGCATCCGAAATAGGTGTGGCCCAGCGGTAGGTTGTGAGTTCATCAATGGGAGGGCCAAACTTATTAAGATCAACACCGGAGGCGGCATGAGCCGCAGCGGGTGCAAAAATATCCCGGCCGTGAAAGGTATTTGATAAGGATTTACGCCGGTATTCGGGGTTTGTTAGCTCATAAACCTCATAATCCCCTTCTTCAATGGCAAGAGAAAAAAGCCCATTGTCTGGGCCGACAAAAACCTGATCTTTGATCCTGACAATGATGGGCTTTCTACTGGTACCTACTCCTGGGTCAATCACCCCCAGGTGAATGGTGCCGGGAGGGTACAAAAAAGCGGAATTCTTGATTACCCAGGCTCCCGCCATGATATCTTGCGGTTCTATATCATGGGAAATGTCGATGAAGCGAACTTCAGGGACTACCTCCAATATCACCGCTTTCATAGCACTGACGTAATGGTCTTTGTAACCAAAGTCAGACGTCAGTGTAATTATGGGTCTCTTCGAAGGCTTTTTAGGCATAGCTGTTAAGCATCACCGGCATTACCAGCATGAGCATATCCTCATCGTCATCTTGCTGAGAAGGACGTACGATACCGGCCCTGTTTGGTGTTGAGAATTCAAAAGTAACTTCGGGGTCCTCAATATTACTTAGCACATCAGCCAGGTATTTCGCGTTGAAGCCAATTTCCAGTGGTTCATCATCGTATTCGCAGGCATTAGATTCTTTGGCTTCGCTGTTCATGTCGATATCTTCAGCTGAAATAATTAATTCACCCTCGCTTAATGTAAGGCGAACCTGACGAGTTGTGGAGCTGGAGAAGATGGCAACACGCCGGACGGTTGAAAGCATTTGCTCCCGGTTAATTTTCATCGTTTTATCATTCTCACGGGGGATCACCGATTCGTAATTAGGATATTGCTCATTGATCAAACTGGAAACCACAATCGTATTGCCCCCGTTGAACAGAACATGAGTGTTGGCAACTACAATTTCACAATCTTCATCATGAAGTGATTTGAGTGCCAGGTTCAGCGCCTTTTCCGGAACAATGAATTCAACCGGTGTTGATGAAACCAGGTCTTTTCGACTTAGACGGACCAGGCGGTGTCCATCGGTTGCGGCCATTGTAGTTTCTTCGGCACCGAGCTGAAAGAAAACGCCCATCATGGCGGGTCGAAGTTCATCACTTGAAACGGCAAAACTGGTTTTTTGAATGGCATCTTTTAGAATATCCGTCTTGGTTTTGATAGTCTGTCCGTCAAGTTTTGGGACATCAGGGTAGTCTTCAGCTTTTTCGCCAATCAACTTATAATTGCCGCGATCGGTTTTAAACTTGATTTCAGACTTCTCATTTATATCAAAAGTAAGGGGAATATCAGGAAGCTGACGAAGGGTCTCGAGAAGCCTGCGGGCGGGCATACAAACGGCTCCTTCCATTTCTATTTCAGCGCCTATATATTTTATTATACTTACTTCCAGATTGGTAGCGGTCAGCTTAAGCTTTTTATTCTCCGTTTCAATCTTAACAAATTCAAGAATGGGAAGGGTGGCTTTGGCGGGAATCGCACCGATAACACCTGATAAACCGTTTACTAACTCACCGCTGGATATGCTGAATTTCATGGTTTTGTTTTTTTATGGTCTGGAATGTGAAGGCACCCCTTTATGGCTTTTCTAGTGTATTAAAAAAGAACAATATAGTAAAAAATCCTCATGGCCTGTGCAAGAACTTTCGCGAATTGCGTCAGGAAAGTACGAAGGAAAGAATAATCCCCACAATACCCATTAACCGGCTTTCTCAGCTTCTGTTATTATGACTGAACATAAAATACAAAGCCATTAAAGGTTCGCAGAAGTTATAATGCTCCGCTTTTGTGTGAAAATGATATTCCTTTGTAAAGTTGTGGTGGCTAAAAAAATTATGTGGACCCTTTTCATTGGCAAAGGTTTAATAGTTTAACAATTAATCGAGGAATATAATTTTACAATAGATAAAAGTTAATTTTCTGTAACTTATTTTTTAACCCAGGTGAAAATGATAACCACCCCTGACGTTGTTTTCAATGTAATGAATGCGTTCGGATGTTTTCAAATTAGAACTCATAACCACTATAAGTTGCCAAAATATAATTTTAAAGATTTGGGGCTGTATCAAAAGTATGAAAGTATTTTAGCCAGCCTTAGTTATTAAGGTCCATATTTACAAAACACCCGCTATCAACGTCATCCCGACCGCA
>JBBDMV010000069.1:0-25691 GCA_040878115.1 Balneolales bacterium
TTATATTATACCAGAAATAAAAACAAAAACTGTCAACCAAAACCAGTATCAGACCGGCCTTGAACAACGCCATATCAACGCCGTATCAACACCGTATCAAGGCCGTATATTTACGGTGTTGATATGGTTTTGATACGTTAATAATACGTAGTTGGTTAAGAGGTGATTTATAATAACAGCTGTAGGGGCTGTGCCAAAAGGTTTGTACTTGCTTGATTGCACTCAACGCAAAGTTGTCAAATCTTCTCTCGTTGCTTGAAGGATGTTATCTTTATTCGAATCACTGACTAGCCAGATTTGACAACTTTTGGATACCATTTCGAGTTCGCTACGCTCAATGTGACGTTGACCGTTTTTTATCTATCCTCCTGTTACACAACAAAATACCCATATCAGTCAGCGTTAGCAGGTTCGTAAACAATCCAGCGAAAAGCGCTGTCAATAATAACACCAGGACTTTGATAAATGTAAATACTTGAGGATTTTTTAAATAATCCTAATCATTTATTCACCTTTGTTGTATCTTTATGCCTACTATCTTATAAGTTATAGCAGAGTTTCCTATTCGATACCAAGTAAAAATATATGTCTGAAATTGAGCGCGTCATACTGGCCCTGTCCCTGGTCCCCAAATTGGGTGCACAGCGTATAAGGATGTTGCTGCGTGCCGTTGATAACCCCATGGACATCTTCGGGCTGAAGCAAAATGATTTGTTGGCTATCCAGGGGATAGGCAGGAAGGTTGCAGCGGCTGTTGCCGGATACAAAGACTGGAAAAGGGTTGATCAAATTCTTGAAACCACCAATAAACTGAATGCGAAAATCATCAGCCTGGCATCAAAGAAATATCCCACACATCTGCGTGAAATTTATGATTCTCCCCTGCTCTTGTGGGTACTTGGGCCGGCAGATGCATTGTCGGGTGATAACGTTGCCGTGGTGGGGACCCGCACCCCGACGGCATACGGAAAAGACAGGGCAGCACATTTTGTTGAAGGCCTGGTTGCACAGAATGCTACTATTGTGAGCGGACTCGCTTATGGCATTGATACCGTGGCCCACAAGAAAACGCTTGAGCATGGCGGGAAAACCATAGCTGTTCTGGGTTCCGGTATCGACCGGATCTATCCGAACGCCAACATACCGCTTGCCAGGAATATAATTGATTCCGGCGGAGCTGTTATCACAGAGTTTCCGCCTGGAACTAAGCCTGATGGCGGTAACTTTCCTGTAAGGAACAGAGTGGTGAGTGGTCTGAGCCTGGGTGTATTAGTTATTGAAACGGGCCTGAAAGGCGGCAGCATGATCACGGCCAACAGTGCTTTGGACCAAAACCGGGAGGTTTTTATCGTTCCTCATAATAGTACCAGCAATTTTGGGATTGGCTGTAATAAGCTCATTAAAGAAGGGTATGGAAAGTTAGTTCAGGGCGTTGATGATATTTTCAATGAGATCAGCTTCCAGCACAAATTTAAAGGCACTTCCGTTGGGCAAAAGCCATCAAGCACCTGGCGTGAAAAGGACCTGGGAGATCAGGCC
Source organism: Balneolales bacterium (assembly GCA_040878115.1). GTDB lineage: Bacteria > Bacteroidota > Rhodothermia > Balneolales > Natronogracilivirgulaceae > JBBDMU01. Next base: position 1,540 of record JBBDMV010000069.1, read on the forward strand.
GGGCAGATTTGCACCCTGCTTGAGAGTGGTCCGCTGCATATTGATCTCTTATCTGAAAAGCTAAACAAAAGTGGGAGCCTCCTGCTGGCCGACTTGCTCGAACTTGAATTCTCCGGTTGTGTGAGCCAAAAGGCCGGCAAGGTTTTTGAGTTGAAATAGAGTTGAAATGTGAACGTAGATAGCCAAAAACGTCAGTCAGAAGATCCAAAAGTTGTCAAATCTGGCTAGCCAGTGATTCGAATAAAGATAACATCCTTCAAGCAACCAGAGAAGATTTGACAACTTTGCGTTGAGTCAAACGCCTGGGGCGGTGAAGGAAAACAAGAACGGCAACAAGTAAAGTTGGCTGATTGTACGGGCACAGATGTTGGTAACCCAGGGGCTTATTACTTATATCAGCGCGACTGGGTGCAAGTTCATTAAGCGTGGACGCTTAATGGAGCATGATTTCTAGTTTCTGATTGCTCCGCTTCGCCAAGCGTCCACGCTTGGCGAACTTGCACCCGGGAGCCTGGAATACCAACACATCCTGTGGTTACCAACAGCCGTGGCCAATCAGGCGACTGCTTACTTCTCGTGCCGCTGTGGCTTCCTTTACCCGTACCGGGCGTTGTTCTTTCGTTAAGCGCAGACGCTTAACGCAGCATCTATCTCCCGGGGCGTCCGTACAAAGCAGGTGTGTCACCATCCCGCTCGGTACCCCATGTCGGTAATTGGTTCCAGACCTGACAGGTTTTAAAAACCTGTCAGGTCTTTTATCTCAATAGCTAAACTGCCGACTGCGCTCCGCAAGGTTTTTGAGAAGATCCAAAAGTTGTCAAATCTGGCTAGCCAGTGATTCGAATAATGATAACATCCTTCAAGCAACCAGAGAAGATTTGACAACTTTGCGTTGAGTCAAATCATTCGCTTCAGGTACTATTTATTACACCATGTATCTCATTTCATGTTTTATGTTTTGTTTATAATCTACACTACATGTTGGCGTTTACATGTTGAATAAATGGCCGTTCTATCAGTCTATTTTCTTAAATTACAGTCAGTGAGTTTGCCCAGGATCCTTTTATTAGTTTTAATTTGCCTTTTAACCGTGCCGGCTGATGAAATTGCCATGGCACAAAATAGCGGTGAATTTTCAATTGCCCGGATTGAGTATCGGGGCGGAGGAGATTGGTATAATGATGCGTCTTCACTGACTAACCTCATTTATTATGCCAAAGAACATACCCCTATACCTATCACTACGGAATATAATGATGTAGCCATCGGTAGCCGTGAACTTCACCGGTATCCCTTTGTTTATATGACTGGCCATGGCAATATCACTGTTAATTCGGCCGAGGCTGAAAATATGCGGGAATACCTTGATAATGGTGGCTTTTTATACATTGATGAGGATTATGGCTTCGATCCGTTTATCCTGCCTGTAATCGAGGAGATTTTTCCGGGTGAAGAGTTAATAGAACTGCCGATTTCACATGCAATATATAACCAGGTTTTTGACCTTCCTGACGGATTGCCAAAAGTTCACGAACACGATGGTAAACCACCCCAGGGCTTCGGGATTTACCGTAATGGCAGGCTTGTTTTGTATTATACCTATGAAAGTAATTTAGCCGACGGGTGGGCAGATGCCGATATTCACAACAATCCCCCTGAAATTCGGGATAAGGCTTTTCAAATGGGCGTTAATTTATTGGTATACGCATTAACAAATGAGCGTTGAGTGCTTTAATATCATGCAAAAATTGCGGATATTTGTTTAATTAATTTATGTAAGCAAAAAAATCATGAACATTCCTCTTGCCTCTGATCACGCGGGCTTTGAAACTAAAGAACGAGTGAAACGAATACTTGAAAAACTCGGGCATACCCCTGTTGATTTAGGTACGGACTCGAGTAACTCTGTCGATTATCCCGATTATGCTGTATTGGTAGCTCAGGCAGTCAATGACAAGGAACACGATCGGGGGATATTGGTTTGCGGGAGCGGCCAGGGCATGTGCATGACGGCAAACAAATTTGAAAATGTTCGGGCAGCTCTTGTCTATGATGACGTTTCTGCAGCACTAACCCGGCAGCATAATAATGCCAACGTTCTTTGCCTCCCCGGGCGTTCTCTAAATGAAGAGCTTGAAAACATCGTTAAGATATGGTTAGGAACAGAATTTGAAGGCGGACGCCACAGCAGGCGGGTTAATAAAATACACGATTTAACGACAAAAACGGATACCACAAATTCATGAAAAACTTAAAGGCCCAGGACCAGGAAATTTATAACCTGATCGGCAAAGAGACAGACCGTCAAAATCATAATATTGAACTCATTGCATCCGAGAACTTTGCTTCTAAAGCGGTTATGGAAGCCATGGGTTCCCCATTAACCAATAAATATGCTGAAGGACTTCCCGGTAAGCGTTATTATGGTGGCTGTGAGCATGTAGACACCATAGAGGATTTGGCACGCGATCGTGCCAAACAGCTTTTCAAGGCAGACTGGGTCAATGTACAGCCTCATTCCGGTGCACAGGCCAATGCTGCGGTATATCTGTCCTTCTTAAAACCCGGTGATACGCTCCTGGGCCTTGATCTGGCTCACGGGGGTCACCTTACTCACGGTTCACCCGTAAACTTTTCCGGTATTTTATATGATGCCCAATTTTACGGAGTCGAGAAAGAAACGGGCCGGCTGGATATGAACAGGATCCGGGATCGCGCCAAAGAAGTAAAGCCGAAAATGATCTCCATTGGAGCATCGGCCTATACCCGTGATTTCGATTATGAAGCTTTCCGTGTAATCGCCGATGAAGTCGGGGCTTTCCTTTGGATGGATATGGCCCATACGGCCGGATTGATTGCCGCAGAATTATTAAATAATCCGTTACCCTGGTCACATGTAGTCACTACCACCACGCATAAAACACTACGGGGGCCCCGGGGTGGAATGATCCTTATAGGACGAGATGGTGAAAACACACTTGGTAAAGTTGCACAAAAGTCAGGCCGCGTTAAGAACTGGAGCGAACTGCTTGATTCATCTGTATTCCCTGGTACTCAGGGCGGACCGCTTATGCATGTCATTGCCGGTAAAGCCGTCAGTTTCGGAGAAGCCTTGCAGGATGACTTTGTAACCTATCAGCAAAAAGTAGTTCAAAACGCTAAAACCATGGCCCATCGGTTTACCGAGCTCGGCTATAATTTGGTCAGCGGCGGCACAGACAATCACCTGATGCTGATCGACCTGCGCAATAAAAACATCACCGGAAAAGATGCCGAAATCGCACTTGAAAAAGCTGAGATCACGGTCAACAAAAATATGGTGCCTTTTGATACGGAGAGCCCATTTGTAACCTCCGGTATTCGAATCGGCACCCCTGCCATGACCACCAGAGGCTTAGGGCCAGATGAATTTGTCCGCATCGTAGATTTAATCGACCGTGTACTTAAAAATCCTGCAAACGAAGAAACACAGTGGCAAGTAGCCGGCGAGGTGAAAAGCCTGTGTGAAGCATTTCCACTGTATGATTTTGTGACGGCCTGATGAGCAATAAACCAACGTCAACAACAAACACTTAGAACAACGAAAATGGCCGATCGTCAAATAATGGACGCTAATCCCCCCGAGGCAAAAGCACCTCTTAATAGCATGGATGAAATGTCCTTTCTGGACCATTTGGAAGAATTTCGTTGGAGAATTTTCAAGGGCCTGTTTGGTCTGGCAGCAGGCGTGGCCGTTGCCTTGATCTTTACAGACTTTATCATGGATGTTGTTTTACTGGGGCCTACTCAATCAACCTTTTTCGTTTATGACTTGCTGGGTATTAATGCCGTTGATCTTTCCCTGCAAAATCGCCGGCTACCGGGCCAGTTCTTCACTTATTGGGGGACTATACTTGTTGTCGGGGGCATTATTGGCTCGCCCGTATTCTTCTACCAATTCTGGGCATTTCTGACTCCTGCCTTTAGCGAGGAGGAAAGAAAAGGGACTCGTTTTACCGTTTTGAACATTACTCTGCTTTTTGTTGCCGGCGTGTTATTCGGCTATTTGGTCCTCACGCCGTTCGCCCTTCAGTTTTTCAACCAGTTTCATATATCGGACATGGTCCGCAACGACTTTGATATTAACGCCTATTTTTCTTCGCTCACGATGTGGACGATATCCTGCGGCTTTGTTTTTCAGTTGCCTATGGCAAGTTATATCCTATCCAAAATGGGCCTTCTTACGCCTGAGTTTCTAATTACATATCGCAGGCATGCAATCATCGTCTGCTTTATACTGGCTGCTTTTATCACGCCGCCGGACCCTATTTCTCAGTTTATGATTGGCATCCCTTTGATCTTCTTGTACCAGTTTGCAATTTATGTAAGCAAGGTTACTAATCGCCGCAGGGATAAGAAAATTTGGGGTGAAGATGGTAAACCTGGAGAATAAGGTATAGATAGGCGTACACCATCATGGCGTGTTCGTAAGGGTATAAAGGTATAGGGGTATAGGTTAAGTCTTAGCCCCCTATCCTTACTCCTTCTCTTCTTTCAGGATTTATAAACCTGTTATAGACGTTTAGTTTGTAAGATGGAAACCTCAACCGGATAAAATGATCATGTTATCGTGGCTAAGAAATCGAACAAACTCATAAATGAAACCTCTCCTTACCTGCTTCAGCATGCCTATAATCCCGTAGAATGGTATCCCTGGGGTGATGAAGCTTTAAAAAGGGCACGGGATGAAAACAAGATGATCTTCCTTAGCATCGGCTATTCCAGCTGCCACTGGTGCCACGTGATGGAGCATGAATCATTTGAGGACCCTGATACAGCCCGTTTGATGAATGAATATTTCATCAACATCAAAGTTGACCGCGAAGAGAGGCCCGATCTGGATTCCGTTTATATGGAGGCCCTTCAGATGATGACTGGTCAGGGAGGATGGCCATTAAACGTGTGGCTTACCCCCGATAAAATACCTGTATTCGGTGGTACATACTTCCCTCCCCAAGATATGCACGGCAGGCCTGATTTCAGTACCATACTGGTGAGACTTGCAGAAGTGTATGAACATAGTCCGGAAAACGTACGGCAGCAAGCCAGCAAAATGGCTGAAGCTTTACAGCAGGACCTATATAAAAAAATAACACCGGGGATAGTAAATCGCCAACTGCTTGATAAAGTCTGCGAAAGCTATAAAAAGAATTATGAGCCACAATATGGCGGTTTCTCCGGGGCACCTAAATTTCCAATGGTTATGGGAATAGAGTTTCTGATGCGCTACCATCACATCAGCGGGAATGAAGACGCCAAAGAGATGGCACTTCATTCACTCGACCAAATGATCATGGGAGGAATCTACGATCAGATCGGAGGTGGTCTCCACCGTTACAGTACAGACGCTGAATGGCTGGCGCCCCATTTTGAGAAAATGCTATACGACAATGCCCTCCTCCTTTCGGCGCTTTGTGATGCCTGGCAAATCAGTAAAAAACCCTTGTACAGGGAAACCATTTATGAAACATTCGCCTGGGCCAAAAGGGAAATGCTCTCCGATGATGGTGGATTTTATTCTGCCCTGGATGCTGACACCGAGGGAGAAGAAGGCAAATTTTACGTGTGGCAGGAGGAAGAAATAAACAGGATCCTTGATAGAGAAGACCGGGAATTTTTCAAGGCCGTATACTCGGTAACACCTCAAGGAAACTGGGAGGGCAAAACCATATTCAACCGTTCGAAAGAATTGGATGAATACGCTGTGGAATTTAATACAGATGCGGAAACTCTGAAGGAGTCTCTGGAAAGAAGCAAAGCTATTTTATTAAAAGAACGGGAAAAACGAACTCGTCCTGGTTTGGATGACAAGATCATCACATCCTGGAATGCTATGATGCTGAAAAGCCTCTGCAAATGCTATAAAATTTTGGGTGATGATGCTTTTAAGGTTACCGCACTTAACAATGCAGAGCTTATGATCACCGAACTCTGGCAAAATAATACTCTCTACAGAACCTACAAGAACGGTATATCCAGGCAACATGGCTTTTTGGATGATTACGCTTTGCTCTCCGAGGCACTCAGTTACGTTTTTGAGATCACCGGTGATGAAAAATACCTAAACATAGCATTATCACTAACGGCCCGCTTGCAGGAAAGCTTTTATGATGAGGAACATGACGCTTTTTACTATACCTCAGAAAACCATGAGAAATTAATTGTCAACAGCCGTGATGTCTTCGACAACGTCACACCCAGTGGAAATTCGGCTGCCTGTATGGCTTTTCAAAGATTAGGAGCTATATCCGGTGATCATGGATTGCAGAATATTGCTTCCAAAGCTATAGAACGACTGGGTGAAGTGATGGCTGAACATGGAACCGTTTTTGGCTACTTGTTACAGGCTGCCATCAATCAGGTTGAGCCCAGCAGGGAAATCATTGTGGTTGGCAAAGATCCATTACCCTTTCAAAAAACCTGGGCAAATTATTATGACCCACAGTCTTTTTTTATAATGGGAGAAGATTTTCAAAACTCTCCTCATCCTACCCTAAAAGGTAAAAAACCGCTGGGCAGCAAGGCTACAGCTTATATCTGCCGTAATTTCGAATGTAAAGAGCCGGTGTCGGAGCCTGATGTTTTTCAAGAAATGCTGGTTACTTTATAACACCAGGAGCAGCTACTGTCGCAATATTGAAAACATATTACCCGGAGCTTACATTCATAAACTACTGCCAGGATGACAGTGTTACTTTATTTTCCAGTTAGTGTCAAAAAGTTCAGATCGTCAGGGTAAATCAATAACATCACTGAGAAAAGGTAAATTTTTATCTTTATCAGATAATACAGGGTCAACCTGCGGCCATGGAATACCGATATCCGGGTCATTCCAGCGAATGCCCCTTTCACCCTTAGGGTTGTAGTAATCGCTGCATTTGTAGAGGAAGGTAGCCGTTTCTGACAGCACGAAGAAACCGTGGGCAAAACCTTTGGGGACGTATAGCATGTGTTTGTTTCGCTCCGAGAGTCGGCCGGTAACAAATTTTCCGAAAGTGGGTGATTTTTTTCGAATATCAACAGCAACATCCAGTATTTCACCCTGGGTGACCATAACCAGTTTAGCCTGTGGATTAATGATCTGGTAATGCAGGCCACGTAATGAATATTTCTTTGATCGTGAGAGATTATCCTGAACAAAGGTTTGCTCTATGCCTGCCTCTCTGAGTAAACTTTCCCGGTAGGTTTCGGTGAAGAAACCACGCTCATCTTCAAAGGTGCGTGGTTTGATGAGAATAACATCCTTTATTTCAGAAGGTTCAAAAATCATAGGTAAACCCGGTTATTGCTCAAATTTGCCGGAGAAGGTTCTCAAGGCCTTCCTGCCAGGTTATGGTCCGGGTGCCTGAAATACTTTCTAAGTTGGAAATATCAAGATGGGAATACAGAGGCCTGGCGGCCTTTGTAGGATATTCCGATGTTGCAATGGCTGTCAATTTCGTTTTGATATTCTTAATTTCAAAAATGGCAGATGCTAATTCATGCCAGTTTGTTAATCCTGAACTTGATGCATGAATTAATCCTTTAAAATCAGCATCAATCAAAGCCATACTGTTTTCTACAAGGTTCCCTGTAAAAGTAGGGGTTCCGAACTGGTCGTTAACAACCTTAAGTTCATCCTTTTCATCTGAAAGCCGGAGCATTGTTTTTACAAAATTGCTTCCATAGGGGCCACAAAGCCAGGAAGTACGGATAATTATGTAATTAGAGCAGTATTTTTGGAGTAACTGTTCACCAACCAATTTAGTCAGGCCGTAGGTATTTACGGGGCTGGGATCGTATGTTTCAGGATAACCTAGTGGCAGGCGTTCACGATCTTCAACATTCCCCGGAAAGACGTAATCACTGGAATAGTGAACGAGTTTCGCGCCTGCATCCTCGCAAAGTTTAGCTATACCGGCAACGGCTTCAGCATTAACTTCCCGTGCCTCTTCAGGCTCATCTTCGGCGAGATCAACATCGGTAAAAGCTGCACAATTGATCACAATATCGGGACGATAGCTATTAAATACGGAACGCAGGGAAGTATCATCGGTTACATCAACAACGGAAGAAGTACAGGATTTAAAAAGAAAGCCTTTTTCTTTCAAGAACAGGCCCCATTCTGTGCCAAGCTGACCACCTGCACCAAATAGTAATATGCGGCTCCTCATAATCTGTTTTCCTTTTGATGTACCAGTTCGTTGGCCGTTTTATAAGATTCAAAAGTTCCTGCATCCGTCCACCAGCCGTCCAGCACAGAATATTTCATCAGGTTTTCCCTGATGTAGAAATTGTTGACATCCGTGATCTCCAGTTCGCCTCTCCCTGATGGCTTCAGTTTATTAATGTAATTAAATACCTCATTATCGAACATATAAATCCCGGTAACGCAGAAAGATGATTTAGGTTGTCTGGGCTTTTCCTCGATACTCACTATTTTATCACCCTCAATTTCGGCCACTCCGTAGCGGGTAGGATCAGCAACTTCCTTAATGAGAATTTTAGCCCCTCCTTTATATGATTTAACGGCATCTTTAAGTGAATGGCTGAATATATTATCACCAAGGATCACAAGCATGCTGTCATTACCTATAAATGTTTGGGCCAAACCCAAAGCCTGAGCTATGCCGCCTGCCTCATCCTGGACTTTATAGGTAAAGCGGCAACCAAATTCTCGTCCGGATCCCAATAGATTGACAACATCACCCATGTAATCAGTGCCCGTTACAATCAGAATTTCTTCTATGCCTGCTTCAATCAGCTTCTCAATGGGGTAATAGATCATAGGCTTTCTGCCTATAGGGAGAAGGTGCTTGTTCGTAACTTTTGTGAGAGGATACAGGCGTGAGCCTGTACCACCTGCGAGTACGATTCCTTTCATAAGCCGTCTTTTAAACCACAAAGTGCACAAAGGACACAATAAGAATACATACTTAAACTTTTATATTTTATCCTTTAGTTGACAACTAAATTAAACCTTTGTGGACTTTGTGCCCATTATGGTTTAATTCTTTACAGCAGCATGTTCATCGGATTCTCAAGCAGGTTCCGTACTGTATTCAGGAATTGAGCAGAAGTTGCTCCGTCCACAATCCGGTGATCGCTCGAAAGGGTTATTTTCATGCGTTTTCCAGGTACAACTTGTTCGTTCTCAATTACAGGAACATCCCGTATCGCCCCAACGGCAAGGATGCAGGCATTAGGTGGATTGATGATAGCTGTGAACTCTTCTATTCCGTACATGCCGAGGTTACTAACCGTAAATGTACTTCCTTCCCATTCTTCGGGCTGAAGTTTCTTATCCCTTGCTTTCCCTGCCAATTCTTTAGTTTCGGCAGAAATCTGCGTCAAGCCTTTTAAGTCGGTATCCCGGATAACCGGCGTGAGCAGACCTTCTTCAACAGCTACGGCCACAGCAACGTGGATTTTGGCGTGACGACGCATAGCATCACCCAACCAGGAACTGTTCACCTTTGGGTGCTTACGAAGCGCCATTGCACATGCTTTAACTACAAAGTCATTAAAACTAATTTTCACTTCACCGTTTGTGTTCATGGCCATTCTTGCATCAATGGCTTTCTTCATATCAATATCTACGGTTTCGTAGAAGTGAGGGCTGCCGAACTTGCTTTCAGCCAAGCGTTTTGCAATGATTTTTCGCATCTGGCTTACCGGTACATCTTCATCCTTTCCGGCCCGTTTGGCTGCCATTGGCTGAGCGGCAGGGGCTTCATACTCTTCAATGTCTTTCTTGACAATCCTGCCGTGAGGTCCGCTTCCCCTAACCTCGGAAAGCTCAATTCCTTGTTCTCCGGCCATTTTTTTGGCTAAAGGAGATGCTTTTATATGCCCATCACCTGACTCTTTTTTATCGGTTGATTTGCCTTCTATACTACCAAAAAGAGGATCAAAATCTTCTTTCTTTCCTTGAGCTTCTTCAGTTTCAGCTTCAGTCTCCAATGTTTCCTTTTCTATCGGCTCTTCTTTTGGGGATGGCTTCTCACCTTCTTTCTCATCGCCAAGCAGATCAGAGACATCCTCCCCCTCATCACCTATTATGGCCATTTTACCCCCAAGAGGAACGGCATCTCCTTCTTTTGCCAAAATTTTCAATACGATACCAGGATCAAATGCCTCGACCTCCATCGTGGCTTTATCGGTTTCAACCTCGGCAATAATATCACCGGAATTCACCTTATCTCCTTCTTTTACGTTCCATTTGGCGATGACACCTTCTTCCATAGTGTCGCTCAACTTGGGCATATCAATGACGATGGCCATACTGTTTCTTTCTAAGGTTTAAGTTTTATTTCCTGTAAGTTACCGAATTTACCGCTTCAATTACTTCTTTGGGACTTGGAAACCAAAGGTCGAATAATTTTTTTGAAAATGGGGCGGGTACATCGGGAACAGTTACTCTTAAAACGGGGGCGTCCAGATGGTCAAAAGCATCACGCTGAATCTGAAAGCCAACTTCAGCGGCCACGCCTCCGAATGGATGAGATTCATCCACAATCACCAGACGATTGGTTTTTTTGACAGATTCAATGACCAGGTCAATATCAAATGGCTTGATGGTTCGTGGATCGATAATCTCAGCTTCAACTCCGTCTTTGGCTAGCTGCTCAGCAGCCATTTTTGCCACATGGACCATTTTACCGTGGGCAACTAAGGTTACATCTGAACCTTCGCGCTTTACAGTCCCCTTACCTATTGGGATAAGGTATTCCTCATCCGGTATTTCCTGCTTCATGCCGTAGGTTTGCTCAGACTCAAGGAAGATGACGGGATTATCATCGCGAATAGCAGATTTTAGCAAGCCTTTGGCATCATAGGGGTCCGCTGCAAAAATAGTGGTTAGCCCGGGAAAGTGTGCATATAAACTCTCATATGCTACAGAGTGCGTGGCACCTAATTGTCCGGCAGAGGCATTTGGGCCACGGAAAACCATGGGAATATTAACTTGCCCACCACTCATAGAGCGAATTTTCGCTGCGTTGTTAATGATCTGGTCAATGCCTACCACGGCAAAATTGAACGTCATAAATTCAACTATTGGACGCATGCCGTTCATAGCGGCACCCACCCCGACTCCAGAAAAACCAAGCTCGGAAATAGGAGTGTCAATGACCCGCCGACCTCCGAATTCAGCAAGCATTCCCTGAGTTACTTTATAGGCCCCTTCGTATTCAGCCACCTCTTCACCCATAATAAAAACTCGCTCGTCACGGCGCATTTCTTCTGTCATGGCTTCGCGGATTGCTTCACGAAACTGTTTTTCAGCCATTTATTTTCTCCTAAATAATGTCAGTTAAATAATAAGTAAGTGAGCCTTTATCGCAAATAAGGAAAATCGTCATCGGCATAAATATGCTTGTAGAGCTCTTCGTCGTCAGGGAAGTCACTATTTTCAGCGAAATCTACGGCCTCGAGTATTTCCTTGTCTATGTTGCTGTTGATCTCATCCAATTTTTTCTCGTCGGCAATGTCTTTTTCCAGAATGTACGTTTTTAAGCGTTCGATAGGATCGAAGGTTTTAAACTCCTGCATTTCTTCCTTCGTACGGTAATTTGCCGGATCACTCATAGAATGGCCACGGTATCGGTAAGTACGAACTTCGATCAGCCATGGCATGGAATCTTTACGAACCTCATCGGCCACTTCCTTGAACTTGTCAATTACAGTAAATATATCCATTCCCGATATTACATCGTGCTTCATTCCGTATGGCAATGCCCGGTCTACAAGTTCTCCGGCACTGTGCCTTTCAACGGCAGTTCCCATAGAATAGCCATTGTTCTCGATTACATATATGATCGGGAGTTTCCATAATTGGGCGAGGTTAAGGCTCTCATTTAATGAACCCTGGTCCACGGCGCCATCACCAAAGAGGCAAACCGTGACTTTATCCTCATCACGCATTTTGTTGGCCATGGCAATGCCAGCTCCAAGAGGGATATGGGCCCCAACAATAGCATGTCCACCCCAAAAGTGGTTCTTAACGTCAAAAAAGTGCATTGATCCGCCTTTGCCATTACTGCAACCTGTTGCTTTGCCAAATAACTCCGCCATTCCCGCCTTGCTTGAAATACCTTTCGCAAGCCCCATGCCGTGAACACGGTAAGCGGTAATGATATCATCATCATCGTTCAAGGCATAGTTTAAGCCGGATGACAAAGCCTCCTGGCCAATATAAAGATGAAGAAACCCACCAAATTTGCCTTTTTGGTACATTTGGGCAGCACGCTCCTCGAAGCGGCGCTGACGATACATGCATTCAAAAAGCCCGAGTAGCTCATCTTTTTTGATACCCAGGTTTTTATGTGTTTTCTTGGTAGGTTTCGGAAGTTTAGTACTTTTATATACGGCCCCGGTAGGCGTAAAACCGGCTACCTCAGTCTCATTTCCCATTCAAGCTCCCTGAGATTTATAAGCTTTTAATAATTATTGGATTTTTCTTTAAAAAAAATAGAAACCAAGTATACTGAAAAAACCGCAATTTTGCAGGTGTAAGTTTATTAGAAGTAAAGGTTGATAATGGCAAAGTATGTTTGCGTCACCTGTTATTCGATTTCCATGCATACTTTTTTTGCTTCTTCCAACGCTTCATTAAGCTTCTCAGGCCGGCGGCCACCTGCTGTAGCCAGCCCGGACTGTCCGCCGCCGCCGCCACCGACCAACTTGGCCAACTGACCTACCAGGCGGCCTGCTTTGATTCCGCGGCCGATTACATCATCGGATACGGCTGCCAAAAGATAAACTTTGTTATTTTGCTCATCTTTAGAACCCAGTACAGTAACCGTTCCTTCAGGACTTTTTCTGAGGGATTCATAACCGAGTTGTTTAAGTACATTCATACTAACTCCCGGCACTTCACCTCTTATTAGTTTTATGTTATTAGGAAGTGATTCTGCACTGTTTACTAAATTATTCAGTGCTGAAGTTGCTAATTGCAAACGTAGCTTTTCTAATTCTTTCTCTAATGTTTTTTTATCGGAGATCAGCTTTTCCAAACTACTCACCGGGTCATCGGTTGTGCCTACCTGGCTTTTAAGCTGCTCTACCAGCAACTTTTCTTCGCGCAGATATCGGTCGGCGGCTTTACCGGTAACAGCCTCAACACGACGTATACCAGCAGCCACAGAGCTTTCTGCGATGATGCGGAAGTAGCCGATCTCTCCGGTAGCCTTTACGTGGGTTCCCCCGCACAGCTCTACAGAGAAGCTGGGGTCCAGGGTTATCACCCTGACTTTCTCTCCGTACTTCTCGCCAAACAGCATCATGGCACCTCGCCTTTGGGCTTCTTTTATCGGTACGTTACGTTCTTCCTTGAGATCTATATTTTCTTGAATCTTATGGTTTACCAGTTCTTCAATTTGGTCCAGTGTTTTTGTGTCAAGGGCCTCATAGTGGGAAAAATCAAAACGGAGACGCTCGTTTTCAACAAGAGATCCTTTTTGCCCAACGTGAGTACCCAGAATTTCACGGAGTGCGGCATGCAACAGATGAGTCGCGGTATGGTTTTTCTGGATTTCCCTACGCCTCTCCCGATCAACCACAGCCTCCCAGGTTCCCTCGGGGTTTTCAGGGAGGTGATCCACATAATGAATAAAGCGGCCATTTGTTTTTTTAACATCCAAAACACGGATATGCTCACCACCGCTGGTGATGATGCCTGTGTCACCTACTTGCCCCCCGCTTTCGGCATAAAATGGGGTTCTGTCAAGGACCAAAGCAGCTTCTTTTCCGCTTCTGCGGTAGGCTGAGACCGACACGTTGGCCTCAAGATGATCATAGCCAACAAACTCTGTACCCTTGTCATCTTTATTAACTAACGTCCATTCTTCCTGATCGGAATCTACGGCCTCAAACTTCCCGGAGGTCCGCGCCCGCTCTTTTTGCTCAAGCATCAATTCGTCAAAATGGGTGATATCGACCTCTTTACCTTGTTCACGGGCCATCAGGGAGGTTAAGTCAATGGGAAAACCAAAGGTGTCGTGCAGCATAAAGGCGTCTTCTCCCGGTAAGATCGCTTTCCCCGCGATCATGCTTTGAAAAAGCTCTATCCCCTGCCCCAGGGTTTTGATAAATCCTTTTTCTTCGGCTTCGATTACATTTTGAACGTAAGCTTTCTGGGCGATTAGTTCCGGGAATACAGCTTTTAATTGTTCTGCAAGTACTTCTACAAGTTTATGCATAAAAGGTTCTTTTAAACCAAGCGTGTCCCACCCATAGCGTACGGCCCTGCGCAGTATCCGCCGGATCACATATCCTCGCCCATCATTTCCGGGTGACGCACCATCGGCAACAGAGAACGATACTGCGCGAATATGATCGGCTATTACACGCATAGCTATATCCGATCTTTCAGATTCCCCATAGCTTATCCTGGCCAATTTTCCGATTTCATCGATTAACGGAGTAAAAACATCGGTATCATAATTGGATTTTTCACCCTGCAGCACGGCCACGATACGTTCAAAGCCCATACCGGTGTCAACATGCTGAGCAGGCAATTCAACAAGGCTGCTGTTTTTTTTTCGGTTGAATTGAATAAATACCAGGTTCCATATCTCCATCACGCGTGGATCGTCTTTATTGACGAGTTCAGAACCGGGCTGCTTTTTTCGCTCCTCATCCGGTCGAAGATCTATGTGTACCTCCGAACAAGGACCGCAAGGACCTATTTCACCCATTTCCCAAAAATTATCTTTTTTGCCACACTTAAGGATATGGTCCGGCTTAATGCCTGTTTTTGATTTCCAAATCTCTGCCGCCTCCTCATCAGCCGGAAGACCATCTTCATCATCCCCGGCAAAAACGGTGGCATATAGCCGCTCCGGATCGATTCCCCAAACCTGAGTTAACAGTTCCCAACCCCATTCAATAGCTTCTTCTTTAAAGTAATCCCCGAAGGACCAATTCCCCAACATCTCAAAAAGAGTATGGTGATAGGTATCATGGCCTACTTCTTCAAGGTCGTTATGTTTCCCACTCACACGAATACAACGCTGAGTGTTTGCCGCTCGTTTCCAAACCTTGTCGTTATTTTTGTAACCCTCTTGCTCACCCAGAAATATTGGCTTGAACTGGTTCATACCCGCATTGGTAAACAGCAAAGTGGGATCGTCCTGCGGAACCACCGGCGCACTATTTACGATGATATGCTGCTTGTTCTTAAAGAATTCAAAAAAATCTTCTCTGATTTCTGCGGATGTTTTCTTGACCATGTTAAATTAAATAGTAAATTTTACGCTCAAGCAGTCGCCAAAGCATTACGGCGTTTAAGTTATGGAAATTTAAAGAAATATTGAAGATAGTTACGATGAATTTACTTGATAGCAAAACATCCTTTAACCTTAAATATTTCAACGTGTAAAGTTTTTGAATTAGCTAACCTTGTACCCCTTATATTCAATTTCATTTATTTGTATATTGGTTGTACAACAAACATCAATCAGAGGATTTAGATTGAGCATAAAAACTGTCTGGCACGAAATTAAAAAGGTAACGCTGCTCACCATCACCAAATGGTCTACTGATAATATCGCTCTGCATTCAGCAGGTGTGGCTTTTTATACTATTTTCTCCATTGCGCCGATGATCATCATTATCATCAGCCTGGCTGGGTTCCTATTTGGTGAACAGGCTATTGAAGGACAGTTAGCTGATGCCATGGCAGAAGTAATGGACCGCGATATGGCAGAAACCATTCAAAGCTTTGTCGCCAGCGCACGAGTGCAGCAAACGGGGCTCTGGCAATCATTTATTGGTTTGGGTATTTTACTTTTTGCATCAACTACGGTGATAGCCCAACTTAAAGATTCTTTAAATAATATATGGCAAGTTCAACCTAATTTAGAACATAGCACCATAAAGCGTTTTATAATGGACAGGGTTTTAAGCCTGCTTCTGGTAATCATCTTTGCCACTTTCCTGGTGGCTTCGGTTATCCTTGATGCTGTTTTAATCTACCTTGAACCGGTTTTAGATCCAATAATCCCTGGCGGAATAGATTTTTGGAGTTTTCTAAATACCGTACTATTCGTGGTTGTCATCACCGCTCTTTTTACGGTAATATTTAAACTTTTGCCGGATGTGATTATTCCCTGGAGGGATGTATTGATTGGAGCATTTGCAACTACACTACTATTTCTTTTGGGCAGGCTTGGGATTCAATGGTATATGAGTGGAGGGGGAGTAGAAACAACCTACGGTGCAGCTGGCTCATTCGTAATATTCCTCATATGGGTGTATTACAACATTATGGTTGTTTTCCTTGGGGCTGAATTCACTAAAGTTTTCGCCACCCGCTACGGCTCAAAAGTAGTGCCCGCCGGTTATGCTTCATTCACCCCTGAATTTACAGTTGGCGATTACCGCGACGATACCAGTGATGAGCCAAGGGGGGCTGATTAATACAGCTCTGGCAAATAAGCTGCGTCACTGCGGTTTAAATCGAGTCAATTAAACCCCGCCCCACTGCAAGTTATTTAAAGCTCACGCTATGACACATTACGGCAGGTAAATATCAGTAAACTTCAAGAAACATTCTCTTTGAAGGCTTCACGTTTCGCTTCATGTCTTCAGCATCCCAATCTTCGGGGTCTTTGCCGGTGATCTTATCGGATATCTTGAGATAGTCATTAAACCCATGCTTACCCAGGAGCTTGTAAATCCCGGTCTCCATCCCCTTGAGTCCACAGACGTAGATCAGCGTATTATCTTTTCCCAAGATCGGATGCAACAGATCTCTTTCGTCTTCGATCTTGGTCTGGACATAGTGCTTTGACCCATCCTTTCTGGGATCTTCACGTGAAATGGATTTTAGATAATGGAAATTAGCCCGTGAGTCCGCCAACGGTTGCAAATACTCAGAGTACAACAGATCAGTCCTATAAGCACAGCCGAAAACCATGGCAATATCGGTTTGGACATCCTTCTCCATCAGGTCCATAATCATCCCCCGAAAAGGCGCTATGCCCGTTCCTGTACCAAAGAACAGGTAGTTGTACTTTTCCGGGTTTTCAGGAAGCAAAAATCTCTTGCCACTCGGCCCGGTCATTTTTACTTTATCGCCGGGCTTAAGGGTGGATAGGTAATTAGAACATACTCCGGTAAAGATCGACCGGTCTTCCCAATGTTCATCAATCAGGCGTTTTACGGTAGTTGAGACAATCTTGCCTTCGCCGTCTTCCCCTCTTGATGGCGATGCAACCGAATAGAGCCGCAGTTTGGGATATTTGCCGTTTTTATCAAGTATGTTCGGAACAATACCGATACTTTGTCCGGCAATCACGTTGCCTTCAAGCTCAGTTCCCGTTAAATCAAACGTGATATGCCGGATAAAATTCGGGCTGGCGCTTTTCGTGGCAATCCTGTTTTCCACGATGGGTATTTCGATCGGTTGCTTGGGCCGAACAAGGTTTAGTTTTACATCAGGCAATTGAATATCCTGCTCGAGGCCATTTTCTGTACTCATGTAATTAGTATTATTTTAAAATTGAACTTTAAGGGTAAATCCACCGCCACTGTATGAATTATGATCAGGCAGCACACCATTGAAATGTACCGGATATAGGCTTATGTCTTCCAGATATCGACTGGATAAATATAACAAAACGGAATCATAAACCAGCAAAAATACACCCTGGGCAAATATGGCGGCACCAAACTCTCTGGTCCTACGCGATTCGCTATAGTGGGCCAAACCCAGACCAGCTGCTATATAGCTGACGTTTAATCCGGTATTTACAGCTATAATCCTATTGTAACGTTGTTCATAACGCAATAAATCATTGATGTTGTTTTCTTCTCTGTTAAATGTAGTAGGATTAAGTAATGAAGTTGCAGCGATTGCCGTATTCACAGCTCCCCATCCTGCCGTCATCAGGCCAAAATCACTGATATCAGTGATAGCAAACAAACCACCTCCGACCAGGCTGGCAACCCCCCAGGTTAATAGAACACGTCCTGCTTCGTGATGTTCAGCTTGCCGCTGTTCGTAACGCATCCACAATTCGTCTTTCGCGATCTGAGCTTCAGCCTGACTGGGAAATGTTATAGCAGCAATACTGAAAAGAACGAAACCTAAGGTTCCCATCTTTATTTTCCGGGGCCTGTTATTGCTTTGCATTAAAATTTGGTAATTACCGTTTTTTAAAGCTACCAATTTAAACTTTAGAATGGCCAATTGGAAGCAAAACATATAATGGGCTTTAAAATGGAGATTTTTTAGCAATAAAGTTTGAACTTTAGCACTTTTAAAAGTAGTAACCTGAAATTATCCCTCAGTCTAAGCCTGAAAGGCTTTAATATCCATAGCTCCGGATGAAATCCGGGGGTGCAATGATAAATAGCAAGCAACCCTGAAAGGGTTGAACGTATATTGCCTGGCTTCAATAAAATTATTTTTTAACCGGACTCAGGTTAGTAGATTTTCAAATTGTAAGCCTTCTCTTACAAATAGAAATATTTGGCCATAGTCTTAATGGAACAGCATAAATAAACATGTTCTGAAAGAGGGCATGACTTATAGAATAACTTTTCATCTTTATATGTGCTTTGAAAAAAGAACGTGATTATGTAGTATGCTGTTAAATAGATTGTTATTGCCATTGCAATTAATTTGGTATAAATACTACTGTTTTGAAAAAAGATCAAAAAAAATTTTACTTCCAACTATTCAGTATTCATGGATTAGTTCGATCAGAGAACCTTGAACTAGGGCGTGATGCCGATACCGGCGGGCAGGTTAAGTATGTCGTTGATCTTGCTAAAGCCCTTGGTGAACGCGAAGAAGTTGAACAAGTCGACCTTTTTACCCGGTACATTGATGATAAGCGGGTAAGTTCCAACTATAAGCAGGAAACTGAACCTATCAGTAAAAACTCCCGTATTGTCCGCATACGTTGCGGGGGGAAAAGGTACATGCGCAAGGAGCTGTTATGGCCCAGCCTTGATGAATTTGCAGATAACGTGATTCGGTTTAACAAAAAGCATGGCATTAATCCGGATGTTTTTCATGGGCATTATGCCGATGCCGGTTATGTTGCCCAGCGCTTATCTGCAACCATGGGCATTCCATATATCTTCACGGGCCACTCTTTAGGCCGGAGTAAATTAAATTCCCTAATAAATGAAGGGCTAAGCCGTGAACAGATTGACAAGCAGTACAATATCAACCGTCGCATTAAAGCTGAAGAAGATGTTTTAAGAACTACGGATATGGTCATAACCAGTACACGTCATGAAATCAAGAATCAGTACTTCCTGTATGATAACCATGAAATACCCATTTTCCAGGTAATCCCGCCGGGCATTGATGTTGAAAAATTTTATCCGTTTTATTATGACGAAGATGAAAATCGGGAGAAGCCGGAGGAATCCATGCAAGCCCGGCATAAAATGCAATCTGAATTAGAGCGATTTCTAAAAAATTCAAACAAGCCCCTTATTCTGGCTATTTGCCGACCGGACAGCAAAAAAAATATACAAGGTTTGGTGAAAGCGTTCGGTAACAACAAGGAACTGCAGCTCATAGCCAATCTGGCCATTTTTGCCGGCATCCGCAAGGATATAGACAATATGGACGATAATGAACGCAATGTCCTGAATGATCTGCTTTATTTGATGGATAAGTATGATCTATACGGGAAAATGGCTATTCCCAAAAAGCACGATCCCAATAACGAAGTTCCAGAACTTTACCGAATGGCTGCTGATAGCCGTGGCGTATTTGTAAATTCCGCCTTTTCAGAACCGTTTGGCCTGACATTAATTGAAGCGGCCTCAACCGGAGTCCCCATTGTTGGTCCGGATGATGGCGGTCCACAAGATATTGTCAAGAATTGCAAAAACGGGATATTGGTAGATACTACAACTCCCGATAATATTGCCAACGCCATTAAACAAATTTTAGTCGATGTTGATAAATGGACAAAATTTTCAACCAATGGAATAAACGGAGTAAGAGAATATTATTCATGGGAAGCCCATACCTATTCTTTTATCAAAAAAATAAAAACAGTAGTAAAAAAATATGCTCAGGAGCATAAAGAAAAGAATAACCTCACCTTTCCCGGCCAACGGTTCAAAGATGTAAAAAAACTTATTATCACTGATATTGATGATACGCTGATAGGAAATGACAACTCCATGAAAAAGTTCATCCATACGTTGAAGGAAAAAAATAGCAGTATAACCTTTGGCGTAGCCACAGGACGCAGCCTGGAACTTGTAAAGGAAATATTTTCCCTAAAAGGACTACCTGTACCCCATATCATTATATCCTCTGTCGGGACTGAAATATATTATGGCAGTAATTACGACAACCTGCACCAGGATGATGGATGGAGTGCCCATATTTCCTACCAGTGGAAGCCGGAAAAGATCAAAGAGGCTCTGGATGAGCTGGATTTTTTAAAGCAACAAGAAGAAGACGGAGAGCGGCAATTTAAGCTAAGCTATAACATGAAACCTAATGAAGACAACATTGCTATTGTACATCAAAAGCTGACAGAAAAGAAGCTGCGTTACAACCTTATTTATTCACGTGATGCCTATCTTGATATTCTCCCTCAAAGGGCCTCTAAAGGTAAAGCAATAGATTACCTGAGTCGCAAATGGCACATCAGTCCGAAAAACATTCTTGTTGCAGGTGATTCAGGCAATGATTACGAAATGCTTAGCGGAAAGCGCCTTTCCGTCGTAGTAGGCAACCACAGCCATGAATTAAAAGATCTGGAAGGCAACCAACGCGTTTATTTTGCAAACTCAGAGTATGCTGCCGGGATTTTAGAAGGTATGGAGCATTATAAGTTTATTTGAGGACCAGTTGAATAATCATTCCTTCCTATGAGTTCCTTAGAGATGATTATGTAATCTACATTACTGAACCCAATCAACATCATCATTATGCCTGATCCCGTTCTCAGGAAATGAATATTCATCATTGAAAGGATAAAGGGCCTTCTGCTCCTCTATCACAATATCGTTTTCAATGAGGCTACCATCGGAGTTAATGGCCTTTGTTAAATCAAGATCCAAATGTTTAGCTAAGAAAGGATAAACTGCAGCGCGTTTATTGTAGTCATAACCATGATCTTCATCAGCAAGATGTACATTTTCAACGTTTTCTGCTTTGCCATACAAATCATATATGTGCTGAAGATGAGGATATTCAACAACAGGGTTATTTTTTGTCCAATCGCCACCAACAGAAACCGATAGTAACGGACGGGGAGCAACCAAAGCTGCTATTTCTACATTATTGGTCTGAAAATCTTTGGCTTTATGAATAGGCATGCCGCTTTCGCAAATGCAACCTCCAAAAAAATGCGCCGATACCATGACTACAGGAGCTGATACAGAGATACGGTTATCAACTGCAGCATGAAGAAATGTTTGTGAACCTCCACCTGAGGCGCCTGTAGAGGCAATCTTTTCTGGATCGACACCCATTGAAATCAAAAAATCAGTTGCCCGAATACTGTTCCATAATTGTAATTTCAATGCCCCTGGATGTTTATGCTCCCAGCCGAATTCCTCCAGTTGTCCGTAGCCAACCATGTCATAGGCAAATACCCTGGCACCCATACGGGCCATCGAAGCAAATCTTTTTTGTGCATCCGGCCTATAACGACCTACATCCCCAGGTTCCGTCCAATGTCCATGAGGACTTAATATTCCTGGTATTACTCCATCAGGATCAATAGATGAATATAAACTTCCCGTTACAAAAACACCGGGTAAACTTTCGAAAGCAACATTCTGCACCTTATAACCTTCATAAATCCGCTCGTTACCTATAATAGGATTTAAAGGACCTTTTTTAGGGATTTCTTTTAATCCCGCGCCATTTAAAATCTGGTTTCTAATTTTTTCCGCACGTTCTTCCCAATCTTCTGTAGTAGTATATTTCTGGCGCGCCTGCTCAAGAAAATCCTCACCTTCAGCTTCTGTAAAATAATGTCCGACTGTAAGCATAGGCTCATTATTACTTTCCTGTTGACTGCTGCAGCTAGTGAAGATAAAAGTTGTTAACATTATAGTGATAAACAAGCAGTAATTTTTTTTATCAATGATCATAATAAGTCTCCAGGTTATGTAAAGTGAATAAATATGATATTTATTCTTAATATATAGTCAATATGTCTTATCATAACAAAATCTGGGAATATAACATATGCTAATATAACCACCTGTATCCGTAATTGCTTTTATAACCTTCTAGTTTGCACAAAAAAGCTCCTAAACAGAAGCTGCGGAACTTCATAAGAAAGATGATTATTCATTGCATTTCGAGTTCCTCAAAAATTATTAATTAATAGGAAGATTTTGAAAAATTTTTATTTCCTTTCATACAGGTTGATCAAATTTCTATCCACTACAGGATCCAAAATGCCTTCGCCCACGAAGTGCTGTTTCGCCGTATATGTTTGATCGTTTATTCATGCATTTCTAAACTTAGTTTTATTGTATCAATCACTCTTTTATTCAAGCTGTGCAACGGGATAATGCTCAGACGCTGATCTGGCAGAATGAAATAATTCTTTAGCTCGATTTACAATATCAGGATTCTCTCTTGAGATGTCATTATTCTCACCAATATCCACCGATAGATTGTACAATTCAATGGGTTGACCAATGTCATTTCTCACTGCTTTCCAATCTTCAAAACGCACGGCCTGAGCGAAACGTCCTTCGTGAAATTCCCAATATAAATACTCCGGATCCTGCTGTGGTTGATTCAGTAATGCATTTACCATTGAAATTCCGTCTATATCCTTTGGTGATTCTGCCCTGCCGATTTCTGCTGCTGTCGGCATAAAATCCCACATAGACCAGACCTGATCGCTCACTTCGCCGCCAACAATAGTACCTGGCATCCAGGCAATCATTGGTACTCGAATTCCGCCCTCATATAAATCTCGCTTTATACCTCGCAACGAACCAGAACTATTGAAATACTCTGGTTTATATCCACCTGCTTCATGGGGTCCATTATCACTTGTGAAAAAGACAATTGTATTATCATCGATCTCTAGCTCTCGCAGAAGATCAATCAGGCGTCCCACATCACGATCCATCCGTGAGACCATGGCTGCATAAGTAGCATTCGGCATTTCTTGAGCACTGAAGTTATTCATTCCTTCATAAGACTCTTCCTTAAAAATACTTTGGCCGTTTTCGTCAAGATAATCCTCTAAAGCATTTTTGGGCACCAGCAATTCAGCATGAGGAATTTGATAGGGTAAATATAAAAAAAATTGTTCCTCTGCATTTTTTCGGATGAAGTTCATCGCTTCTTTCGTATCCAGATCATGACTATATTGCTCTCGCTTTCCATCCTCATTGCCTTCCAGTCTAACACGTTCCGTATTGAGCCAGAGCCACTCCGGATAATAAGTATGAGCACGGGCCTGATTTAAAAAACCCCAGAAATAATCAAACCCTTTTTTATTGGGAACACCACTGGTTTCGGGTTCACCAAGTCCCCACTTTCCTATTATACCTGTAATATAACCAGCTTGTTGTAGTACCTCTGCTACTGTTGTATCCTGCGGTTCAAGTGAAACCCTTTCCCCAGTTGCGGATCTGTTTCCACGAACTCGCGTTTTTCCAGTATGCTGACCGGTCATCAGGGCGCTCCGAGTCGGAGCACATACGGTATGTCCTGCATAGAACTGCGTGAATCTCAATCCTTCCTTAGCCATTTGATCCAGCCTCGGCGTCTTTATGACATCTTGACCATATGAACCTAGATCACCATACCCGAGATCATCCGCCATAATAAATATAATGTTGGGAGGATTCTCCTGTTGGCCAAAAAAATTTACTACATCACTATCGTGAGGATTACTAGAAGTTAATGAAACACAAAAAAAGAGGACGGACATCAGCACGAACGTCGTTTTCATGTTTACAACTAGCTTCAGATATAACGAGATCAATTGAGTGCTCATAATAAACGCTATTAAGATGTAATTAGGATATACTACTAAAAAATATCTCATCCTATTGAGTATGAGATATATGTAGTCTTTTAATATTCGGGTTCTTTAAAAAAGTGTTCGCTGTCATCTTGATAGACCCAATTGATATACCATGGATCTTCGGTATCCGTTTGA
>JBBDMV010000070.1:0-4707 GCA_040878115.1 Balneolales bacterium
CAATCTGCACGACTCCACCTTCTACCGTATTCAACGCCCGGATGCCTCTGCCGGGCCTATCCTGGCCAGGGCTATGGTAGGCCGTACAGATTGCTTCGTCGCGGTCAGGCCCACTACTTACCATCTATTAATGGGTCCGCGCCTCGCAAAGACAGGTAGTTACGTAATTCGCCGGAACAGGCATCTTGCCTGTTCCACACTATACTGCGGCGTCTCGCCGCTACTAAAATATAAAGAAATACCGCAAAACAGTTACTCCATTTGATCCAGAATCATCCAAGCGAAAGCCGCAAAGACTGGTTGTTATATCTCTTGAATACTTTGGTAAAATTACTCCTAATGTAAGTACTTATCAGGTTTGGAAATCACATAATTTTCCTGTTGTATTGTATAATGAGAATGTAATTCAACAGAAAATCGATTATATACATCAAAATCCGTTAAGATCAGAGTTCGTGAATTTGCCGGAAGCTTATGTGTATAGCAGTGCGAACCCCGGCAATCCTCTTGCTGAAATCATTCATGGGTTGGATGGAGCTTGATGAAAAGGTGTAGCGGCGAGACGCCGCGGTATAGTGTGGTACGGGCGAGACGCCCGTACCGGCGGGTAGGCTACGGCTGTTGGTAACCACGGGATGTGTTGGAAGGGGCCGGGCTCCCGGGTGCAAGTTCGGCAAGCGTGGACGCTTGCCGAAGCGGGGGTAGGGCCGCTTCTTCTGGCGCCCTTGCAGGGCTTGATTATTTTTTTACAATCCATCCCAGGGTTGTTCACCCTGGACTAAGTTATACAGCCACCCCGGGCTGGGCCATCACCCAATTAAATTCGTATCAGGGACATATCAACACCATATCAAAGCCATATATATACGGTGTTGATACGGCGTTGATATGGTGTTGATATGGCGTTGTTCCTATGGGGTCCGGGGAATAGGGGGTTTATTCGCAATCAGTGCCAAAAGTGAAAAAGCTTTCTGGGGAGGCTCGGAAATGGCATTGGTAATGTTTTACCTGTTTTTCAGAATGAAAATATTTTAGTGTGCCCTGAGTCTTTTATGGCTTAAGAAATGAGGTTTCTATACGGGCTTATAGCTCTTTATACAGCTTCCGGCTAGCGTTTCTTTAAAGATTTAAAAGAAGCCTTGATCCTTGCTCAGATTGATATCCCTCTTAAAGGCCTGTTTTTGCGGCTTTGATGTCCCTATATCACATTTACTTCCGGCAATAATGTAATTCCGAACTCTTTCTTTATGGCGTGCTGTACCTGCATGGCATAGTCATAAATATCGCTCCCGGTTGCCCCGCCGTAATTCACGATCACCAAAGCCTGCTTCTTGTGGGTACCGGTTTTGCCGATCGTTTTGCCCTTCCACCCCCCCTTTTCAATGAGCCAGCCGGCAGGTATTTTCACACGTCCATCGGTTAGTTCATAATGTGGTATTTGAGGGAAATCTTTTTTTAATGCCTGAAGTACCGAGTTTTCAACAATAGGGTTTTTAAAAAAGCTTCCTGAATTTCCCAGTTCTGCAGGATCGGGCAGTTTGCTTCTTCTTATTCGGCATACAGCTTCGCTGACGTTTTGTATGGTCGGGTTTTTGATTTTCATCTCATCCAGCGTTTGGTTTATGGTCCCGTAATTCAAATTTAGTTTAGGTGCCTTATGTAACCTTATCGTTACCGCTGTAATGATGAACTGGTCCTTTAATTCTTTCTTAAATACGCTGTCACGGTATGCAAAGCCACAGTCATCTTTATCAAACCGGCAGCTATTTCCCGTTTTAATCTCGATGGCCTCTAACTGGGAAAACACTTGATCCAGCTCTACCCCATATGCCCCGATATTTTGTATAGGTGCGGCCCCGATGTTGCCGGGTATCAGAGAAAGGTTTTCAACCCCGGCATAATTATGGCCCAGGCAAAACAGCACGAATTTATGCCAATTCACACCCGCTCCGGCTTTCAGCCAAACATGGTCTTCGTCTTCCTTAATCAGTTCAATGCCCGGAATCGAAATCTTCAAAACCAGTCCGTCGAAATATTTTCGAAACAGGATGTTGCTGCCACCGCCAAGGGCCAATGCTCTCTGCTCACGAAAAACGGGGTGCTGAATAAGCAGCTTGAGCTGGCTGGCGTCAACAATATCGGCAAAATATCGGGCCCCTGTTTCCACCTGAAAGCTGTTGAATGGTTTCAGGTTTACTTCTTCACGAATAATGGGGTTTTTCAATATGCGGGATGAGGCACTGTTCAAATTAAGGCGGCATTAATAATATATGGCAAACGGAACTTACGTAAATGCATTGTGTATTGGCACGAGACAATAAGGAATCGTTTTATCCAGGCAAAGTCCCCAGTTTTCCGCAATGCAGCACCGAATAATTATAACCCTATGCAGCGACCTTTGCCCTGAAAGGGTAACATAATGTAGCCCACGGTGTAAACCCTGGGTCAACGATTTCTTTATAGGCCCATTTATTGTGTCACCCTTGCAGGGCTTTTGTATTTTTTCATTCCAGCCCCAGGGTTGACACCCTGGGCTAGGTTCTGCCGCCTCGTTGAGGCTGTTTAATGTGCGGGGTTCCCCTTCTTCACTAACAAACAGCGACATCGATCCTTCCATTTGACTAAGGTCTTGACAAGCTTTTTGCTTTAGAAAAGCCAATGTCTTGTGCACTGCGACCACTACCGAGAGTTTTTGATCAACCGGTATTTACCTTAGAAGAGCGCAGCCGGACTTACAGGTAACATCTTATCATGAACGAATCTTCTGGCCAAAATAGTTATGAACGGTTTCTGAAAAAGGAAGTTTTATATGCCAGGGTAGTGATTCATGCTCTTTTTTGAAACTCAGAAAAATCCACCTATGCTCCAAGGCATTAAAAACGGCAGATATGTCCCAAAGGGGCGGTATCACCAAGACCACCTTTTCCCCGACTCTGTTTAATTCATCAAAAAAGCGACTTGGGTCTTCAACATGCTCAATGGTATGGGAGCATAGTACCGATTTAAATTGCTTATCTTTAAAAGGGAGGTCATATATGTTTTCTGTCAGAATAAAATTAGGCACAGAATCGTGCTTATAAATATCTGCGTTAATACCTCCGCCATCCGTTTTACCACAACAGATATTTAGGTCCCATTTTTGTCTTTTTAACACTTTTTGCTTCAGATAGCAATAACTTAACTTATTGGTTATATAAAATAATGAAATAATTACAGGAACAGCATAAAGTAATTTCATTAAAAACTTATTTTTAATTATTAGCTCTTGATCATAAAATCATGAAATGATGATGATGGAATATAACTAAAAAAAAATACTCTAAACACAAAAATATTACATCCCGAAACGAAATTCTTGCGGTTTAACCGCAAGACCGCATAAAATAAAAACTCTTATACATTGTTATATATTTTTATATTGTCCTGTAATGTGGCGAATGAGCAAGTGTATATGCCATTTTGTAATTTGATCCATAAATATGCCTTCCCAGATAATAACGGAGTACGTTAATCACCTTAACTTAAACATACGCGGACTTCCGCTTTCAGCAACATTGGCTATAAATGAACGCTGTTACCAGTTAAAACAAGAAGGCCAAAAGATTTATAAACTTGGTCTTGGTCAGTCGCCATTTCCTGTTCCTTCCGGGGTGCAGGAAGAGCTTAAGCGCAATGTTCACCAAAAAGACTACCTGCCTGTCAAAGGACTTCAAAAACTTCGTGACGCTGTTGCCGGTTACCACTATCGCAAACAGGGAATTGAATGTACAGGAAACGATGTGATGATCGCCCCAGGCTCTAAGGAGCTTATGTTTTTGCTTCAAATGGTTTATTATGGTGATCTTGTTATCCCGACACCAAGTTGGGTATCGTATGCACCCCAGGCCCATATTGCCGGAAGGCCGGTACGCTGGCTGGAAACCAACCCCAATAATGGCTGGCGGTTAAACCCGGATGATCTCGAAAACTTATGCAAAGAGGATATTGACAGAGCCCGTATTGTCATTTTAAACTACCCATCCAACCCGACAGGATCTACTTATAATGATGATGAACTTGAAGCATTGGCAGCTGTAGCCCGGGAGTATCGCATGGTACTGTTGTCCGATGAGATTTATGGTGAACTTCATCATAAAGGTAATCACACCTCCATTGCCAGGTTTTACCCTGAAGGCACTATTGTTAGTGGAGGGTTAAGCAAATGGTGCGGGGCCGGTGGCTGGCGGCTTGGCACCTTTACCTTCCCGAAAACATTAAGAAAATTACAAAATGCAATGGCTGTCGTAGCCAGTGAAACTTATACATCAACCTGCGCTCCTATTCAATATGCAGCAGCAAAAGCTTTTGAAGGGGGAAGTGATATGGAAGATTACCTCACAAAGTCACGCTCTTTACTTTCTTCGCTCGGCAATCACCTGGCAAACAGACTTGAAGAAACCGGCGTAAATATAGACAAGCCTGAAGGGGGTTTTTATCTATTTCCGGATTTTGGACCTTATAAAGAGGCTCTGGCAAAGAGAGGCATTACGGGAAGTTTATCACTTTGTGAACAAATACTTGAAGATACCGGAGTAGCTATGCTTCCGGGAGTCGTTTTTGGCCGGCCTAAGGCAGAGCTTACCGCCCGAATCGCCTATGTTGATTTTGACGGCGATCTGGCGTTGAAAAACTTTAGCTATAATTCATCAAATGGAAAAACTCACCTGG
>JBBDMV010000071.1:0-1088 GCA_040878115.1 Balneolales bacterium
CGCAATGACAGCGAGTTATTGCTTTTGTTGGTTAGTTGGGAAAATAAGTAAAGCATCGTTTCTATTTAATGGACTTTTGATACAGACCCCCTGAGGTATTCTTCAATTCAATCTATATCAGACCTGCCTTTGAACAACGCCGTATCAACACCATATCAACACCGTATCAACACCGTATCAACACCGTATATTTATGGTGTTGATATGGACTTGATATAGGCATGATATTCCTTTGTTCAGGCCCACTTTAAAGGAAAGCATCTATGGCTGCTACAGGATCGATAGAGAAACGAGCTTGATATGAGGAAAATAGTTTTAGAAAAACAGCCGGGAACCAATGAAGACAGATCAAGCAATACAAAAATGGTCATCTTATTCCATCTCCCCCAGTAAGAAAAGATATTGTCCACCGAAGAAAAGTCTTGACTTCTCGTAAAAAGTTGTTAAACTTCACTCAAGATTAAGACATTCTAACGTTTTGGGGTGATCCGCTTTAACCGGCAGATGATCTCAGAATAGAAAGATTATTAAACCTCTATCGCTTTTTCGAAATATTAGGAAAAGACACTAAACACAAAAAACGGAGTAACAAAATGGGACAACAACAATTATTACTCTTAATTTTGGTAACAATACTCGTGGGAATCGCCACGGTAGTGGCTATGAACGTATTTGGAACAGCATCCGCAGATGCCAACCGCAACGCAGTTCGCCAGGATTTGCTTCAAGGTGCTACGGCTGCTCAGGCTATTTGGGCAAGGCCTGCTATGCTCGATGGTGCTGGCCAGGATTTTAGTACTGAAAGTATATCTCATGATGAAGTACTTAGATTGCTTGGAATGCCACTTGAATTTACAGCTACAGTAAATGAAGGTTCTAATCAAAATGGTGTATATTCTATAACGGCTTCAGATACATTAAGTTTGACTCTTCAAGGCATACCAGCACAAGGTGGTGATAATATATATGCCGTTGTTTGCCGGGATACCGATAATAATTGGCAAGTAGATCTTGCTGATGCAACAGCCCCTGCCCCTTGTGAAGTTGGTTTAGAGTGAATTTGTTCTACTGGAATTTAAATAAAAGAT
>JBBDMV010000071.1:1188-25149 GCA_040878115.1 Balneolales bacterium
TTGTTTGAAGCAGATTTGCGTCAAAGAGTTCCTCCCGTAGAGACGCAAGATTTTGCGTCTCTGCAATGTGTACCCGCATACCCGCCGGTACGGGCGTCTCGCCCGTACCTCACTATGCTGCGGCGTCTCGCCGCTACTAATTTATAAAGAATACCGCAAGGTGCTCTATATCGTATAAATTAAAAGCCATATACAAATAATATAGCCAAAAGAAAAACAGGCCCTGCTAAATTCCCGGAAGCTTTTGTGTATAAGCAGTGCGAACCCTCTTGCTGAAACCATTCGAGGGTTGGATGAAACTCAATGAACGTGTAGCGGCGAGACGCCGCGGTATAGTGAGGAACAGGCAAGATGCCTGTTCCGGCGTCTTCACTTGGAGCGAATGATTTAACCCACCATAGGGACGCAAGATTTTGCGTCTCTGCAATGTGTACCCGCATACCCGCCGGTACGGGCGTCTCGCCCGTACCTCACTATGCTGCGGCGTCTCGCCGCTACTAATTTATAAAGAATACCGCAAGGTGCTCTATATCGTATAAATTAAAAGCCATATACAAATAATATAGCCAAAAGAAAAACAGGCCCTGCTAAATTCCCGGAAGCTTTTGTGTATAAGCAGTGCGAACCCTCTTGCTGAAACCATTCGAGGGTTGGATGAAACTCAATGAACGTGTAGCGGCGAGACGCCGCGGTATAGTGAGGAACAGGCAAGATGCCTGTTCCGGCGTTTTCAGTTGGAACGAATGATTTAACCCACCATAGATAGCAAGATTTTGCATTTGTTGATTTATTCAGGGATATTTGAGTTATTATAACATCGGTATGATCATGGAAAAAATAGTTAAAAAATACAACCTCAGAGATGAGCAGCAGTACATTGATGAGGTTGAATATTGGCAAAAAAAAACACCTACTGAACGTTTGGCGGTCGCGGAAATGCTGCGTCAGCAATATATTAAATTAAGACCTGGTGATACTGAACAAGGACTTCAAAGAATTTATCGGGTTATTAAACGATCATAAGGTCGAATATCTTTTAGTTGGAGGGTATGCCGTAATTATACATGGTTACCCCAGATATACAGGTGATATTGATATTTGGATAAAACCTACCCGTACGAATGCTCAAAAGCTTTTGCGTGCATTGGCAGATTTTGGTTTTGCCGATTTAAATTTGGGTGTTGATGATTTTACAGAACCCAATCAAATTATTCAACTTGGACAACAGCCCACCCGGATTGATCTGTTAACTTCAGTTGATGGGATAGAATTTGAAGAGAGTTCTAACAACGCCATGGCGTTTACTATTGAAAATATTCTCGTCAGGGTTATAGGAATTACTCAACTACGGGAAAATAAACAAGCTTCCGGAAGGCATAAGGACCTTGATGATCTGAAAAATCTCCCCCCACGTTAGGCATTGTACGTTTTTCCTCTGATGTTCATTTTATTTTAGCTATTGATTATATATGGCGATGCACTTTTTGTATAAACTGGTTTAATTCTTTATTATGCTCATTAGGCATGATTAACTATTTTATATAACCAGCTTAATCTTTAATATATGGCCTTATTCTCACTATCGAATAAAACAGCGGTTATTACGGGCGGCTCTAAAGGGATTGGGAAGTGCATTGTTCAACTTTTCTCGCGTCAGGGTGCCGATGTTCACATTCTTGATACGGATCAGGAAGCGGGAGAAAAAGTCACTAAAGAGATCAATGATAGTGGAGGGGAAGCTTGGTTTTATAAAACAAATGTAGCCGATCAGACTGAGGTTAAAGAGGTTTTCGATCAAATATATCGAACTAAAAAGCGGCTGAATATACTGATCAATAATGCCGGTATTGCTCATGTAGGTAAACTGGAAGATACCACAGAAGAGGATTTAGACCGGGTCTACTCGGTAAATGTGAAGGGCGTTTATAATTGCTCATTGGCTGGCGTTGATAAAATGAAGCAGTCTGGTGGTGGGGTTCTGTTAAACATGGCCTCGATCGTTGCGCTGATAGGTATTCCTGACCGGTTCGCTTATTCGATGAGCAAGGGAGCCGTTTTAACGATGACCTATTCCATCGCCAAAGATTACCTTGACCAGGGTATTCGTTGCAATGCCATTTCCCCGGCCCGGGTGCACACGCCTTTTGTGGATGGCTTCATAAAAGAAAATTATCCGGGGCAAGAAAAAGAGATGTTCGGGAAACTTTCAAAATCCCAGCCGATCGGGCGAATGGCTGCACCCGAAGAAGTAGCTAACCTGGCCCTTTACTTATGTTCTGATGAGGCGGGTTTCATCACCGGGGTGAACTACCCCATTGACGGCGGGTTTTCAACCTTAAATGCTTAAATAATAAAATTACTCCTATGAAATTAATACGTTTTGGTGAACCCGGGGGCGAAAAGCCGGGTTTAATATTATCAGATGGTACAAAAGTTGATGCAAGTACCTTTGGTGAGGATTATGACACTAAATTTTTGGGTTCCGGCGGCTTGAACAGACTGAAAGACTGGGCAGATAAACAAGGGGCTTCAGCGCCAAAGATAATGGATGAAATACGTCTGGCCCCACCGGTTTTGAATCCTGGTAAGATTGTTTGTGTTGGATTAAATTACGAAGATCATGCCAAAGAGGGGGGGATGGAACTTCCTGAAGAACCTATATTGTTTTTCAAAGCGACCTCTTCCCTGGTTGGGCCTGATGATGACTTAATCATTCCGAAGAACAGCGGCAAAACGGATTGGGAAGTAGAGCTAGCTGTCATTATCGGTAAAAAAGCATCTTATGTGTCTGAGGAAGAAGCGTTGGACCACGTAGCAGGGTATTGCTTGCATAACGATTACAGTGAGCGGGAATTCCAGCTGGAAAGGGGCGGACAATGGGTAAAAGGCAAAAGCTGCGACACCTTCGCGCCCCTTGGCCCTGTTATAGCGACACAAGATGAAATAGGAGACGTGAATAACTTAAGGCTTTGGTTGAAAGTAAACGGCGAAATGAAACAAGACGGCAATACCAGTTCTTTGGTTTTCGGCATACCGGCTTTGGTCAGCTATATTTCACAATATATGGCCCTGATGCCCGGGGATGTCATTTCTACCGGAACGCCCGCCGGTGTCGGCATGGGGTTCCGGCCCCCACAGTTCTTGCAGCCAGGAGATACCGTAGAGCTTGGCATAGATGGGCTGGGGGTATCGCGGCAACATGTTAAAGCTTATTCACCGTAACTGATAATCAATTATGTCTTTTAAAAACAAAACCATTATAATAACAGGAGGCGCTCAGGGGATTGGCGGAAGTTGTACCACGATCTTCCATCGGGAAAAAGGCAACGTAGTTATACTGGATGTAGATGAAACCGCAGGGAAAGCGCTTAGCGAACGTCTTGGAGACAGGGCTATCTTCATCAAGTGCAATGTCTCTCAGGAGAGCGAGGTCAAGAGTGCAATGGAGCAGGCTATAGCAAGATTTGGAAGCTTGGATGTGCTGGTCAATAATGCGGGTATCCTTCGGTACGCATCGGTAACCGATACTACCGAGGAGGAATGGGATTTAATGATGGATATCAATTTGAAAGGCTTCTTCCTGTGTGCTAAACACGCTCTTCCCCACATGATGGAAAAGGGGGATGGCGTTGTTATCAACATGTCTAGCGCTCAGGCCCACACGGTGCAGGAAAATGTTGCCGCCTATTGCACCACTAAAACGGCTGTGTTAGGATTAACACGAAGCATTGCCGTAGACTATGCACCACAAGTGCGATGTGTAGCCATATGTCCGGGAACAGTAGACACGCCCATGAACCGTAAAGCCTTTCAGTTGTCGCCCGACCCTGAAGCCGTATTACAGGAAACCAAAGACATGCACGTACTTAAACGAATAGCTGATCCTGATGAAATTGGTGAATTGGTCGCCTTTGTGGCAAGCAATAAATCTCCTTTCATCACCGGTCAGGATATACGAATTGACGGGGGGCTGGGCATCAAAACCGAAGGCAGCAAAAAGAATTAAGGATATTTAAACATGCCATTAGCCTCAACAGACGCTTCACTCGAATTGCAAAGCAACGCTATACTGGGCGAAGGGCCCGTATGGGACGAGAGGGCAGAAAAGCTGTATTGGGTTGATATTTTAAGCCACAAGTTGTTTATATACGATCCGGTAAAGCACACGAATGACGAATATGACACAGTTGATCATATTGGCGCGTTTTCATTGCGGGAGCAAGGTGGGCTGGTTATGGCGACAAAAACGGGATTTGCATTTTTTGATCCGGAAACCCGGAAAAGGACCCATATCACAGATCCTGAATCAGATATCCCCGACAACCGCTTCAATGATGGAAAGAGTGATTCCCGGGGAAGGTTTTGGGCCGGGACCATGTCTTACGAAGTAAAGAAAAAAGCGGGCAGTCTATACTGTTTGAATCCGGACCTAAGTGTTGATGTAAAGTTACAGGGTGTAACCATTTCAAATGGGTTGGTCTGGAATAAGCAGCTTGATAAGTTTTACTTTATCGATACGCCGACGCGTAAGATATTCTCTTTTGATTACGAAGATAAAACGGGCGGAATTTCGAATCGTCAGGTGATAAAGGAATTAAAAGAAGGCGAAGGGTATCCGGACGGAATGACTATCGATACGGAAGACCATCTATGGGTAGCGCTATATGGTGGAAGTAAAATACTGCGAATAGATCCTATAACGGGGAGAACAGTATTTGAAATTCATCTGCCCGTGCCCCAGGTAACTTCCTGCACTTTTGGAGGCAGTCAACTCAATGAACTCTATATTACAACCTGCCGGGAAAATATGTCAGAACAGGAAATACGAAAAGCACCGCTGTCGGGATCACTCTTTAGGGCCAAAGTTCCATTTCAGGGAATGCCGTTATTTCGATTTAAAGGCTGATTTATCCCTATAGGAAAAACATTCATTGCTGGTTAAATACGACCAAGGCTACATTTAATAATACGCTTATGAGTTCCAAAAAAAGGTTGAGAAGCAGAGACTGGTTTGGTAAAACGGGTAAAGATGGGTACATCTACCGGAGCTGGATGAAAAACCAGGGTTTCCCTGATGAGGAGTTTGAAGGAAAACCGGTTATTGGAATTTGTAATACCTGGTCTGAACTAACGCCATGCAATGCTCACCTCCGCGATCTTGCTGAAGCGGTCAAAAGGGGGATATGGGAAGCTGGCGGGTTCCCGCTGGAATTCCCGGTGATGTCTTTAGGTGAAACATTGATCCGGCCTACCGCCATGCTTTATCGAAACCTGGCAAGCATGGATGTGGAAGAGTCCATCAGAGCAAACCCCCTTGATGGAGTCGTTTTGATGTGTGGGTGCGACAAGACCACGCCGGCCCTGGTAATGGGTGCCTGTAGCGTAGATATTCCCTCCATCGTGGTTTCCGGAGGCCCGATGCTAACGGGAAATTTCAAAGGAAGAAGTATTGGAACAACCGATGTCTGGCGGTTTGCGGAAGAGCATAAAGTTGGGCAGCTAACCAGTGAAGAGTTTAGTTTTTCTGAGGGTGCCTTATGCAGAAGCGCCGGTCATTGCGCCGTCATGGGAACGGCATCTACCATGGCGTCTATGGTGGAGGCTTTGGGTTTAAGTTTACCGGGTAACGCGGCAATTCCCGCTGTAGATTCCCGCAGGAAAGTATTAGCGCACAGGTCCGGGAAACGAATTGTAGGGATGGTGGAAGAGGATCTTTCCCTATCAAAAATATTAACACGCAAAGCGTTCATCAACGCGATAAAAGTTAATGCCGCTGTTGGGGGATCAACGAATTTCATCATTCACTTAACAGCCATCGCCCGGAGAATCGAAGTCTCCCTGAAGCTGGATGATTTTGATAAATACGGAAGCGATATTCCATTATTAGTCAATTTGATGCCGTCCGGTGACTATTTCATGGAAGACTTTTACTATGCCGGTGGCTTGCCTGCCGTTATTGCGGAATTAAAGGACCTATTGGACCCTGACGTCCTTACCGTTAATGGTAAAAGTTTAATTGAAAATAATGCCGATGCTCCGAATTATAACCGTGATGTCATTGCCTCGATTGATAAGCCATTTCAGGAGAAAGCGGGAATTACGGTAGTAAGAGGCAACTTATGTCCCGACGGCGCGGTGATTAAAACCTCCGCAGCTTCGCCTCATCTGTTGCAGCATAAAGGGAAAGCCGTTGTTTTTGAAAGTATTGAAGACTATAAGGACCGTATTGATGACCCCGATCTAGAGGTAGATGAATCATCTGTTCTCGTATTGAAATACGTTGGTCCAAAGGGTTATCCAGGCATGGCGGAAGTAGGCAATATGGGGCTTCCCGAAAAGATATTAAAAAAGAATGTAAAAGATATGGTCAGGATTTCTGACGGACGCATGAGCGGTACAGCTTACGGTACTGTATTTTTACATGTCTCCCCCGAGTCATACGTAGGCGGAAATCTGGCCCTGGTACAAAATGGAGACACCATCGAAGTAGATGTTAAAAACAAAAAGCTTCATCTTGATGTGCCCGGCGAAGAATTGGAAAAAAGACGAAAGCTCTGGAAGCCACCGCCTCACGACTACGACAGAGGATATGTGAGCTCATACATCCAACACGTAGAACAGTCACACCTCGGTGCCGATTTGGATTACCTGGTAGGGAAATCCGGCAGTATCGTGAAACGTGAGTCTCACTAGTTAAAAAAAAGCCTCCCCGAGCATCTGGCCTTGCTGCCTCCCTACACGCATTCGTAACTTTATTGGTCAGGCGGGTTCTCTTCCTGAGACTCCTCCACCACGCCCCACAAGGCCGACGAGCTTCGGCCGGAAAGTCGGTTTTTAGGTGGTGTAAGGGGTTCTATGATAACCCCCTATACTCTTCTTAACTCACGTATGCTATTTAGATTATTTTTCTGAAGGTGCCGGGAAAGTTGTTTGTTGATGCGTTTTATCAGCCCTGGTCCTTCATAGATCAATGCCGAGTATACCTGAAGCAGGTCAGCCCCGTTTTCAATTTTATCGAGGGCAGCCTGAAAGGAGTCCACGCCACCAATGCCTATAATGGTTTTATCGGGGCCGGTGATCTGCCTGATGTGTTTGATTTCCGCACAGCTTCTTTGATGGAGAGGTCTGCCGCTCAGCCCCCCGGCTCCTATAGATTTCAGCTTGTCCGGATTGGTTCTAAGACCTTTTCTGGAAGAAGATGTGTTTACGGCCGCATAACCATCAACATTAAACCTTTCGGTAATATCCAGAAGTGCGGTAAGTTCTGCTGCCGGTATATCCGGTGAAAACTTCACCAGGAGGGGAGGGCTGTTTTGGGTTCTTTCTTTATAGACGGCATTTAAAAGCTCTGTTAAAGGCTTTTTTTGCTCAAAGGTTTTACCTTCTGCCGTATTCGGACAAGAAATATTGAGCATGATGTAATCTGCGGCAGGTTCGGCAATACGGTATGACTTCAGGTAATCATCTATAGCTCGGTTGCCGGTAATATCCGGGTCGTGGGTTTTGGCGATATTAATGCCTTTGGGAATACCAGTGGTTTTGCTCATTAAACGATTCACTACAACTTCGGCACCGTTATTGTTCAAGCCCATCCTATTGATGATGGCACGATCTTTCTTCAGCCTGAATAACCGGGGGCGGGGATTGCCTTGTGATGGATGGGCCGTAATGCTGCCGGTTTCCGTAAACCCAAAGCCCAGGGCTTCCAGCGTATGTGGTATAGTACCGTTTTTATCAAAACCTGGAGCCACGCCCATTGGATTTCGAAAATCTAAACCGAGTAGCGTCTGTTTTAAATGTTTTGACTGATAATCATATAAAAACCGTGTAACTTTGCGTATACTCTCAGAATCATCGGCAGCCCGGGCCAACCGCATTGCAGCGTTATGAGCATTCTCTGAATCCAATTGAAAAGCAACAGGTTTGACAAGATATTTATAGATATTCAAAAAAGTTTAAATAGGTTAATGAGCATTAAAAAACCAACATCCCTCAAGTTTGAAGATATTGATGATGTTCACGATTGGCTGAACACTATACCTGCGTTTCAGCAAACGGGTATGAAAGCAGCAAATATGAGCTTGAAGGAAATTACTGATTTTTGCAATGCTATGGGAGGACAGCATAAAAAAATTAAAGCGGTCCATGTTGCCGGAACCAATGGCAAAGGAGCAACTTGTGCTATGTTGTCATCGGTTTACAGCAAGGCCGGGTATAAGGCTGGTTTATTCACATCACCTCATCTTAAGAATATACACGAACGGTTTCATATTAACGGCCAGGAAATTAGAGATGATGAATTACTTATGTTTTTCAAAGAACATGGGCCTTTGCTGGAACGTTTTTCGCTTACGTACTTTGAAATAACCGTGGCGATCGCGTTTTGGTGGTTTTACAAAGAAGGTGTGGATATCGCTATTATTGAAACGGGTTTGGGAGGGCGGTATGACGCGACCAATATCGTACAGCCTTTGGTTTCTGTTATTACAACCATAGCTATTGATCATACCAATTACCTTGGGCACTCGTTAGAAAGCATATCAAGAGAAAAGGTGGGAATCATAAAAGCGGGTATTCCTGTTGTAACAGGAAATATAACAGATGAACCGTTTAAGGTAATAGAGCAGGTAGCCCGTAACAAGAATACCAGGATTTTTAGAAGCAATGATCTGGCACCCGCTTATGATAATGAAAACAAGTCTTTCAGTTTTCAGCTATCGAATCAAAAGCAGGCATTCAGAAGTGATGTGAGTGCACCTGTACAGCGTTATAACCTGGCTGTTGCCTGGCAGGTAACACGTATTTTAGATAAAACTCTGCCCTTATCGTTTCAGGATTTTCGGAAAGGGATTCAAAGCGTAAACGAATTACTGCCCGGCAGATTTGAAAAACTTAATAACTCCAGGCAGTGGTATTTTGATGGGGCGCACAATGAACAGGCGCTTCATGCTTTAAAGGAATCAATCGAGACCATCAAACCTGTAGATGAAGCTATCGTAATTTTTGCTCTTATGAAAGATAAAGTTAATGAAAATGTGGTTAATCAGTTTTTAGGTTTTAAAAAAAACTATTATTATACGTTGAATTCTCAAAGAGCTGCAACGTGTGATGATATCCGTCATGCGGGATTTGTAACAGAACCTTTACCCACTGAAAAGGATGATCTATTTAATTTGTTAAGTTCCTTAAAAACGGAATTAGTAATTTTTACGGGAAGTTTCTATTTTTACAGCACGGTAAAGGAATGGCTGGAACAATTCTTTGCACATGAAAATAACTTCTCCGGCTGAATACATACCGAAAATGCCCACATCTCCTGTATGCTTTTAAAAAGTATTTAAAACAACACCTTTTTTAATTCTACTCTTTATTAATAATCGTATAATATGTCCACCATCCAACTTGTTGGATTAGATCGCAGAGATTTAGATTCTCTTCACGAAAAATCACTCAAGGATCTCCAATCTATTGCTAAAGATAATGGCCTTAAGCCGGTCACAGGTCTTCGTAAGCAAACCTTAATCGACAGAATTCGTCAGGCCGCCGGCGTGGAGGAGCAGACTGAATTACGATTTGGTCTTGATCATGATGAAAAAAATCACTCAAGAGAAGCTCAGGGAAAAACGGATCATACTGATGATCATGCTATGAAAAACAAAGATTTAAGCAAGTATAAAAAGAAGTCGGAGGATCCGGACCAGGAGCAGTCGGCTGAGCAGAAAAAACAAGCAAAACCGGCTGGGAAACAAAAGGAAAACTTTGTAGGAAAAGCTAAGAAAAAAGAAAAAGTCAAGGCTGACGAGGATGAACAGCAAAAGAAACAGGTTGTAAAGGATAGCAATACTAAAAATG
Source organism: Balneolales bacterium (assembly GCA_040878115.1). Classification (GTDB taxonomy): domain Bacteria; phylum Bacteroidota; class Rhodothermia; order Balneolales; family Natronogracilivirgulaceae; genus JBBDMU01. Next base: position 11,041 of record JBBDMV010000071.1, read on the forward strand.
ATCGTCAGACCAATGGTGCTAAAAGCTATCAAAAAGAAGGTACTGAAAATCATCGTCAGGATGATAACTCAAAACAAGGTGGCAAAAAGAAAAGGGTCTATGACCAGTTACCCGAGTCAGATGCTGAAACTTTGGAAGAGCGGCTTCGTGAGATCACACCTAATCTGGGTGGATTCCTGATCAATGAGGGTACGTTGGAAATTCTGCCAGACGGCTATGGATTTTTAAGGTCTGTCAACTATCACTACACGGCAAGCCCGGATGATATCTACGTGTCACCATCACAAATTAAGCGTTTTTGTCTGAAACAGGGTGATTGCGTAGTCGGTGTTATTCGTCCTCCAAAAGTGGGAGAACGGTATTTTGCTTTACTTCGGGTTGATGGTGTAAATGGCCACGTCCCGAAAAACATGGACGAGCGCAAAGAGTTTGACAGCCTTCTTCCGATTTACCCTGAGCATCGTTATAAGCTGGAACACGAACCATCTGAATACACCACCCGGATGATCGATCTGTTTTCCCCGGTTGGAATGGGGCAGCGCGGCTTAATTGTAGCACAACCTAAAACAGGTAAAACGACTATCCTCAGAAATCTTGCTAATGCTGTTAAGAGTAATGATCCGGATACAAAGATCATCATTATGATGGTAGATGAGCGTCCTGAAGAGGTTACGGAGATGGAGCGTTCGGTTATTGATGCTGAAGTTGTTGCTTCAACGTTTGATCAGAAGCCCGAAAACCATATTAACCTGGCATCGCTGGTCTTTCAAAAAACGAAACGTCTGGTCGAAAGCGGCCATAATGTATTGCTTCTGCTGGATTCGATAACAAGGCTGGCACGGGCATACAACATAACGGCTTCCAATACCGGCCGGACCATGTCCGGCGGTATTGATTCTGAAGCGCTTAAAGTACCGCGTCAGTTATTTAGCTCAGCCAGAAATATCGAGGATGGCGGCAGCCTGACCATTATGGCAACAGCGCTGGTTGATACCGGTTCACGTATGGATGATGTAATTTTTGAAGAATTTAAGGGTACTGGTAACATGGAGATTGTTCTTGACCGCAGGCTATCCGACCGCAGGATATTTCCCGCCATTGATGTTTTTAAAAGCGGGACCCGTAAAGAAGAGCTCATTGTATCCGAATCAGAACGCGAAAAAGTAGTTCTGCTGCGCCGCTACCTCAGCAGCATGTCACCCACCGAGGCGATGGAGTTTCTCCTCAATAAAATGAAGGGAACCCGCAGCAACGAAGAGTTCTTGATTTCTATGAACCAATAGGTTCTTTTGTGATCAGCAAAAAACCGGCTGTGGATACACCACACGCTCCGTGAAGCGTCCGCGCTTCACGGAGGAACAACGCCTGGAGCATTAGTAATAATCAAGGACGGCACAAGAAAGTAAACCACCGCCAGATTGGCCAGGGCTGTTGGTAACCACAGGATGTGTTGGCAGGGCCGGGCTCCTGGGTGCAAGTTCGTTAAGCGCAGACGCTTAATGAAGCTCCCTCTGTCTTGTCCTTGTCTTATTTCAAAATGCTCCGTTAAGCGTCCTCGCTTAACGGAAGATCAACGCCCAGGGGCAACTGAACCATTCATGTACGTTCAAAGACCAGAGCATTTATATTACCAGGAGCTTATTATTTACACCAACCCGAATGGGTGCAAGTTCGTTAAGCGCAGACGCTTAACGAAGCTTCCTCTTATGCACCTGATAAAAGCAATACCCCTTTTTATATTAAAGAAAACCCTCTACTGTACCGTAATCTCGAATGGCATCAGGGCCAGGATATGCGGCTGGCCGTTAAGCATGAGCATGCCCCTGCTTGATTCTATGGCTTCTCTGCCAGGATAATCTATCTTAAGCATATTCCGGACTTGAACATTTGCCGAGGCTGTAAACATCTCAAGCAAGGATTGCGGCTTCGGATAGGTTTCGATATTATACTCCGTAAGTCCGGCTTTTTCGGCCGCAGTGCTGAGGGCAAGGTCCATGCCGCCCAGTAAATCAACGAGGTTACGCTCCCGGGCATCGTAACCTGTCCATACACGTCCCTGTGCAACCTCATGAACTTCTTCAACGTCCATATCCCTGCCCTGGGCTACCCTATTTAAGAAAGTGTCGTAAAAATCATTGCCGAATGTGCGGAAAGCTCTTTCTTCGGCTTCGCTTAATTCACCCATCGGGTTCATCCAGTTTGCATGCTCATGGGTTTTAACCTCATCAAAAGTGATGCCCAGCTTTTCGTTCATCAATTCCCGCAAGTTAAACCGGGCGCTGATGACGCCTATTGAGCCGGTTATCGTGTTGGGTGATGCAATAACAGAGTCTGCAGCTGCGGCAATGTAATAACCCCCGCTGGCCGCTACCGGCCCCATAGAAGCAATAACAGGTATATCTTCGGTAGCATCACTGACCATCTTCCAGATCAGGTCCGATGTCGCCGCTGAGCCACCGGGGCTGTTAATCCGCAATACAACAGCTTTAACATTATCGTCATCCTGAATATCATCCAGTTGGTCCCGAAAGCGGTCTGCAGTGATCGATGTTTGTCCGGGACCAAGGTCCTGAGGCATTATGGCACCATCCATATAAACTAACGCTATTTTGTCATCTCCGCCGGCCCGTTCAATACCAGCGGAGCCAGGGGTGACTTCTGCATAACGCCGGTTTTTAACCAGGTGAAGGCCTGATCTTCCCATGTCTTTAACGCGCTGCTCAACTTTGGCTTTTACATCGTTTCTGTAAATAAGCTCATCAAGTAAACCCGCTTCATAGGCAAAACCTGCGGTTAGCCGGGGTCCTTCATTCATCATGTCATTTAAATCGGCTATGCTGATATCTGTTTTTTGGCTGACGGCGTTAAGGAATTCATCAGCCGTTAAATCTATGATAGCCTGAAGCTGCTCTGCGTTTTCGGGAGAGTAATCAGTACGGGTAAAGTTTTCGAAAGCGGTTTTATATTCCCCGGAATTGAATACTTCCGGTTTAATCCCAATATCGTTCAGCATTTCATTGAAAAATGCAGTCTGGACATAGAAACCCTCGAGCATAAATAAAGTCTCCGGTGGGGAATAAATGGAATCCGCAGCGGTGGCTACGTAATAACCCTGTTCGTTGAAACCGATATCGTCCGTGCTGGCATAGACAAACTTACCGGATTCTTCTTTGAAATCAAGTATGAGGTTTCTTATTTCTCCAAGAGTTGACCATGGAGTGGTGAGCATGTTAATCTCCAACCAGACACCCTCTATACGGTGATCAACGGCAGCTTTTTTAAAGTTCTCCCTCAGGTTATCTAAAGTAGCATCTTGTCTCTGATCAACGAAAAGATCAGCAAAAGGATCATCATCTTTTCGTTCAGGGATAGAACCGCTTAATGGAATGTTTAAAACAGAACCCTCTCTGATATGGGGCTCTGGTTCTCTTTGGCTGCTTACGATAATAATCAAGCCCATTAGAAATAGTAAAATAAAAGCCAGGAAGAAACCCAGCGTACTCGCCAGCAGGTTCTTGAGAAAACTCATAGTAATAGAAATTTGGTGATGGATTTAAAGTTCATAACTTAAGCAAATAACACTTAACAATTGACGGTCCGGTAGGAAAACAATTAGCGTCTTAGATATAACACCAGGCCCTGAAGAACCTGCTCATAACGATAGTATTAAGCAAACGCTTCAATATGTTCATTTAACGTTGTATTTATCGCAAAAAGGTATATTATTTTGTCCTCAATTTAAACGAGGCCTTGTACATTTTGTGATTAGTTAATAGAAATCAAATGGCCCACAATACATAAAACCTCTATGGATGCCATTATTATCGGCTCCGGCCATAATGGTCTGGTAACGGCTTGCTATCTGGCACAAGCGGGCATGAAAGTGTGCGTACTTGAAAGCCGCGGTTCAATTGGCGGAGCGGTCTGCACTGAAACCATGTTCCAAAATGAGGAAGGGCTAGATGGATATAAAGTTGATGTAGGCTCATCGGCCCACTTTATGATACATCAAACGCCGATCATAGGTGATCTGGACCTTGAAAATTATGGTCTTGAGTATATCGAAATGGACCCTTTTATGTCTTATCCGATACCTGATGGAAAGGGTGTACTGCATTTCCATCGGGATATGAATAAAACATTGGAGTCTATAGCAAAAATATCTCCGCCGGATGTTGAAAACTACCTAAACTTTATTGAATTCTGGAAACGCGTGAATAAAGGAGTTTTGAAAACCTTTCTGACATCCCCCAGTCCGGGAAAGATTTTCAGCGAAATGGCGAAGGGACAAATTCGCGATGGCGGAATGTTCAAAAAAGGAGAACAGATAAATGGTTTACGCAAAATTTTTAGCAGCTACGGACAAGTCGTCGAAGAATCGTTTGAGAGTCCATATCTGAAAGCGGCTTTGCTGTGGTTTGCCGCGCAATCGGGTCCCCCGCCGAATCAATCTGCTTCAGGGGATTTTGTGGGCTGGCAGGCTATGCTGCACGAAAGCGGGGGTAAGCGACCAAAGGGCGGCAGTGGAATGCTGACCCAGGCTATGGCAAAAATGCTTGAAGCGCACGGTGGCGAAATCAGAAAGAATAGTCCGGTAGAGAATATTTTAATTAAAAACCATAAAGCGGTCGGCGTAAAATTGAAAAACGGAGAAGAATTGCGCGCCCGGAATATTATTTCCAATGCACACGTGCAGACTACCATGCTCAAGATGGTCGGGCCTGACCATCTCGACGCGTCGCTGTTCAAGCGCGTCGGAGACATCAACGTTGGCAATGGTTTTGGCATGGTAATTCGCTGTGCCGTAGATGAGCTTCCAGAATATAGCGCATGCCCTGATGATCCTTTAATTCACAACGGATTGCAGCTTCTGTGCCCTTCAAGAAAATACATGGATAATGCCATTGGCGATTACATGAACGGGCGTCCTCCCGAAAACCCCGCAGTGATTGCAATGACATTTACTAAGATTGACCCCACGCTCGCCCCAGAGGGGAAGCATTTGTTGTACGCCTGGGCACAATGGCATCCCTACAAGATGAGCAACGGCCTGAAGTGGGATGACATTAGGGAACGCGAAGCCGATAAGATATACGACGTGGTAGTCCGCTACGCACCCAACATGAAGGGTAAATGTACCGACCGGCACATACAGTCGCCTCCGGATATAGAACGCAAACACGGCATGCTGAAGGGGAATGTGATGCACGTGGAAATGACCTTTGACCAAATGTTCATGTTTCGCCCCACTCCCGAACTGAGCAGCTACAAAACACCCATTGAAAGCCTGTATTTATCCAGCGCTTCATGTCACCCGGGCGGGGGTGTATTCGGGGCCGCAGGTTACAATGCCGCCAAAGTAATTCTAAAAGAAAACGTCAAAAAGAAAGTATGGGGCTGGACTGGAAGGTAAATGGGAGTTGTCAGCTATCAGGCAAAAGTCCAGGCGTGGACGTTTAGCGAAGCGAGTTCAAAACCCTCTTGCTGAAATACCGGCACACTACTCACTGGATTTCATGTTTCCACCCGTGGGCCAGGGGCAGTTGGCGCCCAGGTCCAAAGGCTTTCGTACTTACTCTAAGCCCGGGAGGAGCCTGGCGGCGCTTGTACTCGTTACGGTCAACCAGGGCAAGAATTGTTTTGGATACATCCGGATCGTAGCCCATCTCAATAATCTCTTTTAGGCTTTTTTGTCCTTCAATATATGCTTTCAGAATGCCATCCAGAATAAGATAAGGGGGGAGGGAGTCAGTATCCTTCTGGTCAGGCCTGAGCTCGGCACTGGGTTCTTTGCTGATGATCTCCCCGGGGATGATCTCTTTTTGGTAATATACCTCATTTAGCCAGCTCGATAGGCCATAAGCTTCAGTCTTGTAAAGATCGGCAATCACTGAAATACCCCCGGCCATATCACCATAGAGGGTGCAGTAACCAACGGCCAGCTCTGATTTGTTGCCCGTGTTGAGTAGCAGCCAGCCAAACTTATTGGCAATGGCCATTAGCAGAACACCACGTGTACGGCTTTGCAGGTTTTCTTCGGCCACATTGAATGGGGTATCTTTAAACACCGGGCCCAGGGTTTGCAGAAACATTTCATAAACGTCACCAATGGGCAATTTCTGGATATTGATACCCAGGTTTTCAGCCAGTTTCTCTGAATCGGACACACTCCCTCCGGATGAAAAATCAGATGGCATAGTGATGCCGGTCACATTTTCGTGCCCCAGCGCCTCGGCAGCAATAACAGCGGTAAGAGCTGAGTCTAGCCCGCCGCTTAATCCCAGCACAACCTGCTTTGGCAGGCCACTTTTTGCAAAATAATCACGCAAACCCAGTACAAGAGCTTCAAATATCTCTCGTTCGGTTTCCTTTGGTTCGGGGGCCCTGTTTTGCGTCGGACTTATTTTTTTAGGACGCGCATTCCAGACAGCATCCACAAAATCTTCTTTAAACAACTCCGTTCGCTCCAGCACGGTGCCGTCAGGTGCTATGATCATGGAATCACCATCGAAAATCATCTCAGTGTTGGCACCGACCTGGTTGGCAAACACCACGGGGATGTGCAGGTTCATTGCGTGTTCCCGGAGCATGTTCTTTCGGAATTCCGGCTTACTCCGCGAGAAGGGTGATGCTGATATATTGATCAGGATGTCTGCCCCCGCCTCTGCTAACATTGAGACTGGTTCCTGGGCGTAGGTGTGATAATTGAACTCGTTACGGTTGGTCCAGATATCCTCACAAATGGTAATGCCTAATTTGCAGCCTTTGAAACCCACCGGCCCAAAATATCTGTTCGGTTCAAAATAACGCGATTCGTCGAACACATCATAGGTGGGGAGCAGTGTCTTGTTCACGGTAGCTAGGATTTTTCCCGCCCAGGCAAGTATGGCTGAGTTGAAAAGAAGTCTTCCGGTATTCGAGGGATTCCTGGTAGGCAGACCAAAAATAATACCTGTTTCACCGGTGGCATTTATGATCGTTTGTGATGCCTTTTCAACCTTTTGCAAGAGTGATTGCCGCTCCAGAAGGTCCATAGGCGGATATCCCGTAAGGCACATCTCAGGAAGGACCAGAAGTTCTACGTTATCCTGTTCAGCCTTTTTTAGACTGTTGAGGATTTTATCAGTATTACCATCAATATCGCCCACTATGGGGTTGAGTTGTTCAGATCGTATGCGCATGGGTGATTCAGTGTCCAGTGACCAATTACAATATTTTAGTTTAAGTTGTCTTATCAACAAGAAGATAAGGTCCGAAAGCCTCCGGTTTATTACTGTCGATCCAGGTACGCCAGGCAAATGCTCCTGTGGTGCATTCATTTAATACATTATTCAGGCGCAGACTGTTTTCTTCTTTTGTAGGTGCAGGGATGATACTGCTGACCATGGCTTTGCCGATGGTCACTTCTGTTGGCGATTCGTCTTCGCCCCGGATGATTTGTTCCTGACTTGAACACCCTGTAATAAATCCAATCGTTGTAATTGAAAATAAAAACCAATAATATTTCATGAAGTTCTTTATCTCTTAAAAATTTTGGAGCGGCCTATATTGCAAGTACGAACAAAAAACCAACTTCTTGATGATGTTTATGTCCAAGAGGTTGATCTGTCAGAGGTGGAAGTTATAAAACCTGTCAATAAAAAGCTTTTTGGAGAAGACCGGATCATAAATGATTTTAATAAAAAGGATTTAATTATCCTTGCGGCCTATACCGAAGACGTAATTACCGGCTTCAAAATAGGCTATGGAATAGGGGGGACTACGTTCTATTCGGCCAAGAGCGGAGTATTAACAGGTTACCGGCGGAATGGAATTGCCACAAAACTCTTATACAGAATGATCCTTGAAGTTAAAAAACGGGGATATAAGAATTTGGTATACGATACCTTTCCATCGCGTTTCCCCGGAATGATGGACCTTGGCCTGAAGGAAGGTTTTAAGTCAATTTCAGAAAAGTGGAATGAAGCGTATAAGGATACGCAAATACGGATGAAACTTAAATTATAATATAGATTTGCCAACTTTATAAAAGTTGACAAATCTTGGTTTCCGCTCCAATCAAGCAGACTCAGCCTTTATGCGTTTTCTGTTAAAGATTGCATACATAACAGGGATAAGCCCAAGGGTAATTACGGTAGAAAAGGCCAACCCTCCAATTACAGTTATGGCCATAGGCTGCCAGGTTTCGGCACCTTCACCGGCCGCAATGGCCAGAGGCATCATGGCAAGTATCGTTGTTAAAGTAGTCATCAGAACGGGCCTTAACCGTAAAATTCCTGCTTCAACGATGGATTCAATAATACCCATTCCCTGACTTTGTAATAAACGTATGTAATCAATCAATACGATTCCATTTTTTACCACAATCCCAACCAGAATGACTGCTCCCAGCATCCCGATCACACCGAGTGGCGTGTTGGTGATCAACAGCGCAAGTAAGACTCCCGTAAAAGCAAATGGTATGGAAAACATGATGACCAACGGATCTTTGAATGATTCAAACTGGCCTGCCATTACGATGTACACCAGCATCAGGCTCAATATTAGGATCAACAGCATATCACTAAAAGTTTCCTGCTGTTCTTCTATATCCCCTCCATAGATGATGTCAACATTTGCAGGGATCTCCATTCCTGCTATTTCGCCCTGGATATCGGTGACAACATCACCCAATGCTCTTCCCACCAGGCCGGATGAAACGGTTATCACCCTTTCGCGGTCAAGTCGTTCAATATTAGGAGGTGTCATCACTTCCTGTATTTCTCCCAGGCTGGCTACGCGTACTTGCAAGCCGGAAGGAGTATTGACCCTGATATTCTCAATAGAAGCCAGGCTGTGCTTGCTTTCTTCCTCATAGCTTAGAACAACATCGTATTCGTCACCTTCGCTGCGGTACTGAGTTGATATCAGTCCGTCCATCTTTCCGCGTACCACGTTAGAAACCGTTGAAGAGTTCAGGCCCGAAGCGGCCAGTTTGTCGCGGTCGAGTATTAACTCGAATTCGGGCCTGGCGTCGCCCCGGCTTGCCGCGACATCGCGGATTCCCTGTATATCCTCCATGCGGCTTATAAGTTCATCTGATATGATTGTAGTTTCCTCCAGGTCAGGACCTACGATCTGGATTTCTACTGGTCGTGCCCCACCGGCCCCACCGCCTCCGGCTTCTACCTGGTATGTTACGACTTCGGGAAGATCGTCAAGCCTGTCGCGCAAAATCTCTGCCATCTCGAAAATGGATCGCTCCCTTTCACCCAAATCAACAACCTGAATGCTGGCATTAATGATATGACTAGAAGTCTCCCCTCCCCAGCCGCTGCCTCCGGCACTAATTGACATGGACCGGATTTCAGGAATTTCTTCCTCTATAATACCCTCTATCTGAGTCGTTACATCACTTGTAAAGTCCAGGCTCCTTCCGGTAGCAAGCTCCGCATTTATCTGAAGGCGGGAATTGTCTGATACAGGCATGAACTCGGTACCAATAAGGGGCATGAGCATTAACGAAGAAACGAACAATGCAAAAGCTCCTCCCACGGTCGTTTTTCGACGGTTCAGAGACCAGCGAATCGCTGCACCGTATTGATTTTCTATGGCACTGAAGCTTGAGTCAAAAGTCCTCATTACCCAACTCATCATCAGGCCCGGTTTCTTCCGCTTCTCAACATGACCGAGCATCACCGATGCAAGCATGGGGGTGAGCATTAATGCAGACAGTGTGGAAGTCACCATGGTAACCACTACGATGAAACCAAGTTCCTGAAACCAGATGCCCATCATGCCGGTAATGAATGTCAGAGGCAGGAATACCGCCACCACGGTAAGCGTTGAGGCAATTACGGCGGTAAAAACTTCCTTTGATCCCCGGACAGCCGCCTCTTTGGGTGGATCCCCTTTCTCAATGCGTTTCATGACATTTTCCAAAACCACAATAGCATCATCCACAACCATACCCAGTGCGATAGCCAATGACGAAAGGGAGATGATATTCAGAGTACCGCCGGATAGTGCCAGGTAAATAAAAGCTACGATCAGAGATACCGGTATGGTGACCGCTACGATGAACGTAGCCCTCCATTGATGCAGGAAAAACAGCACGACCAGAATAACAAATACAATTGCGAAAAAAAGGACCGAAGAAAGGTTGTTTATGGAACTGGTGATAAACTCCGAGGTATCGAGCACGACACCAATGGTAACGTCGGCAGGCAGATTGTTTTCGATTGAGGGTAGACGATCTAAAATATTTGAAGCAACCGATACGGTATTTGCGTCTGATTGTTTGTTTACTGTAACCGTAACACCCCTCTCACCATTTACCCGGGTAATACTGGTTTCTTCTTCAAATGCCGACTCTACGCGGGCCACGTCACGAAGATATACCGTTTGACCATCTTCACTGGAGACAACTACATCACCAATTTCATCCTCATGCTGAAACTCACTGTTTGTACGCAAGTTGTAGGACATATCACCCAGATCAACCCGTCCGGCAGGTGTAATTATGTTCTCAGCACCAATTATCTGGGCAACCTGTTCGATATCCAGGTTATAAGCATTCATCCGGAGAGGGTCGAACAGGACCTGGACCTCACGGATTGGCGCTCCGCTGATGTTTACAGCCCCTACTCCGCTTACCCGGTTCAGCGGGCCAACAAGCTGGTCATCCAGGATGTCTTCGAGATCTCCGAAGCTTTCATCGGCTGTTGCCGAAAGGATGATGACAGGAATGGCTCCCGCATCGAATTTCTGGATCAACGGTTCATCGATACCCTCGGGTAATGCCTCCCTGGAACGGCTAATGGCATCTCGTACATCATTGGATATCTCCACCATATCGATACCCCAGTCGAACTCCAACGTAATAGTCGAAGTGTTATCCAGAGATTCCGAGTACATTTCATCCATGTTTGGAATGGTGCTCAAGGCATCTTCCAGTGGTTCCGTTACGTTCTGTTCCATTTCCAGCGCACTCACTCCCTGATAGGTTGTGATAATCGTCAGAACAGGAGGTTCTATTTCGGGGAACAGGTCAATCGGCAAACGTGAGAAGGAAAAAAAACCGAAGACAATTACGGCAAAAAATACCATTCCGATCGCAACGGGGCGTTCAACTGCTAATTCATATAATCGCATTATAAAATTTATGAAGTATTATTAATATAAATCTAGAAATATTACTGGGTTACTACACGGACCTTACTTCCATTATTGATGCGTGCCGAGCCTTCCGTGATCACTTCGGCACCTGCCTCGATACCGTCCAGGATCATCAGGCGCTCTTCGAACCGTGGACCCACAACAACCGGTACCCTTTGCACTGCTTCATCATCAAGTATATATACGTAGCGTCTACCGTCCGCTTGCCGCATCACAGCGGATGCGGGCAGAAACAGCCCTTCCGCTTCATCTATATTCACGCTCACGCGTGCAAACATACCCGGTCTCAGCACTCCGTCTGGATTGTCAATACGAATTTCTACTTCAAAAGTCCGGCTTTCACTGTTTACGGTTGAGGCTACATAATTGACTTCACCTTCAAATATCCTGTTCCCATAGGTATCCAGCGTTATATCAACGGGTAGGCCGCGTTCAATCATAGGGTAATACTGCTCGGAAATACTGACAACAACCTTAACAGGATCTGTTTTCATTAAGGTCACTATAGATGGCCTCTCTGCGCCGGCTGTAAAACTTTCGCCATCCACAAAATATTTCTCAGTAACTATACCATCGATTGGTGCTTTCAGTGAAGTATTCTCCCGTACTTGTTCATAATTGCTTAAGGCATTATCAAGTTCTGATTCTGCCTGATCAAGCTGCTGTCTGGTTACGGCACCGATTTCAACCAGGTCAGCCAGCCGGTCACGTTCCCTCCGTGCAGAATTCAGTTGTATCTCGGCCTGCCGTAATCCTGTGCTTTCCATTTCAACCAAAAGCTGTCCATTTTCAACGCTTTCACCCTCTTCAACTAAAATACGTTCAATCCTGCTGCCGCTCGTTGCTGTGACGTATGCATATTCCCATTCCTCAATGGAACCCGCATAACTATTGGTCTGGGTTATATGGTCGGTCTCAGCAATTGTAGTTCTGACCGGCACACTGTTTTCTGTTGTTTCTTCTGAGACTTCTGCTGCCTCATCACCGGAACGGGCGAAAACTATAATTGCCAGAAGAGATACTATGACGAAACCTGCCAATATTAGTTTTTTACTTTTTCTGAAGTTCATGTAATTGCCTGATTGTTATTAGTTAATAATTATTTAAGCCAAGGATATATTCAATCTCAACGACAGCATCTATATAATCATGAAGAGATTGCACATAATTTAATTCTGCATCGGTCGCAGCCAGTTCCGCGTCTATGACTTCGATTAAAGTTTGGGCCCCTCTTTCATAGCTCACCCTTGCAATCTCGTATCCGCGCCTTGCCTGCTGCACATTCAATCTTTGTGCCTCAATAGTCTCTTTGGCCACTGTCATTTGATCTATGGCATTTTGATAATCAACATTCAATGACTCTACCAGATATCCGCGCTCCGATTCGAGCTGGTCAAGCGAAAGTTGGGACTGTTGAGTTTGGTATCTTCTTTCGAAACCGGAGAATATGGGTATACTGAGACTTAACCCAACATAAGATGAACCTACCCAGTTATAATCAAAAGGAGTAAATTCACTACCCTGTCCCTGCTGGTTGTTCGCTCCGGTCAATGAGAGCGAAGGGTAGTAGGCGGCATAATCCAGCCGGTGCTGCTGCCTGAACACATCCCGTTGCGCATCCAACTGCAGCAGCTGAGGATTATCGGCGAAATTACCTTCTGGTCTGCCGGTGATGAGTTCATTAAAAACAGGTTCCCAATCCTCCTGATATAACTCTTCCAGCGAGCCGGCTAACTCTATACTTTGATCTATTGGCAAGCCGGTCAGCAGCTTAATGTAATTCAATGAGCCCTGGTAAGAAGATTCTGCTCGCCTGACTTCCGGCCTCAGGTTCTCCACCTGCACTTGGGTTCTGATTACATCATACTCCGGAACAATGCCTTCGGCTTCCATGGACCGGACCAGCTCAAGTTCCTGCTCTCTGCGCGTGATGCTTTGCCGCAATGTTTCATATGACTCCAGGGCAAGCATGCTACTAATGAAGGCGCGATGGGCCTCCGCTTCAATTTCACGGGAAGTAATTTCAAGCATGGTTCGGCTCATGGCTTCATTGGCCTCAGATAAAGATACCCCTCTTATTATATTTTGATTGAATATAGGCACGCTAAGCTGAGTGTTCAGGCTAAAGGAATGCTGAGTTCCTGTACGTATTACATCACCAAGCGGACTGTCCGGAGGGAGGACCAGAACCGGAAGTTCAAAGTTATTCTGGTATTGCGAGCTGACATCTACCTGGGGGAAATATCCTGAAATGGCTTCTCTTACCGCGGATTCGGATATACGCACATCATATTCCGCACTTTCTATTTGCTGATTGTTTTCCTCAGCAAGCTGTATGACTTCTTCGATAGTCAGAACGTTGGTTTCCTGGGCCGCCGCAACAGATGACATGATCAAGAGAAGCGACGTAAAGAATATTTTTTTTCGGCTATTCATAATCTGGTTATAAAGAGGTTATATTTTGTGTGTACTTAAATAGGTCTCAATAAGGCTCCGGCCTTCTTCTGTTGAAATACCGCGGAGAAAATTAATTATAATATTTTTAAGCAACTCTCCTCTTGAATATACCGATGGAGGAAAGGTATCTACGTTTGTCATTTCGGCAGACTGGGCCACAAACAGCTTGGCGACGATATCAACGTTAAGGTCAATCCTAAACAGCCCTTCCTGTATCCCCTGATTGATCTTCTCCACCATTTCCTGATAGATATCAACTTTACCCATGTTATCTATATACGCCATTACTTTAGGGTAATGGCGCTCAATCTCAAATAATAATACCGGATTTACATTCTCAGTCTCTTCCATTGCTTGTTTCATAACTGTTATAAAACCCTCAATTGTATTATCAGCGTTTTTAGCAATCTCTTTTCGTTCCCGCATTTGTTTTGCAATCATTTCACGGATACACTCGTAGAGAATATTTTCCTTGTCTTTGAAATATTTATAAAT
>JBBDMV010000072.1:0-25023 GCA_040878115.1 Balneolales bacterium
ATCCACCTGACATTTCGTCCCTACGGGACGGATATTTGTGTGAGGTGTGTTTTTTTCTACAAATATGAACAAAAAAGTCCCGTAGGGACGTGATGTTTGTAGAAACCAGGGTTACCACCACATTATCCGTCCCGTTAGGGACGAAATGTTAGGTGAGAGAAGCTACATCACCGATTGAAAAATATAAACGCTGATCATACGACACATCAAATTTATCCAATAATCGCAACAGACATTTCGTCCCTAACGGGACGGATATTTGTGTGAGGTGTGTTTTTTTCTACAAATATGGAGTCCCTACGGGACTTAGGCTTCAAATTCCACAATAAAGCGGGTGCCGTTGTTCCGTTCTATACGGATTTTTCCGCGAATCTGCTGTGCCAGCATGTCGACGAGCTGTAGCCCAAACCCGTCGGAAGTTCCCGGGTTGATCGATTCGGGCAGGCCGATCCCGTTGTCGGCGACAATGAGCGTAACCCGGTTATCCTTTAGGGATACGGTTACGCTTAGAAAGCCGTCCTCTCTGCCGTCAAAAGCGGATTTCATCGCGTTGGATAACAGTTCGTTCAGAATAATGCCCAGCCGCCCCAGCGTTTGCGCCCCAAGGATAAAATCATCAATATGCTTTTCGATATTCACCTTTTCTTTATTGGGGAAGTTATTAATAACGGCATGCACCAGGGAGACCAGATAGTCCTTCACCGGTAAATCTTTAAACCCCTCGGAGCGGTATAATTTATCATACAGCACCATCATGCTCTTTATGCGGTTGCCCGCATCCTGAAGGGCTCGGGAGGCGGAAGGGTTTTTCACCCTTTGCGATTGCAGGGTGAGCAGGGATATAATAACGCTCATGTCGTTCTTTACGCGGTGGTGGACCTCCTGAAGCAGTATTTCTTTGTCCTTAAGCAGCTTTTGGACCTTTTCTTCGGCAAGTTTTTGCTCATTGATGTCGGTCATGACAATGCGGCCTGTCCTGATGCCGTCGGCTTCATGCGCCGTGGTAAATACCAGCTGCGCCCAAAATGGGCTCCCGTTTTCTTTTACCAGGCGCAGACGGCACATTTGCGGCTCGCCGGTTTCAAAGAGGCGCTTGCGGTGCAGGTAATACACGTCCTGGTCGTCGGGCAGGATATAACGTGTCAACCGCTGGTTGACCAGCGTTGTTCGTGTCGCTCCCAACTGGGTGACGGCCGTCAGATTGGCTCCCAGTACCACCGACTTTTCGCTGATGGTGAGATAGCCGACCGGTGCCAGGTCATATAGGTCGAAATACCATGTCCGGGAAGCTTCCAGCTCCACCTGTATCCTGCGCAGCTCCTCATTCTGCATCTCAAGCTCAATCTCATGCACCCTCAGCTCGTGCTCCTGCTGATTCTGCGGTTCCGGCCCCCTGAGCAGCCTGTCGGCTTTTTCCTCCGCCCGGTTACGCAGATTATTGGTCTTTTCCTGATTACCTTTTCTTTTTGTCATGGCCTTTTTATTTTTTATCGGCCTTATCGGCCTTATCGGCCTTAATTTGGCCTTAATTGGTTGGCTTTATCTTCCGTTCTGTGGTCGCGTAAGCATATACGTTCTCGTCTTTGCCGATGAGTGCGGTAATGGTCAGCCATACCTCTACGATGCTCCCGTTTTTGGTGATGCGCTTTGCCCGGTACGGCTCAACAGTTTCTTTTTTGGCCAGCCGCCTGAACACGGTCAGCATTTTTTCCTGCAGATCTTCCGGGACGATATCGCGGTGGTTCATTTCCAGGGCCTGCGATTCGCTCCACCCGTACAGCCTCACCGCAGCCGGGTTCCAGGCCATGATCCGGCCTTCCAGGTCCACCATTATGATGGCATCGTAGGCGTCGAGCGCCACCGTGGCCAGGCGGCGCAAGGCTTCCGAGCTCTTCATTTTGGCCTGTACGGCTTTCATCTGGGTAACCTCGGTGAAGGTGATTACCGCCCCGTCGATCACATTGTTCTGGGTGCGATAAGGCCGGATGCGCAACAGGTACCATGAGCCTTTGTTGCTTTGGACCTCGATCTCCCTGGTTTCCAGGGTATCCAGCACAGCATGTATATCCGACGTCAGATGGTTATAACCCGTCAGGTTGGAAGTGATGTGGTCTATCGGGCGGCCTACGTCGGTGCCTATCAGGTTGACCAGGTCGGCGCTGGCGGGGGTATATCGCCGGATGCACAATTCCATATCCACAAAAACAGTGGCGACTCCCGTGCCGGCCAGCATATTTTTCATGTCGTCCTCGGCCTGTGTCAGTTCATCCACCTTGGTGTGCAGTTCGCCATTGACCGTAACCAGTTCTTCATTAACCGACTGCAGCTCTTCCCTGGAGGTCTCCAGTTCCTCGTTGGTGGACTGCATCTCCTCGTTGGTAGATTGCAATTCTTCAATAGAGGATTTAAGCTCTTCATTGGCGGTCTGCATTTGCGCTTCGACGGCCAC
Organism: Balneolales bacterium; assembly: GCA_040878115.1. Classification (GTDB taxonomy): domain Bacteria; phylum Bacteroidota; class Rhodothermia; order Balneolales; family Natronogracilivirgulaceae; genus JBBDMU01. Next base: position 2,450 of record JBBDMV010000072.1, read on the forward strand.
CAGGTGCTCTTCCTTTGCCCGCAGCTTTTCCTTGAGGCCTGCAACACGCTTGCCCTCATCGGCAGGGGCTTTGGTTTCGGCATCCGGGGCCGTTTGACCGGAATGTCCGGTATCCGTTTCCGGGGCTTCCTCCAGAATGACCAGGAACAAGCGAGGCCCGGAGGGCGGCACGGGCCGTATCGTCAGGTTCACGGTGATGAAAGCTCCGTTGGTCTTGACGTGCAGCCCGCGCCGCTGCATGGTTTCTTTTTCGTCTGCGGCCTGGCCCAGGGCGGCAGTCAGGTCCCGCCGCAATCCTTCGCGGGCCATCTTCAGAATGTTCATGCCGTCCCCGCCCGGGGCCGGCTCCAGGTACCGCCCGCTGCGCCCGTGGATGTAGCGGACGGCCCCTTGTTCATCAACCAGCACTGCGGCCGGGTTATAGTGCTGCAGCAATGCGGTTACCGTCAGATCATGGTTGTTTGTAACGGGTTTGCTATCCTTGTTTCCCTCAATATGGGGCGTGGCCGTTTTTTCGTCTTTCTCCGGCCACGGCGGGAATTTGCCCGTTTCTCCGTGATCGCCGTCTTTTTGTTTTCTGTACAGCTTCGCCTTCGCGTCCAACGTAGTAAACAGCCCGGTGAACTCCCCCACGCTCTCGGAAGTGCCCAAAAAGAGCATGCCGTCCGGCTTCAGCGCGTAGTGGAAAAGGGGAATGAGCTTCTTTTGCAATTTTTCGCCCATATAGATCAGCAGGTTGCGGCAGCTGACCAGATCGAGCCTGGAAAACGGCGGATCGTTGATCACGTTCTGTTCGGAGAAGATCAGCAGGTCGCGGATGCTTTTGCCGATCCGGTAGGTGTCGCCGTCCGGGCCTTTGGTAAAAAAACGCTTCAGGCGCTCTTCAGAAATGTCGCCAACGATGCCGGCAGGGTAGGCGCCGATACGGGCCGTATGGATTGCCCGGCTGTCAATATCAGTGGCAAACACCTGGACTTTATAATGCCGGTCCAACCCTTCTATGTGTTCGCGGAGTAGAATGGCGATGGAATAGGCCTCCTCGCCGGTGGAGCAGCCCGGCACCCAAACACGGACCTCCGTGCCGGGCTGCTTGTCTTCAAAAAGCCCCGGAATAACCTGTCGCTTAAGCGCATCGAACATCTCCGGGTCCCGAAAGAAGCGGGTTACGCCGATGAGCAGATCGCGAAAAAGCACTGTCACTTCGTCCGGGGTTTCCCGCAGGTAACGGACATACTCTTCCAGCCGGCTGATCTGCTGAACAGTCATGCGCCGTTCAATGCGGCGGTTGATGGTGGTCTGTTTATATTTGGAAAAGTCATGGCCGGTCTGGCTGCGCAACAGGCCGAAAACATTATTTAGCTCGCCGCTCCCGGTGGAAGTCGCAGATGGTCCTGAAAGGGCCGTTTTCCCCGACTTATGGGTGAAGTAGCCGGCTAATTTTGCCGGCATCTCGTCCGGCGCCAGCACGTAATCCACCTGGCCGGTAGCCATGGCGTTGCGGGGCATACCGTCATACTCGGCGGTGTCGGGGTCTTGCACCATCACCATGCCGCCCGCGCACTTGACATCCCGCACGCCCTGGGTGCCGTCGCTGGCCGTACCCGAGAGCACGATGCCTACGGCCTGTTCGTGCCGGTCGTCGGCCAGTGAGCGGAAGAGAAAATCGACCGGATGGCGATGTCCGCGCTCATCCTGCGGCTTGGTCAGCTGCAGCGCTCCGTCACGCACCGCCAGATACCGGTTGGACGGGATGGTATAGATGTGATCGGGTTCGAGCCTCATCCTATCCCGCGCTTCCGTAGCCGGCAGATGGGTACAGCGCTGAATCAAATGGGAGAGTTCGCTTTTGTGCCCGGGGGCCAGGTGCTGCACCAAAACGAAAGCCATACCCGTCTGTTTATCATCCGGAATGGCGGAAAAGAAGGCTTCAAAGGCGGCAAGCCCCCCGGCCGAAGCGCCGATGCCTACAATGGGGAAACCCTTTCCGGAGTTTGAGTCTTTTTTAGGCTTGTTTTTTTTTAGCGGCGCTGATTTTTTGGGGGCTGCGGTTTTCTTTTTCTTTGCCATGAGGTTACTTCTTATGCCGTTTGATGCATGTTTTAAACACTATTACTTTTGGGGCTGTCGGCAGTTTTACGTTCTTTGCCCTTTTGCTAACACGCTTATAGCTTGTTTATTTCTTCAATACGGTCTTTCGCTTTGCTGCTCATGCGTGGACAACACGCATAGACTAAGGTTAAGATGAGAAAAATAAAAAAGACTTAATAATAAAATTATCATTATATAAAATTTTTTAAGCCTTGCGCGGCGCCTTATTCAGCCTGAATGAAAATGTACTTCCTTCCCCTTCTTTGCTTTCTATGTGAATATCCTCTCCGTGGGCATTGAGTATGCTTTTCACAATAGCTAAACCAAGACCGCTGCCGCCCTGACCCCGGGAGCGGGCTTTGTCCATGCGATAGAAACGGTCAAATAGTCTGGGTAAATGGTGATCAGGAATTCCCGGGCCCGTATCGGTAACTTTAATGAGAATGGTCCCATTTTCTTGTTCGCAAGTTACGTTTACAGCGCCTTTATCGGTAAATTTCAGTGCGTTGGATACCAGGTTTTCCAGGACCTGCTCAATTTTTATGGGGTCGGCTATAACACGTACAGGTTGTCGGTCAACTAACAAATATATTCCCTTTTTTTTTGCCTCATCATGATACCAGTCATCAATTTTGCCTGTGATTTCGGAGATATCAAATTCCTTTTCCTGAATAAAGCTTTCATCGGAATCATAGCGCTGCAGGGTCATCAGATCACTGAAAAGACGGCTGAGCCTTTCTGCCTGGCTTACGGCATTGTTGATATATTTTTTTCGTTTATCAGGCCCTAGTTTATCCATTTCCAGCATTTCAAGTGACCCCATGATGGTGTGCAGTGGGTTACGTACTTCGTGGGCAATATCCGCGAAAAACTGTCGCTGTTTCTTGTTGATTTGCTGAAGCTGTTCATTGTCTTCCCGGAGTTTTGAGGCCATCTGGTTAAGTGAGGTGGATAATTCACCGAACTCATCTTTTCGCTTCAGGTTGATGTTGTAATCTACATCACCATCGGCTATTCGTTTTGCCGCGCTACTGAGCGTCACAATGGGTTTGGAGAGGTAACGGGAGAAAATGGTACTAACCAAAAAGATCAAACCAATGGATATGAACATTCCGGTGTAAATGATCCATCGGATAGTGGTAATGGGTTCAAAAATCTTGTCTTTGGATTGACTTATTTGAAGATACTGCGCTTCATTTACGCTTTGAGGCAAATAAGCAAAGGCGTAAATTGAAGGATCTCTTTTTTCATTGACCACTACAACATTATTATCTTTCCTGGTCAAGTCCTGTTGTAAAGTATCGGCCAGAGTTGCACCAGGGTTATTGTCTGTATCGTTAGGGGAAATGTTCAATACCAGGCCATTTTCGTCAAACAAAACCAAGTTGTAGCGAATGGCCTGTTCAACCTGGTCCATACGCTGCTCAAAACCAGGTCCTTCCGAAAGGTTCTGGATGGTCTGGACCATCCACCGGCCATCTTCTTCCATTTGGCGGACTCCCTCATCGAGCAGGAATGCACGAATAAAAAGGATGGAATAACTGCTCACCGCCGTCACGCCGAAAATGAGGAGTAAAATGAACGTCAGGGATATTTTACTGCGAATATTCACGAGTAAACCAGATCTTTGTTCAATCCATAACCGGTGCCTCGGTAGGTTTTGATCAGCTCTCCATCATCTTCAAGCTTTAGCCTGATGTTTTTTATATGGGCGTCTACCGTTCGGTCGAAGACGTACTTTTCTTCTACATTAACTAATTCCAGAATATTTTGGCGAGAATATACCCGTCTTGGGTTTTCAAAAAACAGCATCAATATTTTAAACTCCGTTTGCGTAAGATCAAGTTTCTTTTCGTCAAGCCAGACTTCTACTCCGTCGGAATTTAAAAATACATTACCAAAATTTGTCCATTTACTGTTGCTTGTTCGATGACGGCGAAGCAAAGATTCTACGTGAGCACGTATCAGGTTCAAACTGGCAGGTTTGGGTATATAATCATCGGCCCCCAGGGAAAGTCCCGCAATCTCGTCTTTTTCCTGGTCACGCGCGGTAAGGAAAATTACGGGGATTTCTCGTGTTACAGGGTGTTTCCGGATATAACGACAGATTTCCCGGCCATCTTTTCCGGGTACCATGATATCAAGGATGGCCAGGTTAATATTTCCGGCTTCCTTTTTTATGATGCTGATAGCCTGGTTGCCATCTGGAGCCAGCAGTATCCGGTACTTGTGCATCTCCAGAAAGTTGGAAAGCATCTCTGCCGGCTCATGCTCGTCTTCAACTAGTAATATGGTTTGTTTGGGTTTCACCAGGCCGTGGGAAGATTACCGTTTTGTAGGGTATAACGTAATACTAAAATAGGTTAAGAAATATTACTTTACCCAACCCGATATGATTTATAGTTATTGTCCGGCAGCAAAAAACTATTAAGGATTATCTATTTGACGAAGGTTTATGGAATCAACATAATCCAGTTCGGCTGCTTGCTTAATGGCATCAGGAAAGCCTCTTACGGCCAGAATGGATTCGGTTATACTTACCAGTTCCAGTCCGGTCTGTTCAATTTCATGAAGTTGTTGCGCATCAGGTCCGCCATGAAGCTGCATAAAACAGTTCAAGGGGCCATCCTGGTTAGAATCATCCCATTCCAGCATCCTTTGTTGTAAAGGTTCACCAAGTTTTGCGGAACCTGTGTCTGCCTGTCCAGGTAAACCCATAGAGCCGCAGCTTGTCAGCAAAGCGCTCAGAAAGATTACCAGTAAGATTCCGGGTAGGCTAAATTTCGTTTTAATCTGTGGACCTAACATCATCATAAATTAATAAATAAGCCTAAAAACCTTTTTGAGAACTTAATATTGCCGACCCCATGTTCATGCATAGAAAAGATTATTCCGTGCTCATTTGAAAACGGAAGCAAGCACTTCACCAAGCACCCCTGCATCTACAGGCTTAATCAGATAATCAACAGGCTTTGTTTTTTCCGCCCTGAACCGTGTATTGTGGTCCGAATTGCCTGTGAGGTACAAAAAGGGAACCTCAGAGAATGTTTTGATAATTGCAATAGCTTCTATTCCATCAATATCACCGTTCAGTTTTATATCCATTAAGATAAAATCTGGCTTAAGCTCCTTTATAAAATTTATGGCCTTCTCACCTGTATCCACCCTTCCAGCGACTTCATAACCCAATCGGGTAAGTTGTTTTTTTAATAGAAATGATAATATGCTATCATCTTCAACGATTAAAACGCGCTTCATTTTTAATTTTTATTTTTATATAAAGGGGTAGTCTGGTACTTTCCTGGAGCGAAATTTCCGGCAAACCCGCTCCTGGTATGCTTATGGTAATCTTGTATTTTGCATTGTATTAATTTCATATCTTCTTTTCATCCTAATATAAGATTAGAAGCAACGTTGAACGCTTTAATAGCTCCTTTACAGGCTTTTGACTTTCACCGCTATTAAAGCGTTTATTATCTAAAGTGCTCTGGGGTTCTTGCCGATGGGTATAATTTGTTAACTTCACCTGAGGCTCTACTTTTTAAAATACGGTTACCGGTATCAATTTAAGTATTATTTGCATGAATTAAATACGGGGGAAGTCTCCCCTTTTTATACTTTGGCCTAAAGTTTAAAATAGTGGATATTTGTTTATACCTTTAACATACTGCTATGTGTTACCATAGAAAACATCATTAAGCATGGAATTTCGCGTTTATGCTCAACGGTTTTAATCCAAATTGATCAAGTGAAAAAACTTTTAAACGAAAACGACATTGAAGCTTTAGGATCAGCCACCAGCAATGACCCATTCTCACTACTGGGCATTCACAAGGAAAAAGTAGATGGTAAGCAAAAGATTGTAATACGTACTATTCAGCCTCATGCTAAAAGTGTCAGTGTATTTTACAATAAAGGTCAGAAATCCATCGCAATGGACCGTATATCCGATGATGGGCTTTTTGAGGTTGTCGTTCCAGACAGGAAAAAAGAATTCACCTATTACTTTGAAATTGAACCGGATAAAGGCGAACCTTATACTCTAATCGATGCTTATGCTTTTCCATCTCTTTTGACAGAATTTGATCTTCAGCTTTGGGGTGAAGGAAATCATATCCGTGCCTATAATATGATGGGTGCTCACCCCAAAAAGGTTGATGATATATCCGGCACTCATTTTGTTGTATCTGCCCCGGACGCCTTCCGGGTTAGTGTAATAGGCTCGTTTAATAATTGGGATGGCCGCCGGCACGCGATGAGGAAACATCACGATCAGGGAATTTGGGAGATCTTCATACCGGGCGTAGGCGAGGGGGATAAATACAAATATGAAATAAAATCCCATAACTTTGACCTTCCGCTAAAGAAAACGGACCCGTATGGGTTTTTTACCGAAAAGCGGCCTGCAACCGCCTCCATCGTGCACAATCTTGAACAATTCACATGGTCTGATGACGGCTGGATGGACCGGCGATCTAAGAATTTTGAAGGGCCACTGGCTATTTATGAGCTTCACCTTGGCTCCTGGAAACGTGACCGTGAAGCCGATGATTTCCTGAGCTATCGTGAGATTGCCGCTGATCTCATTCCTTACGTAAAGTCATTAGGTTATACGCATATTGAGCTTCTACCCATCTCTGAACACCCTTACGACCTATCCTGGGGTTATCAAACTACCGGTTATTTTGCGGCTACAAGTCGTTTTGGTCCACCCGATGAGCTGATGTACCTGATTAATGAATGCCACCGAAACGACATCGGTATATTGATTGATTGGGTCCCTGCTCATTTTGCTAAAGACGATCATGGTTTGAGGTTGTTCGACGGAACGCACATGTACGAACATGCTGACCCGCGCCAGGGCGAGCATAAAGACTGGGGTACCCATATATTTAATTTCGGGCGTACCGAAGTCATTAACTTTTTATTATCCAATGTTATCTTTTGGTGTGATAAATTCCATATTGATGGAATCCGGGCTGATGCCGTAGCTTCCATGCTCTATTTGGACTATTCCCGGGAAGAAGGAGAATGGGTACCCAACAAATATGGCGGGCGTGAAAACCTGGAAGCCGTCAGTTTTCTAAAGCGAATGAACGAGGTGCTAAACCAGGAGTTTGACGGCATCATTACGATGGCCGAAGAGTCAACTTCCTGGCCTATGGTTTCCCGGCCAACTTATCTTGGTGGCCTGGGTTTTGATTACAAGTGGAACATGGGTTGGATGAACGATACTCTGAAATATTTCCAGGTTGATCCGCTATTCAGACGATACCATCATAATCAACTTACCTTTTCTATGATCTATGCCTTCACGGAAAACTTCGCTTTGCCCCTTTCACATGACGAAATTGTTCACGGCAAGCAATCTATGATAGCGAAAATGCCGGGTGACACCTGGCAAAAATTTGCCAACTTACGCCTTCTTTATACCTATATGTACGCTCATCCAGGCAAGAAAGTTTCGTTTATGGGCAATGAAATTGCCCAATGGAGCGAATGGAACAGTGATAAAGAACTCGACTGGCATCTTTTGAACTATGAGACCCACAAAGGAGTGCAAACTCTGGTTAAAGATTTAAATCACCAATACAAAGGTAATTCAGCTCTGCATGAAGTCGATTTCGACTGGCAGGGTTTTGAATGGATCGACGCTTCCGATGTAGACAATAGCATTCTTTCCTTTCTTCGCTATAGCAAGAAGAAAGAAGAGTTTGTGGTTTGCATCTTCAATTTCACACCAGAGGTCCATCATAATTATAAATTTGGTGTGCCAAAGACCGGGGAATACGAAATTCTGATTAACAGCGATTCGCATTATTATGGCGGAAGCAACATTGAAAATCATATCCTGAACGCTGTAACCGGCAAGTGGCATAATCAGCCGGCACATCTGGAATTAAGTATTCCACCGTTATCAGGTATGTTCCTTAGACTAAGATCTGAACAATAAAGCGAAGAGGAAATACAAGTGGCCATGAATAAGATTGTTATACAATGAAATTTGAAAGGTCCTGCGGTACGCTGGTACACCCAACTTCTTTCCCATCACCATATGGTATAGGCGATTTAGGCGGAGAAGCGAAAAATTTCATTGACTTTCTGGTCGAGACCAGGCAATCAATCTGGCAGATATTGCCTCTGGGGCCTACCGGATTCGGGGAATCGCCGTACGCATCCTATTCGGCCTTTGCCGGTAACCATTATTTGATAAGTCCGGACATACTAGCGGAAAAAGGCTTGCTTGAGCAGGACGAATTGGCTCCCGGCAGAAAAGTGCCAACCCCAAAAGTAAACTACGAAGAGGCTTATGCTTTTAAGGATGTTATATTCCAAAAGGCCTGCAACCGTTTTTATGCGGAGGCCGACGCTTCCACATTGGTTGATTTCGAGAACTTCAAGACCGATAACGAGAGCTGGCTAGATGATTACGTATTGTTTATGGCCTGCCTTAACCATTACGATAACCGCCCGTGGAATACCTGGGATGAGCAATTAGCCCGACGTGATGATAAAACCATGAATTATTACAGAAAAAAGCTGGTCCCTTCTATAGACCTTCATTACTGGCTGCAATATGAGTTTTTTGATCAGTGGTCCAAACTCCGTGCCTACGCCAATAACCATCAGGTAAAAGTAATTGGTGATATTCCCATTTTTGTGGACCATAACAGCTCCGATGTATGGTCAAGATCACAATACTTTGAAGTGGATGAATCCGGCAATCGCATCCTGGTGTCAGGTGTACCACCTGACTATTTTAGCGAAACCGGTCAGCTCTGGGGCAATCCACTTTACAAATGGAAGGAAATGGAAAAAGATGGTTACTCATGGTGGATAGAGCGTTTCTCACAGATGTTTAAGCTTTTTGATGCTATACGGGTAGATCACTTCCGGGGTTTTGATGCATTTTGGGAAGTAAAAGCCGACTCCGAAACGGCCCAATTCGGACGCTGGGTGAAAGGGCCGGGTGACAAACTTTTTAAAGTAATTCACGAAAAGCTTGGTCGCTTGCCTATTATAGCTGAAGATTTGGGAGTCATCACCCAAAGTGTGGTTGAACTTCGCGATCAGTTCGATTTCCCCGGAATGAAAATCCTCCAGTTCTCGTTTTCCGGCGATGCCGCCAATGACTTTTTGCCTCACAATTACAAGACCGCTAACTCGGTGGTCTACACAGGAACACATGACAACGACACATCTATAGGATGGTTTGAACAAGCTCCTGAACATGAAAAGCACTGCGCACGTGAATATATGAAAACAGATGGCAGCGAAATAAACTGGGACCTCATTCGCCTGGCCATGTTTTCCGTAGCCAACCAAGCCATATTTACCCTTCAGGACCTTATGGATCTTCCTACCGAACATCGTATGAACTTTCCCGGTACCATTGAAGGAAATTGGTTATGGAGGTATACACCAGAAATGCTCAAAAATATCAAAAAGGACAGGATCATCAAATTCGCAGAAATGACAAACCGCGATCCCAGGAGCACCGAATAAAACAAATGTAAACAAGATGGTATTTAAGGTATTTAATATATCAAATGTTTAGATGTTGCAGCTGCTTTAATTTTGTTATTAACAATAAAATGAGCAATTAACGCCACTTGATCCTTATGGTATATATATAACTAGAACCTACGCTTTAATAAAACTGTAATAATCCGTATTATAAAGGATTATTAATTAAAAAAACGTATATGAAATTTGAACTGAACGGTCTACCGAAGCGGACTAAAAAGAAACGTGAAAGTGGAATTACTCTCGTACTCGACAAAGGTTACAGCGTAAGGCAAACCGAGGACTTTCTCGAAACCAGTGCAGAATATACCGATATTGTCAAATTAGGATGGGGTACCAGTTGCGTTAGTCCAACTTTAAAAGAAAAATTAGCGGTCTACCGCAATGCCAATATTCCTGTGTATATGGGCGGGACATTGTTTGAAGCGTACCTGCTCAGAGATCAGCTTGATGATTATTTAAAGTATCTTGATCATTATAATATAGGTTTTGTTGAAGTTTCGAACGGGTGCATCAGGTTATCGCAAAAGAAAAAACTGGATATCATTGCTGAACTTAATAAAAACTTTACCGTCTTAAGCGAGGTAGGCAGCAAAGACCCTAATGAGATTATGGCTCCCTATCAATGGGTTGAAATGATCAAATCCGAGTTAAAGGCTGGAGCCTGGAAAGTAATTTGTGAAGCCAGAGAAAGTGGGACTGTGGGCATGTTCCGGCCCAATGGGGAAATACGCTCCGGGCTAATTGATGAAATCACTCATGAGACCCCTTCTGAAGATCTTTTATTTGAAGCTCCCATTAAAGAACAGCAGGTATGGTTCCTGAAGAAATTTGGGACCAACGTGAACCTGGGCAATATATCTCCTGAAGATGCTATCACACTTGAAACGTTGCGACTTGGCTTACGGGGTGATACACTGTTTGATTTTTTTGTACCTCAGAGTGAAACGGACCATATCAATAAAGATGATATGCAGCGCTCATCAGACTGAAAAGTTCATCTATAAAAAATCACTATTTTCATGAAAATACTCTACGCCACCGCGGAGATTTCTCCTTTTGCTAAAATGTCCAACACAGCTGATTTGCTGCGATACTTACCTGCATCTCTTCAAGATAAAGGTTTTGAAATACGCGTTTTACTGCCAAAGTATGGTTCTATACACGACCGAAGAAATCGGCTCCACGAGGTTATCCGCCTGGCCGGCATTAAAGTTGAGGTTGGTGACAAAGAAGAAAGCATGAAAATCAAGGTTGCCAGCATTCCCAATGCTAAACTTCAAGTTTATTTTCTTGATAATGACACTTACTTCAAGAGAAAAGGGATGTTCACCGATCCCAAAACAAATAAGTTCTATAAAGATAATGATGAACGTCTAATCTTTTACAATAAGGGTGTTTTAGAGACCGTTAAAAAGCTCGGGTGGCAGCCGGATATCATTCATTGTCATGATTGGGCTGCTGGTTTCATACCCGTTTTTTTAAAAACACTGTATAAGGATTCTGATAATTTCAGCAATACAAAGGTAATCTATAACATACATAACCCGACCAACGAAGGCCTTTTTGATGAGAGTATTCTTGATACCATGAAATTGCCTGACGATTTTGACCGCTCTACGATAAAAACCGGAGATAAGGTCGATTTCCTGAAAGCCGGTCTGGCGTACTCTGATCATATTGTTACAGGTAACCATATAGATAACGAGCTGGACGATCTAATTGATGAGCTGAACATAAAGCGTGACAAGATACAAGGTTCACCTCAGGAAATATCCAGCTTGTTTGCAGAGTATTATCACCGAATTACAGATAAATAAAAATTTTAGACCGGAAGCTTCTTTGAATACGTTTTTCTTGCGAAAAGGTCATTCCCATCTCCTTTTCCCCCTTGCCCTATTTTCCATGCTCTTTGTTTTTTCTTCTTGCGATGAAACAGGAGTTGTTGGTTCCGATATCATTGACGAACCGCCGCCCGTTAACGCCGATACTCTTGAAATACCTGCTACAGAAGGCGTCTCCATTACTACTTTTAGTGGCAACGAGGTCCATTTTTCCGCGGGTGAATATGATGATAATATATTTGGAAGACAAAGAATTACCGGTATGATCAACCCATCTTTAAGTGCGCAGGAGGTTGATTCTATTGGGGAGAATGCCGAAGGTTATCTTAAACTGCATGTGGAGGAAGTTCTTGGAGATCAAAGCGCTTCCGCATCTTTTGACCTGATTGAAATTGAACGCAGATGGCGCGCACCGGCCTGGCGGCCCGACTCTACTCTGGAATTTAATAATCATAATGTTGTAGCATCCTTCAACATTGCAGACGAGGATTCAATTAGAATAAAATTAGATGATGAATGGTTTGGACGCTATGCCGATCATTTCAATGCTAGCGAAGACCGGGATGACTCATACAAAGAACAAATGTTTGGTTTGGCAATTGTACCAACTAATCAAGCTAAAATACTTAGCTTTGAATCCGGAAAGACTGAATTAATCATTGACAACCAAGTCTCTTCTACCGAAGATGATGACGATGATGAAGATGAGCCCGGCGTATTCCGGCAATTTATGAGAGCCACAGGATACAGCATTGACCGTGATGAAATACCAGCCCCCGGTGAAAGCACGGCTGTCTTAAATACATTTGAGAATACACTCAGGCTTAAGTTTGATATAACGGAAGACTTCATCGGTTCAAAGAATGTATCAAGAGCAGAGTTAGTTTTGTATGAAGACACAGAGGCTATGCAAGACCTTCCGGCTGGTCACGAACGCCCCGAGCCAGAGGCACTGTACGTTTATATGCTTAGCGAAGATGAAACGGAACGGGCCGTGTTAGAAAGTCCAAATCTAGAGATGCTGAGAAATGAAGATGATAATTCCTTTCGGGTTAATTTAACATCGTATGTAAACGCCAATCTGGCCGGGCCAATGGATGAGCGGGATTTATACGTTATTGTTAAAGATAACGACGGTCGCATTATTCCGACACTGATCCATAACGAAACATCAGAAGACCGAGAGCCAAGAATTTTAATCACCAGCGCCAACCCTGAGAAGTAATGAAAAAAGCAGCTTTTATCGCAGTAGCCGGATTCTTTCTATCCACAACCCTTCATGCACAGAACATTAACCAAAGCCTATTGAACAATGGCTCTTTTTACACCTATTATGGGATGGGGCTACCTGTAGATGCATCGTCTTCATCGGCCTTATCTATGGGCTTGCAGGGTGTTGCTTTGCAAGACTACACGCTTAACAACCTGTCCAATCCGGCAGTTTGGGCAAAAGCTTTTAATACTAACGTAAGTGGTGGATTTTCTCTGCAAGCATTTGAAGCTTCCGATGCTTTGGGATCAAGGACCAATGCCTTGCTTCAGGCAAGTCAGTTCCAAATGACCCTTCCAATCAACCGTGAGCGTATGGGTGTTTCCCTTTCTTTGTCTCCTGTTACTGAGTCTCGTTTTCAAACGGAAAGGAATTTTACCAGCCCTGCTAGCCTGAGTAATTCAGGAGAGGATGTTGATTACACAGTTGTCAACACCGGAACAGGTGGGTTAAACCGTCTGGAACTCGGATTTGGTATTCAGCTTACAGAAGGGCTATCATTTGGTTATGCTCCATCGCTTGTATTTGGCGTTTTGGAAAACAAAACAGATTATATGTTCGATGAGGCTGGCTATAGTAATGTTAATTTTAACGAAATTAATTCTAACTATGGATTTGGTAATCGTTTTGGTTTATATTTATCAAGAAGAGGTTTAATAGGAAATAATGATAGAGCGTCATTAGGGATGACTTTCAATCTTCCTGTAAATCTTAATTCTGAAAGTAGTGTGGAAACAGATAGAGGTTCTACGAGTATTGATTTAATTCCGGCCAATGAATTTGGAGAACAGGATATAAGAATGCCAATGGAAGGTGCTGTTGGCTTTGCGTATGAGTTCAATCCACAATGGTCGATTTCAACGGATGTACTGTACCAAAACTGGTCCGATTACAGAGGCAGAAATGAAGAACTTTTCAAGGATCGCCTCAAAGCCGGCTTTGGTGCTCAATTTAATGCTGCCAGACGTTCAACGCCCGGTGGCCTTTTAACCAAATTTAATTACAGGGCAGGTGTATCATACGATACAGGCAGCCTTGAAATTAATGAAACACAAATTGAAACCTTCATGCTAACTGCCGGTTTGAATATTCCGACCCGGAGAACCGCTAGATCAGTTTCATCAATTGACATCAACTTCGACTTTGGATTACGGGGTACAGAAGCAAGCGAGCTTGTGGCGGAGAAAATATATGGCCTTAGAGTGTCGTTTAATTTATCCGAGACTATGTTCCGTCAAAGGCGACTTAATTAAATCCTTTTTAAACATTATGCTTAATTCAACTATTGTCATCTTAGGTTTATTTCTTGGCGCTAATAACCTTGTCGCTCAAGATCCACCTGAACCACCTCTTGGATATGAACCTCATATTATCCAGTCGCTGTTCAGTGAGGATTATCGCAATGATTCTTATGAAAGCGCTTTGAAGTGGGGCAGATACCTTGTTTTGGCCCACCCCAAAGAAATGCCAAGCTATAGCGGTACCTACCGGGGCGACAGAAATATATCAAGAATGATTGATATTTATACTCACATGGCTGAGGAAGCCAGTGACCCATCAGTACGCTCTGCAAATCTGGACTCCGTCGAAATTATGTTTGATCTGGCATTTGAACATTATGAAGATGGGGAAATCGACATGTTTCGCTGGCATCAACGTCGTGGCCGCTTTTATCAAGGGCATGCACCTTATATCGACGATGGATACTCAAAAGCATATGCGGAGTATTATACCATGTTCGAGATGGACCCAGAAAGAGCTACAGAAACTGCGGATGGGTATTATGTGCAAATTACCCTCGATGACTTGGAGAAAAGCGGTGAACAGGAAAAAGCGCTTCAGATGATGGCAGAAGCTGAACCTTATGCAGGTGCTGAATTATTATCTTTCTTTGATCAAACACGGAATTCATTATATGATGATCCAGACGAACGAATTGTTTATCTGGAAGAACAGAGGGAAGCAGACCCCAATGACATTGAACTATTGGAAGATTTGATGGACCTGTACACCCAGGTCGATAATAACGAGAAAGCAAAACAATATGCCGTTAGGATCTATGATTTAAATCCATCATACGATAACATCATGCGCCTTGTTGATGATGCACTTTCTAACGCCGAGTATGAAGTTGCTATTGATTACCTGAAAGAATCTATAGAGAAAACCGACGATTCCAGCGAAAAAAGAGCTGCAGCCCTTCAGATCTCAGACAATTATTTAAATTTAAATGAGCTTGAGAATGCAAGAGATTATGCTCAAATAGCTTCTGAATTCGACTCTAACTGGGGCCATCCATACATCAAAATTGCTGAAATATATGGTCGGACAGTAAGCGAGTGTGCGGGAAGCAGCATGACTCGTCAGGATAAGGTTGTATATTGGCTCGTTCTGGATTATCTTGACAAGGCACGAAGCGTTGATCCATCTACTTCCCGTTCTGTGAATCGACTTTACTCTACTTACGAGAATGTTACACCTTCCCGTGAAGACATGTTTTATCAGGACTGGAATGACGGAGACACAGTTAGTGTAGATGGCTCATTAAAAAGATGCTATGCCTGGATTAATGAAGAAACAACCGTTCGCTCCAGGTAATATTCCGTTTTTTTCTTGATTTAAATTGCAGTATCATAAAAAAGGTATTCAAGTACAAAAATATCACCACAACTTGTGCTTGAATACTTCATTAATTGTGAAGTACTACCTTGAGGTATAACAATCCTGACCTTGATTGATGTAGTAACATCAGCACAGTTAAAAGACACTTCATGAAAGCGTAATTTATTTATCAGATATAAGCCTTCCAGGCTTATATCACATTCCACTTTTTTATTAACATTCGGCTTAGTAATTCTGCCGATATTCACACTACATACGCATTATATAATGCTGCTTTATGAATAATTATCGAGATAAGAACCAGAATAAACGCAAACAAAAAAAGAAAAAAGGCGGCGGCGGCCGCTTTAAGAAAAAAAAGGGTGGAAGTCAGGCTTTTATACCCTACTTCCTTGATAACGAACATGTCAAACCAGCTGGTGAGTACACCGGTGTCGTTGAATTGAATGAGAAAGGGTTCGGCTTCCTCAGAAAACTTGATCATGAATTTACCGCTACACCAAAAGACCCTTTTTTAACACAAGATCAAGTTCGCCTATTTAATATCAAACCGGGCCTTATTCTCGCAGTTGAATTGGAGCAAGACCAAAAAGGCAATCGCAGGGTCAGTAACATTCATTCTATTAATGAACAAAGTCCTGATCAGTGGGTATTGGCTGACCGTTTTGAATTGCAAACTCCTATAATGCCTGTTGATCAAATTAAGCTATCAAAAAAAGCGGATGAAATTGAACAACGTGTAATTGATCTTATCGCACCCATTGGGAAAGGCCAGCGTGCTCTTATAGTTGCCCCACCAAGAACAGGGAAAACGGTCTTGCTGAAAAAGATTGCCAAATCCATTGATGATTCCGATGAAGATATTAATTTGGCCATTTTACTGGTTGATGAGCGTCCTGAAGAAGTAACCGATTTCATGCGTACCACGAAAGGACGGGTTTTTGCATCATCAAACGACAAACCGACTCAAAGTCATACCCGCATTTCTGAACTGGCCCTGGGATATGTGAAGAGGCTTGCTGAAATGGGTAAAGATTCTGTTCTTCTTATTGATTCCCTGACCAGAATGGGCCGTGCTTATAATGCTGCTCAAACCAATAGTGGTCGTACCCTTTCCGGTGGATTGGATATTCGGGCCCTTGAAATTCCCAAAAAAATATTTGGCTCCGCCCGTAAAATTGAAAACGGAGGCTCATTAACCATTATCGCAACCTGCCTTGTAGAAACCAATTCGAGAATGGATGACCTTATTTTTGAAGAATTTAAAGGAACAGGCAACATGGAGCTCGTCCTGGACCGTGAACTTGCTAACGACAGGGTTTTCCCGGCCATCAATATTGCAGCATCGGGCACCAGAAATGAGGATAAATTTATTGATGATTCCATGGAAGAGCGGAACATGGTAAGGCGTTACCTGCTCAAAAAATCATCTAAAGAATCGATGATGAGCCTGCTTCAGGTTCTCAACCGAACCGACAGTAATGAAGAGTTGTTAAATCAGATTGCCGCTTACGGCTAACACCGGAAGATTAGAACGGAACCTCACCCTTCGTTCAGCTTTTTTGAGCTTCCACGGTCCGCCGAACATACTTTTAGGACCAGCGGCTTCATAAGCTGACCTCTGGGCCCTGATAAAGTGGTCGAATGCGCCTCATCGTAAAGGTCCTGGAGAAGTGCAGAATCAGGAAATCAGCTCTTAGAAGGAATAAGGCTATCCGAACAGCGCGTTAACAAAATTAATCCGGTCAAAAACCTGTAATTGATGAATTTTCTCACCTACACCAATATATTTAACCGGAACATCCAGTTCAGAAGAAATACCGATAACGATCCCGCCTTTGGCCGTGCCATCCAGTTTGGTTAAAACCAAACCCGTTATATCAACCGCTTCTGTGAAAGCCTTCGCCTGCCGCATGGCGTTCTGTCCCGTAGAAGCATCAAGGACCAGAAGGACTTCATGGGGAGCACCAGGTACGACTTTATCCATGACACGCTTAATCTTGCTCAATTCATCCATTAAAGCCCGTTTGTTGTGAAGCCGCCCTGCAGTATCAATTAATGCAACGTCTGTGCCCCGCGATTTAGCTGATGCCACCGTATCATAAGCCACTGCAGCCGGATCAGCATTTTGCCCCTGTTGGATGATAGGCACATCGGCACGTTCGCTCCATATCTTCAGTTGATTTACGGCCGCCGCCCTGAACGTGTCCGCCGCACCCAATAGGACCGATTTCCCGGCTTCTCTATAATGAAAGGCAAGCTTCCCTATGCTGGTAGTCTTTCCAACCCCATTGACGCCCACAATAAGTACTACATGGGGATGATTGGGCAAGTCTGCACCAAACTCAGCGGGTTTGTCCGAAGTGCTCTCTTTAAGCAATCCGATAATTTCTTCCCTTAATATTTGCTGAAGCTCACTGCTGCCAACATATTTATCACGGGCCACACGCTGCTCGATCCTTTTGATAACTTCCAGAGTTGTAGCTACGCCAACATCGGAGGTAATAAGAATTTCTTCAAGGTCATCCAAAACCTCATCATCAACAGTATCTTTACCCACGAATGCTTTTCCGAGCTTATCAAGCAAGCCGCTACGGCTTTTTTCCAGCCCGTCTTTTAAATCATCTTCTTTCTTTTTAAAACCGAGATTGTCGAAAAAACCCATGAGGATTAACTAATAATATAGAATTTGGTGAAATATTAGAACAGAATGGAACTGTTTCAAAAACCCATAACTGCTTCGCTAAGCGTCCACGCTTAGCGAGGAATGAACTCATACGCCACGAGTGCACACGCCGGCAAGCGTGGACGCTTGCCGCAGCCGTCTTTTGATACAGCTCCGGGTTTACAGTCCTTTCATATAACAGCCAAATTAAGGAAAAATTCCCAATTGCTGGTAGGATAATCCAATTTTATTAATAGCGCTGACAAAAGCTGCTGTCCGGAGATCTATCTTATGTTCGTTCCTGATTTCACGGATCTCGTTGTAGGCAATCATCATCGTATCTTCCAGACCGGAATCAACGATTGCCCTTTCATCAGCACCCTTTACAAGTTCATCGATAATTTTTTTGGAAAACTTACTTACTGTAACCGTTTCAACAGCCGCTAAAAGCTTTTTAACGGCACTTTCTTCATAACGTCTGTCCATACGACCAAACCTGACATGAGAAAGGTTTTTCAGCCATTCAAAAAAGGAAACCGTCACACCCCCGGCATTCAGAAAATTATCCGGTATGATCAACGCGCCTCGTTCCTTAATAATATCATGGGCCTGACTGGTAGTGGGCCCGTTTGCCGCTTCCGCAATGATCTTTGCCTTGATGTTCGAAGCATTACCTTCATTAATCTGGTTCTCGAGTGCTGCCGGAACTAAAATGTCGCACGGTAATTCCAAAGCTTTACTTGATTCGGAAATATTTTCAGCACCGGGAAAGTTCATAATGGACCCTGTCTCTTTCCAATGCGACATTACTTTCTCAACATCCATCCCCTTAGGGTTATGGATAGCACCCTGGGCTTCGGCAAATCCTATTAATACGGCACCGGCTTCCTGCAAGTATTTTGCCGAGTGATACCCCACATTACCCAAACCTTGCACGATTACCTTTTTACCATCCAGACCGGGCTTCAACCCCAGTTTCTTCATATCTTCAACGTTCGAACAAGCTTCTCGTACACCAAAATAAACCCCGCGGCCCGTCGCCTCGGTCCGCCCTCTGATACCCGATTGATGGATAGGTTTACCCGTAACGCATCCGGCTGCATTAATGGTTGGCTCCATCGCACGATAGGTGTCCATAATCCAGGCCATTTCCTGCTCTCCGGACCCATAATCGGGTGCGGGTACATCTAATCCCGGGCCGATAAAATTCTTTTGAATAAGCTCAAATGTATAGCGCCTGGTGATGCGCTCGATTTCATGGATTGAAAATTTACTCCGGTCAATTTTAATGCCGCCCTTCCCTCCGCCAAACGGAACGTCAACAACCGCACACTTATAAGTCATCAGGGCAGCCAATGCCGTCACCTCATCTTCATTAACATTAATACTATACCTGATTCCACCCTTGGTTGGCAGTTTATGGTGGCTGTGCTGTGCCCTCCAGCCATGTATGGTCTCAATGGAGCCATCATCCATTTTGACAGGAAAAGTTACGTGATAGGTACTGTTGCAAATTTTGATCTGATTTAATATACCGTCATCATAACCTGTATACCTGGCAGCTCTGTCAAAATTGTTGTTTACCTCTTCGAAAAATTTATAGTGGCCCATATTAATATTTCAAGTTTTATGGAGAATAGTTATTAGCTGTAGGGTTTAAGCTAAGTTAAAAAGTATCTAAGGAGCGCTTTCAACATAACATTAAATATCAATGAATTCAAAAAAAAGCCCGGCTATGTGAAGAAGGATTACCCCCAATTCCGGTCATTTAAAAAAACAGCCCAGGTTCACAGAACCTTCAATTGCTGCTTCGCCTCACAACCTGGCCAGGCTTTGCGCCCGTGTGTTTACCGTTTTTTAGAACCTGAACGCCATTTACAAAAACATGATCAACACCCGAAGCATACTGGTGAGGATCTTCATAAGTGGCATGGTCACGAATAGTTTCCGGATCAAATATTACAATATCTGCCTTATAACCCTCCTTTAGCTTTCCACGGCTGCCAATTCTTAGGTTCTTTGCAGGCAAAGCCGTCATTTTGTATATCGCCTCTTCGAGCGGAATGACTTGCTCATCGCGGACGTATTTACCCAAAAGCCTGGCGAAATTACCAAAAGCCCTTGGATGGACCATGCTGCCCATTCTGTCTGAAAAAGATCCCCCATCTGACCCAAAGCTCATCCAGGGTATCTGAATTTGGCGTTTTACGTTTTCATCAGACATAAGAAAATATACCGCACCAATTCTGCGATTATCCTCAATAGTAAGATCAATTGCCGTCTCTATCGGACCGGTATCTCTTTGCTCCGCTATTTGAGCAAGCGTTAGTCCGTTGTAGCTTCTTAAATTGCTATTGTTTAATCCGGTGATGATGATGTTATCAGGTGTTCCTGCAGCCAAATAGAAATTCTCCCAATCATCAGAATCCGTCTGTATTTCTTCAACAATTTGCTTCCTGATCTCGGGATCCTTCAACCTCCGTATCCATGCACGGTGACCACCTTCGTTTGTCCAGGGTGGCATGATTGCAGCAAGACTGGTAGATGCGGCCGTATAGGTGTACATATTTGCACTTATTTCTAACCCTTCGATAATCCGGGCAGCCTCAATCTTATTGATCACGTTATCGAGCTTGTGCCAGTTGGGCTTTCCGGCCGCTTTCAGATGAAAAATTTCTGCCCGGATACCTGCTTTCCTGGATATTTCAAGGAGCTCATCAACCGATTCTTCAAAACTATTGCCTTCGCTTCTAAGGTGTGATATATACAGGCCGTCATATTCAGCGACAACTCTTGAAAGCTCGATCAGCTCTTCGGTGTCTGCAAAAAAGGCTGGGGCGTAAATCAAAGATGTTCCCAGCCCCAGAGCACCGTCTTCCATAGCTTCCCTGACCAACTTGCGCATCTGGTCCAATTCATTTTCGTTGGGTGCCCGGTCGGCATGCCCTAACACATATTGACGGATGGTGGTTGCCCCCACAAACGAGGCCACATTTGTTGAAACACCTTTATCAGTTAGGTGCACCAAAAATTCGTCAAGGGTATTCCATTCCTGCTCATCTCCAGGAATAGGCCCCATTGATGAACCTTCTCCAAAAACCTCAAGCGTGACTCCCTGCTTTATATCGCTCATAGACCGCCCGTCTCTAAAAAGCGAATTGGCAGCCCAGCTGAGTACATTTATAAACCCCGGTGCAATGGCCCTGCCCGAAGCATCTATTATTTTAGGGGCTATGGCATTTTCTAAATCACCAATACGAACTATTTCCTCACCACGAAGCGCAATATCAGCCATAAAAGGCTTTTCCCCGGAACCATCGTATATTGTGCCGTTCTTTATAATGACATCATATGGTGCATCCTGCTCAGCAGCAAAAGCAAGGGTATAAAATAACAGGGAAAACAGAAGCAAATATTTCATCGAAGTAAATTGAGAAATGAAATGAATATGACAGGAGGATAACGAAAAATGCCGTAATTAGCACTTTTAGCAAAGAAGATATTTAACCCTATTTATTATTTTTGTATTAAGTCTTTTTCCTGTTTTCCGCAATGCAATTGCTCCAGGCCAAGTCTGCAAGAAATTCCTGGGCTTATGTTAATGCCATGGACTATTCCATGAAGGCTATAACAGTAGTGGGGCGGGATTTTAAAAGTTATTGTTTCTTAACTAAATTAATATTTTCTTAATGTAAACAATTGTTAATGGTCGATGAATGGTTGAAAGCATGTGTGAATGATTAAATACCATGATAATATTGAACTGTGGATTGAAGATATCCGGGAAGGGGATAAGTATGCCTTTGAAAAGCTTTATCTAAAGTTTTACAGCCCCTTATGTAAATTTGCATGGAGATTTTTGCGTTCATCTCATATTTCTGAGGAATTGGTCCAGGATGTTTTTTTGAATATTTGGGAGTCAAGAGCATCACTGGACCCTGATAAAAATATTACATCCTTTTTGTATAAGGATGTAAGAAATAAAGTATTAAACCATCTTAAACACCAAAACATCGTTAAAGAGTACAACCCCGAAATCGAATGGTTGAACCCGGCCGCTGTTACTCAGCTTCATGATTTTGACGGGAACGATGTATTTATAAAGAACGTAAAAAAAGCGATTGAGAACATTCCTGAATATGCTCGTCAGATTTACAAATTGAACCGCAAAGATGGTTTGACCTACCGCGAAATTTCCGAAGTGCTCGATATCTCACCCAAAACAGTTGAAGCACAGATGAGCAAGGCCCTGAAATCCCTTCGCCGGGACCTTTTCCAATATGGGACCAAAATAGTCTGAGGGGTGGCCTCTGGCCTTCGGGGGCGAATAGTGTGGTACAGGCACGATGCCTGTAGCGGCAAAAGTATTGGGTTACTGCACAATAAGATACGTCAGGCTGAAAGATCGCAGCCGGACCACCGCCGCGCCCTGCCCCTAGACCGCCAGGCTTGCGGTAGATTCACGGTATCCATGCAACAGGTATTATTAAAGAAGGTAAACCCACCGTAGATATGAATGAGTGATAACAAACCTTAATTATTTAGGCACTTTTCTAAA
>JBBDMV010000073.1:0-4579 GCA_040878115.1 Balneolales bacterium
TATTATCAAAAATTAAACCACGCGAGATTGCTTCAGGCTTTTTATCAAAATCTCCTTAATAAATTAAGTCTGCGATTATACGGCTATTGTGAATAAACCTTGCCTAACTGCTGTGGACCTGGGCTCGGACTGGTCTTACAACCCCGAACAACATCCGGAGGGTTGAGTAAGACTTGGTACGGACCAGGTACAGCCAAGGTCCCCGTGAAAATCAGGTTCGGGCAAAGCATAAAACAGCGCCGTTCATGGGAATATTACTCCTTTATTTCTGAGAAAGTGCCTGAGATAAAAAAAGGCGAAATGGGAAAATAGCCTAAATTAATTAAGTTATCATCTTAACCCGCCAGGAGAAGGCGCTTCTATTTAGCAACCCGACAGGCCAAAGCTCTGGGTTTAATGCCGAACCTCTTGGTTCAGTAAAGCCACTTCTGGGTGAGGCGTCACAAAATCCACAAAGGCTGCGGTCTTCTCATATCTTTTTTTCGTAGGTTGACACACGATATACTAAAATATGATTTCCGAGATCATTTTTTTCAGGCCTATAAAACTATCTGTGAAGCTTAATTAAGTCTATTAATCCTTTACATGTAAATTTGCGTTTACACTAAGCCTATACTACCTTCGTTAAGAAAAGTGAAACTATTGGCAGTGATTGGCTGTTTTCACAGATTACCAAGGGCAATAGTTTTTTTCTTTAATTAAATTATTACCAAAAATTTATGGACGGCAATTTTTCAAACAGAGTACGTGATGTAATTCAGTTTAGCCGTGAAGAGGCCTTACGGCTGGGGCATGATTACATAGGAACAGAACATTTAATATTAGGAATCATACGCCTTGGTGAAGGAATTGCTATCAAGATTTTGAAAAACCAGAAATGTGATCTTCTAAAAATCAAGAAAACAATTGAAGATACGGTTCGTGGTACAGGTGGGGCAGTCACGGTAGGGAACATCCCCTTAACCAAACAAGCCGAGAAAGTACTGCGGATTACCTATCTGGAAGCAAAACTTTACAAGAGTGACACTATTGGAACAGAACATTTGTTGCTTTCTTTATTAAGAGATGACGAGAATATTGCCGCACAAATATTGCAGCAGTTCAACGTTACATATGACGCGGTCCGGGAAGAGCTGGATTTGATTATAACCGGGCGGCCGTCTAAAGATGATGAAGGAGGTAAAATATCAGCAGAGAGTTCATCTTCCAAAAGTCAAAAACCAACATCAGGAAGCGCTAGGGACAGAAAAATGGAAAAAACAAAAACACCAGTTTTAGACAATTTTGGCCGGGATCTCACCAAATTAGCCGAAGACGGTAAATTGGACCCGATCGTTGGCCGGGAAAAAGAAATTGAACGGGTAGCTCAGGTACTGAGTCGCAGGAAGAAGAACAATCCTGTGCTTATCGGAGAACCCGGAGTAGGTAAGACGGCTATTGCCGAAGGACTTGCCTTAAGGATCATCAAACGAAAAGTTTCACGGGTTTTGTATGACAAGCGCGTTATCGCCCTTGATCTTGCCGCCTTGGTGGCCGGCACGAAATATCGTGGCCAGTTTGAAGAACGTATGAAAGCCGTCATGAACGAATTGGAGAAAACTCCGAATGTAATTTTGTTTATTGATGAGCTGCACACTATAGTAGGCGCCGGCGGGGCAAGCGGCTCACTTGACGCCTCTAATATGTTAAAGCCGGCCTTGGCCCGGGGAGACGTACAGGCAATAGGTGCAACCACGTTGAACGAGTACCGTCAGTACATCGAAAAAGACGGGGCCCTTGAACGACGTTTTCAGAAAATTATGGTGGATGCCACATCAAGGGAAGAAACCATTGAGATCCTGAACCAGATTAAAAACAAGTACGAAAAACATCACAGTGTAAAATACTCTGATCAGGCTATCGAAGCTTGCGTAAAGCTGACTGACCGGTACCTTACCGATCGATTTTTACCGGATAAAGCAATCGACGCTCTCGATGAAGCCGGAGCCAAAGTGCACTTATCCAATATTATCGTTCCCAAGCATATTATTAAGCTGGAAGAGGAAATAGATGCAACCAGTGCCGATAAAAACGCTATGGTAAAAAAACAGCGTTTCGAAGATGCGGCCCGTCTGCGTGATAAGGAAAAACGCATCATCGAAGAGCTGGATGCAGCTCAGCGGGAATGGGAAAAAGAGTGTGAGCAAATTGTATATAATGTTGAAGAGGATGATGTTGCCAAAATCGTTGCCATGATGACCGGTATACCGGTTAATAAAATTGCACAGAACGAAGGCAAGAAACTTCTCAAAATGAGCGAAGAGCTTTCTTCAAAAGTCATCGGCCAGGATGAAGCGATTGGCAAATTAAGTAAAGCTATTCAAAGGACCCGGGCCGGACTCAAAGACCCATCCCGTCCTATTGGTTCTTTTATTTTTCTGGGACCTACAGGGGTCGGGAAAACTGAGCTTGCGAAAGTTATGGCCAAATACCTCTTCGATGTTGATGAAGCACTCATCAGGATTGATATGAGTGAGTATATGGAGAAGTTCTCTGTATCGAGATTGGTTGGTGCACCTCCGGGATATGTAGGGTATGAAGAAGGTGGAATTCTAACTGAAAAAGTTCGCCGTAAGCCATACAGTGTAATCTTGTTAGATGAAATCGAAAAAGCTCACCCCGATGTGTTCAACTTGTTGCTTCAGGTATTGGACGATGGTGTACTTACAGACAGTCTTGGGCGAAAAGTCGATTTCCGTAATACCATTATTATCATGACCTCCAATATCGGAGCACGTGATATTAAAAATATGGGGCGCGGAATCGGATTCTCAGATACGGAGTCAGCTTTTGATTATGCGAAGATGAAGTCCACTATCCAGGATGCTTTAAGAAAAGTTTTCAACCCAGAGTTCCTGAACCGGGTTGATGATGTAATTGTCTTCAAGCCTTTGGAGAAAGTCGACATGTTCAGGATTATTGATGTTATGTCTGATGAGCTGTTCAAGCGTATTAAGGACCTTGGCTATAAAGTGGATATCACTAAAGGTGCCAGTGAGTTTCTCTCTGAGAAAGGATTTGACCCTAAATATGGTGCGCGTCCGCTTAAGAGGGCCATTCAAAAATACGTTGAAGATCCGCTTGCAGAAGAGATTCTGGGTGTAGAGAAAAAGGAAGGTTCTGTGATTCGCATTAAAATGAATGCATCACGCGACGGGCTTATGTTCGATTGGAAAGAACCCGAAGAACCGGATAAGCCTTCTAAAGAAGATGGAAAGGCAAAATCAGAAGAAGCCCGGACCTAAATCCTCTGATTTCAGATAATTAAAAAAGGTGCACCTTATCGGGTGTGCCTTTTTTTTTGCACTGGTTTAATTTACGTTCAAATAATTTGCCCTGAATTATCCGTAATTTACTTGTTTTAATGCGAAGAATACCATGATCACTTTTTCCATTATTATTCCTATATACAATCGCTCTGAGGATTTGGACGTACTTCTGGAAAGTCTGATGAAACAAACCTTTCCTCCCGAAAGCTATGAGCTCATCATTGTTGATGACGGGTCAACCGAAAACATCAAAGGTGTGGTTGACAAATTTCTTTCAAAAGCGAAGTTCGGCATCAGGTATTTTCGTCAGGAAAACCAGGGTCCCGGCAAGGCCAGGAATACGGGTATGGACCTTGCTGAAAATGATGTCATTGTGTTTATTGACTCCGATTGCATCATTCCTGCTCATTACCTGTCTGAGGTTGCAGATGCTTTTTCAGAGATGCAGATGGACGCTTATGGTGGACCTGATACTGCCCTGGAAACGTTCTCTGCCTGGGACAAGGCCGTCAATTATGTAATGACTTCCTTCTTCACCACTGGTGGTCTTCGCGGAGCAGACGGGCGAACTCTGGCCCGTTTTTATCCCCGAAGTTTCAACATGGGTTTCAAGAAGGAAATCTATAAAAAAATTGGAGGTTTCGGTTCTATATTTCAATATGGTGAGGATATCGAATTCAGCCATCGTATCCTAAAGGCTACATCCAGGGTAGCCTTCTTGCCTGATGCTTTTGTATTTCACAAGCGACGTTCCGGCATTAATGCCTTTGCAAAGCAAATCTATAAAATGGGAAAAGCGAGAGTTCAACTTTCCAGGATAGACCGGAAACTACTTGAACCGCTTTATTTGCTTCCGGCAGTGGGTATATTATTATTAGCATCAATGATCATGGGCTCAATCTATTTTGAACCCATAAGGGTACTTCTCATTTTTTCTGTAATAGCCGGACTACTTTGGCTTATTTTCCTGACCATCCACGGTTTAAAGAAAATGCATAACACCCTTGCGGCGGCACTCGTACCTCTGGCTTTTAGCATCCAAATGTTTACGTACGGCGGCGGTATGATAAGTGAGTGGGCCAAAAGTTTATTCAATAACAGACCATAAATCATCTTAGAGCAGCTAACTGCCTGGTCTGTGAAAAAGAACAAGTTTATCACAGGTTTTGATTGACATAATCTTTTTAAACTGCTAATTTAACCGTTCTTTAAACACTTAGAATTCGGGGCGTGGCGCAGTCCGGTAGCGTATCTGGTTTGGGACCAGAGGG
>JBBDMV010000074.1:0-4526 GCA_040878115.1 Balneolales bacterium
ATACACCTTATTTACAAATCCTCGATCATTGCCCGGGTGAAGGAATCCAACCAAATTCTAGACCCAATGAAAAAGGACCTTAAGCCCAGTGTGCTCGATTTTGGGGCAGTGCGCTTTATAGTGCCGCGGCATTTTGGTTTTTGTTACGGGGTAGAGAATGCTATTGATATAGCCTACCGGTCGGTGGAGCAGAACCCGGACAAGAATATATACCTGCTTAGCGAGATGATCCACAACCCGACCGTGAATAAGGACCTGCAGAAACGGGGCGTACGTTTTTTATTTGAGACCGGAGGCAAGGAGATTATCCCGATATCTTCGTTGGACAAAGACGATATTGTAATTGTACCGGCTTTCGGCACCACAGTTGAAATTCAGAAGAAGCTCTCGGCCCAGGGCATCGACGCTTATCAATACGATACCACCTGCCCCTTTGTGGTAAAGGTATGGAAGCGGGGCAGACAGCTTGGAAAGAAAGGCAATTCCCTGGTCATTCATGGTAAGCATAAGCATGAGGAAACGCGGGCCACCTTTTCTCATACTTCAGAGAAGGCACCGGCGGTTGTGGTATTAAACCCTGAGGAAGCGCAGATACTGGCCGATATCATGCTTGAAAGGAGACCACTGGAGGATTTCAAACAGCATTTTGGTAATAAATCAACTGCCGATTTCAATCCGCTCGCCGACCTTGAAAAGTTCGGGGTTATCAACCAGACCACCATGCTGGCTTCCGAGACACGCGAGGTGATGGAGATACTCAAGCAGGCTGCCATTGAAAAGCACGGGGAGGCCGAGGTACAGGAGCATTTTGCCGATACCGCCGATACGCTTTGCTATGCCACCAACGAGAACCAGTCCGCCACATTTGGCCTGTTGAAGGAAGAGGCCGACCTGGCGCTCGTGGTAGGCGGATACAACTCTTCGAACACTATGCACCTGGTTGAACTGCTGGAAAGCAAATTCGCGACTTATCACATCCGTGATGCCTCGGAAATTAAATCAGACGATGAAATCCATCATTTCAACCAGTGGGATAAGGAAATTAAACAGTCCCACGACTGGCTGTCCCAGTCCAAAACTCCGCTAACCATTGCCATAACATCAGGCGCCTCTTGCCCGGACGCACTTGTTGATGAGGTGATACTAAAGGTTGTTTCATACTTGGATGAGTGCCGGGAAGTTGAAGAAGCTCTGGCACCATTTGGCGATTAGTTGTTTATACGCTTCGCTTTTGCACGCTGGCGCTTTTGTTGGTTGTGGGTGGTAGCGTACAAATAACTAATCCGCCAGAACATTATAATATGAAACCCTGCGCGGCTGTACAGAGCGCAGGCGGAGGTTAAGATCATTATCCAGCTTTCGAATGGTCGGCGTTACAAATCCGGTGGTATCTTGTTCAACTTCCTGGTAGGGAACAGAAGCCTCAAATGGTATGATCTCCTGGGAGCTTGCATATTCATCTATAGGCACATCATATCTTATCGTAACGATTGACGGGCTGTAATGTACGCTTCTATCTTCAGGAAAATTCTCGGTGCTGACATAAACGCGGATTTCCCCTTCAGTGAATTCGGATACATCGGCACGATATAAAACTTCCTCAATGCCTAATTCAAGCAAGCTCGAAGATTCCTTTAGTGGGATGTGTTGACTAATACTATCTCTGACATCTTCAAAATGTACTTCTTCGGTTTCCCAATGAGTTATATCTTCAACCAGCGATTGCGCTCCTGAAATTACCACACTGTCTGGCTCAATCTTTGGCTCCCCTACCAAATCGTATTGAGGCCGAAAAGTTTTATCCACATTTACTTGGATAGGCACCTTTAGAGAAATCTTTTCCTCCATCGGAATATTCATGATCACAGGCTGAACATTTTGGACCTCTACATCAAGGAACATTCCCATCGTTTCCTGTGCCCGGTCGTACAGATTAATTGATCCCTGACGTGGATCCACCCGAAGCGGTGGAGGATTATTATATATTGTAATCAGCTTCCAGCCCTCCCCGACTAAATTAACCGTGACGTATTCAGGTGGTTCCTCAACTAGTGCCTGATCTTCCTGAAATTGTGCCAAATGAACAGGAAGGTTTACCGAGAGATTATAATCACGATTTAAATTCACCAAAAGCCACAGACACATAGCGATCACGTATGCAACTATGAACACGATAACCTTTTCTGTACGCGGCAAAGAAATTATATCATCCTTCCTTCTTAAGCG
The DNA here is from genome assembly GCA_040878115.1 of Balneolales bacterium. Classification (GTDB taxonomy): domain Bacteria; phylum Bacteroidota; class Rhodothermia; order Balneolales; family Natronogracilivirgulaceae; genus JBBDMU01. Next base: position 2,227 of record JBBDMV010000074.1, read on the forward strand.
GGAAAAAAGGGTAGGTTTTATATTTGGGCCTGAATCTGACATCTATACAAAATTATAATAGTCTAACGATGGCATGTTCAATACGTTACCCGCGTACAATTATTTCTTTTATGATTTCTTCCTTTACTTTTCTATTTAACTGTCGGGCAAGGTTATAACGTTGCATGTGAAGTTCGTGTCGCCAACCTGGGTTCTTTATTCGCATCACCAGCCTCGGTCCTTCAAAATGGATGTCTTCACATTGTTTGGCAATAGCAGGCCCAACATATTCAGGAAGAAGAGAAAGGACCATTCCTTTTTTCAGCTCTTTCCTATGAGGTAAATCCTCAATAAAATCTTCGAGGAGAGAGGAAAGCGCCTGAGGTTTTTTTTTGCTGTAATAGCCCAATTTGCTTGTACTGGTTTTATGGAACAACTATTGAATGCTTCATATTAATCAAATTAAGCACAAAAATCGATAGTTCGGCTATATAGGATTTTTTTCCCAATTTAAATAAAAATAGCGATTTATTTAATCTAATGTAGAGAATCAGCACAAGTGAATAATTGAGGCCGGCAAGGGAAAAGCCTGAATGAGCTAATCTAAAGGTGATTTTTCTTTTTACACCTTCCTGCCTTCCATCTCCTTCTCTTTTTCAACCTGACGCCTGTTATCAGCCTTTTCCTTAACCTTATTCACATCTATTCCGGTAATCAAGCGAACACCGCCCCGGAACGTAATGTAATACCACATCCATTCTGCCATCACACGAAATCGGTTACGGAAACCAATGAGGAAAAAAATGTGAACGGCCGACCAGATCACCCAGGCAAAAAAGCCCGCAAATTTAAATTCACCCAATTCCGCTACTCCTTTCGCACGGCCAATAGTAGCCATTTTACCCCGATCTTTATACCTAAAGCCCGGCCTCTTTCTAAGCTGGATATGATCACTAAGCAATCGTGCAACATGGCGCCCTTGTTGCATGGCAACCGGTGCGAGGGCTGGTAACTCATTGCCGGCCTCATCCTGAAAAATGGCGGCGTCACCAATCACAAAAATATTCGGGTGCCCTTTTATGGTTAAATCCGACTGCACGGGTATTCGTCCGGCTTTGCCGGCTTCCACATTCAAACTTTTTAACAACGGAGAAGCTTCGTTCCCAGCCGCCCAAATTACGTTGGTCGATTTTATGTAACCCCTTTTTGTATCAACCCCATGATCATCTACATCCGTAACCATCGTGTCTACCGTAACATTTACCCCCATATCATTCAGCATTTTTACAGCCGCGATACGAAGGTCCTGGTCAAAAGCAGGCAAAATATGCGGGAGTGCCTCAACAAGCGTGATAGAAGTATCTTCGGCATTTATATTATTGTAATCGCGTATCACAGCACGTTTCACAATTTCAGATATAGCTCCGGCCAATTCTACTCCTGTTGGACCGCCGCCTACAATCACAAAGTTGAGAAATGCTTTTCGTATTTCCGGATTATTTTCCCGCTCGGCTTTTTCAAGTGATAACAATATTTTTTCGCGGATTTTCAAAGCATCAGAAATTGTCTTTAATCCCGGTGCGTTTTCTTCCCACTGGTTATTTCCAAAATAAGAATGACGTGTACCCGTGGCTATGATGAGGTAATCGAAGTTTAAAGTATCTCCATCTTCCAGTGCAAGGGTCCGCTTTTCCTCATTTACATCTACAACCTCGCCTAATATTACGGTAACATTTTCTTGCTTCTTAAATACCGCCCTCACCGGCATGGCAATATCACCCGGCGAAAGTGATGCCGTAGCAACTTGATAAAGCAAGGGCTGAAATAAGTGATGGTTAGTCCTGTCGATAATAGTGATATCAACGTTCGCGTACCTTAAAGCCTGTGCGGCGGTTAACCCACCAAAACCGGCTCCAATAATGACCAGTCTTGGTTTTGGGTAATGTGTAATTGAGTCCATGGTCTGGTGTTGGCTTTTGGTTTTTATTCTAAAACATCAGGATCCCCATTTGAGTTCTTAATAATTTCATCAAAGCACATTTATTTGCCATTACTCATAGGGCTTTAAAACCAGGGTTACTCCCCTGTTCTTAGTGTCATACTGAAAACATATGGGTCTTCCAGAATGATCAGGATGCGTTGAGGTTTGCATAGAATTGATCTAAAAATACCCGAACTTATTGTTACAATATTAAAGGCCTTTTTTTTCAGAATAACTTAAAAGCCTTATCTTGAACCAAACGATACCGAATATACAATGGCTGATAAAATACATACTTACAAAGGCTCCGGCGTAGACGTTAAAGCAGGAGAAAAAATGG
>JBBDMV010000075.1:0-23965 GCA_040878115.1 Balneolales bacterium
TGGCCATGATTAAAAAATCACAGTCCATCATACTAATCAAATAAATCACAGTTCCTGATTTTACCTGTGGATAATTTACGGCTGCTTCCTCTATTCAGAAGATAAGGGAACCTTAGCAGTTTTTAAATAGCAATGACAATTAATACCCGCCGGTACGGGTGACACACCCCCCGGCGCCTTTGAATGGGTGATTATAGTGTTATTTATTTGCCACTAGCCAGAAAAGGATTATTGAATGCTATTTTTAAAAAAAACCATAGTTATTTCTTTTTTTTGTAAATTGCGCCTCATTGTAAAAACATTAAAAAGGATTAACTTTTAACTTTACATTCTCAAAAAAAAGGGATGAGTATTATGAAATATAAATTACTATTAACTCTCTGTTTGTTTTTCGGTTTATATGGAACCGGATTAGCGCAGTCACAAACCGTGGAGGGAACGGTATCCGATGCTGAACTCGGTGATGTTCTCCCGGGTGTAAACATTCAGGTTGAGGGAAGTAATGTGGGTACAACGACTGACCTGGACGGTGAATATAGTATTGAAGTAGAAGGGCCCGGCAGCGTTTTGGTTTTTTCTTTTGTAGGATATACATCAGAAGAAGTTACCGTGGGGGACCAGGATGTCATTGATGTGGAACTGGAAGGAGATTTCGCACAGCTGGATGAAATGGTGGTTGTCGGTTATGGAACGGTACAAAGGTCAGACTTGACTGGATCCGTGGAGCGGCAAACAGCCGAAGATTTTGAAAGTCAAAACATGACCCAGCTTACCGATATGCTTACGGGTACGATTGCCGGGTTCTCGGCAAATCAAAGCGGCTCCCCTGCTGGTGGAAGTTCGCTTGAAGTTAGAGGGCCAACATCACTGACAGCCGGAACGGAACCAATGGTTGTACTGGACGGCGCTGTATACAATGGTAGTTTGCTGGACATTAACCCATCTGATATTGAAACGGTTGATATATTAAAAGATGCAAGTTCGGCTGCTGTTTATGGTGCTAAGGCAGCCTCTGGTGTTATTTTAATTACGACCACAAGAGGGGAAGCTGGTAAACCAACTATTAATTTTTCAACCCGGCTAGGCGTGACTCAGCCTACACACCAGCGAAGGCCATTTAGTGCGGATGAATATGTTCAGTTTAGGTCTGATTGGTTTAGAACAGTATTTCCAAATCAAGATTACGACTATTACACCAACCCGGAAGGCTTACCAGATGGTATGAGCCTGGATGATTGGCGAAACTTAAGTGATAGTCCTCTTGAGGACAATACGCGGGAGTATTTAAGGCGTCTGGCATTCTTTCCTATTGAGCAGGAAAATTATATAAATGGGCGAACAACAGATTGGTATGACGTGGTCATGCGAAATGGTATGAGGCAAAATCATGATTTGAGTATTTCCGGCGGATCTGACGATGCTTCGTATTACTGGTCTATGGGGTATGTCAACAATGAAGGCCTTCGGGTTGGAGAAGAATTTTCAACTATTCGCTCAAGATTAAATGCTGATTATCGAGTTGCTGAATGGTTAGAGGTTGGTTTAAATGCGCACTTCTCGGATCGGAATGAAGACAATGTGCCTGCCAGTTTAGGCTTTTATGCCAATAGCCCTTACGGACAAGTTTATGACGCTGATGGCAATCTGGAGAGGCTGGCTCATGGCCATACCAACAATCCTTTGTTAGAAAATCAATTAAGGACCAGAGATATAAAAATAAACAGCCTGTTTAGCAATTTGTTTGCCAATATTTCACTTCCCTTTGGCATTGAATACCAATTGTCATTTCAGCCCCGCTATGAGGCCATGAAGCATCAGGAGTTCCGGTCAACGGATGTACGGTTCGGCGGGGATCCCAATCAGGACCAGAGCCTGGGTTTTCGGGAACGTTATAATCAATTCGACTGGATGGTGGATAATCTATTATCCTGGAATGAAGATTTTGGTGTACACAATTTTGACGTAACGCTTCTTCACTCAGTTGAGGAGAATAGAGAATGGTTTGATAGAATGGAGAACCAAAACTTTGCTCCGGGTGAGCAACTTGGTTCTCATGGATTACAGTTTGGTGATAATCCAAGCATTCGTACTAATGATACTAGAGCAACAGGAGACGCTTTGATGGCGCGCCTGAATTATACCCTCATGGGCAAATATTTGCTCACGGCTTCTGTAAGGAGGGATGGTTATTCTGCATTCGGGCAAGATGAACCAAGGGCTACTTTTCCGGCCGCGGCATTTGCCTGGCAGCTGGGGGATGAAGAATTCTTTGATGTTGATTGGGTCGATCAATTGAAATTAAGACTGTCTTGGGGAGTTAACGGAAACCGGGATATCGGGGAATATTCTTCCCTGGCACAATTAAGTTCAAATCTATGGTATGATGGCTCAAGCGCACGGGTAGGTGTTTATAATTCTTCATTAGCCAACCCTGGCCTGAGATGGGAAAAAACGGAATCCATCAATATTGGGATGGATATTCATTTATTAGATAATCGTGTCAATCTTACACTGGATGCCTATGACGCGGCGACTACTGATTTGCTGATGGATCGCCGGCTTCCGAGTTTCACCGGATTCAATGATGTTACGACTAATTTAGGCGAACTTCAGAACCGTGGTTTTGAAATGACATTGCGAACCAGAAACGTAAGCTCATCTTCCATTAATTGGGATACGGATTTTCTCTTCTCTTTGAACCGAAACAAAATTGTTTCCCTTTTCGGGGATACAGGGGATTATACGATTCTGGGTGAAGAACGGTCCGGAGAGCTTCCCGATTACACCAATAACTGGTTTATTGGAGAAGGCATTGACGCCGTGTGGAATTATGAGTTTGACGGCATATGGCAGGAAGATGAGGCTGATGAAGCTGCTGATTATGGAATGCGCCCCGGTGATATTAAGGCGGTTGATGTGAATGGAGATGGTGAATATACAGCCCAGCAAGATAAGCAATTTATCGGGCACCTTCAGCCCCGCTACCGACTTGGCCTGAGAAATGAAGTTTCTTACAATAACTGGACCGCCGCTGTATTTATACGCGCCGACCTTGGCCATATAGGTAGAGAGCCCGCAGCCCTAAACCCGGGTGAAGAGAGCAACGACAGGCGGGGACGACATACGGGACCAATACCTTACTGGACTCCTGAAAACGCTAATAATGAGTATCCGAGACTGGAAGTCCTTGTCGGTGGATATGGCGGTGGGATTAATGTGTACAGGGACCGGTCGTTCGTAAGAATTCAGGATGTTACCTTATCCTATGCGCTGCCTACAAGCATGGCCGAGCAATTACAGATGCGCAATCTGCGAATTTTCGCTTCTGCCCGTAATCTCGCCACATTTACCAAATGGGCCCACTGGGATCCCGAATCGGAAGAACCAGATACGGTTCCAGGAACAACACCCATGCCCAGGACCTTTACGCTTGGATTAAGCTTATCTCTTTAACCGAAACTCTATAGTAACACATTAGGATCATTATTATGAAAAATGTTTTAATTTTATTATCCATATCATGCCTTGTGTTTTTGTCGGCATGTTCAGATGACTTTTTGTCACCTGATCCGAAGTCGTTTTTTAGTCCTGAAGCGGTATATACTGATGAAGCAGGTTTTGAGGCATTATTAGTAACGATGAGAAGAGATCTGAGAAATGATACGCATGGTTATGTTAATAATATTGCCATGGGTTATACGATGTCGGATCTTGCTATATCTATTGAACCGTCTGATCTTAGGAACATTACGCCAAGTGATGCCCCCGGGGGCTGGCCCTATCTTAGTTTTCTCGATGAAGGCTATGAATACATAAAAAACGCGAATGTGTTGGTTTCCCGAATCGATGACGTAGAATGGGATGACCAGGAGGTAAGAGATCGATTGCTGGCCGAAGCTTTATGGCATCGTGCTTATTGGTATTACAGACTTGTGCATACCTATGGTGATATTCCATGGATTGCTGAAGAGTTGCAAGGCGTAAAGCTCGATTTTGAAACGTATAGCCGAACGGCCATACTGGAAAAGATCCAGGAAGATCTGGAATGGGCAGAAGAAAGGCTACCTATAGAACGAGCAACCAATGGGGACGTAACACAGGGAGCTGTTAGCCATTTATTAGTGAAAGTTGCACTTGCCAATAGAGATTACGAGAGAGCCATTGAAGCTGCTGATTGGCTTATTGATGAATCAGGTTACTCACTAATGACAGATCGATTTGGCATTGATTCGGGTGATCCAAACCGTAATGTGCAGTGGGACCTTCATCGGGGTGAAAACAAGAACCCATCCCAGAATACAGAGACTATTTATGTTACCATAGACCGGCCTGATGCGCCCACAGATGCGAGAACTGCTGAGGGAACCCACTCTAACAGGCTTTATACACCTTCGTATTGGAAGATACTCGATTCCGAAGGTGTCCGCTGGTGTAACTGGGATTCTGAAACAGGTGATACTTTAGGGATAGGCAATGCTAATGTTCGAACCAATCATTTTTGGCACTACAAAATCTGGGAAGATGATAACTTTACCTGGGAAGATACCCCCGATGAAAGAAGAGCCGATATTAATTGGGTAGAAATGAATGAAATACATGGTTGTGACCCGAACAGTCCAAATTTTGAGGAACCTTTTAGCAAGGATTACTATGGGTCTTTAATCGATACATTCGATACCTGGTATCCCTGGCCTCAATACAAGACCTACAATGAATCCCCCAATTCGCGTTTACCAGTGGGAGGCGAGGCCGATTGGTACCTATTCCGATTGGCAGAAACCTATTTATTACGTGCGGAAGCACATTATTGGAATAACGACCCCGGCCTTGCCATGGATGATATAAATGAAGTGAGAGAAAGAGCTAATGCACCACTTCTTACCTCAACGAATGATGTAACTATAGACTATATTTTTGACGAGCGCGCCCGTGAATTATACATGGAGGAACCACGGCATTCCGAGATGGTCCGGGTATCGTTTATTATGGCTGAAGAAGGTTTAAGCGGTTATAGCCCAGAAACAATTAGCCAGAATAATTGGTATTATGACAGAGTCATGCGTGTTAATAATCATTATCAAGAAACGGAACCTGTTTGGAGAGGCTCCATTGCGTACATAGAACCACATCATATTTTATTACCAATTCCTGACAGTGCTATTGAAGCAAATACTCAAGGGCATGTAAATCAAAATGAAGGATATGCAGGGGCCGGGTCTAATCAAACTCCAATTGACACTATCGAATAAGTGATCCAATTTTAGAGAGCATTTAGTTGAATGCATTAATAACAATATGTGCAGCCCGGATGTCCGCGGCTGCACATAATTGTTACAACATATTAATGGGTATATTTTGTAAACAAGTGAATAATTCCCTGAAAAATTAGAACAAAGGTGATCGTCACATGACAACCAGTCAATATCTCGTCATATTTGTACAAGCATCAAGCCTTTTGCTATTAAGCTTTAGCTTAGGTTGTGCTCCAGAAGATAACCATACTCCTGTTCTTACAACTGAAGATTTTCGGTTCGATGGACCATTAGGATCCGAAGGGGCACAAATAGAACATATTGATACAAATCATTTTAAAGTAACGCTTGATCATGCCCCAAATCAGCCGGGCTGGCCAAATAATTTATATTTTGAGATACTGCAAAATGCTAAAGGCAATGATCTTCGACTAGAAGTTGAGTTCAATGATGGGACGGGATATGCCTTCAATTCTTATTTCCAATCATGGTCTTATAACGAAAAAGACTGGCAACCCATACATTGGGAGTTTGGTAGGGGGGAATCAACTCAGCATGATGAATTGATTTTCCCTACGTTCACGGAAGATAAGGTATATGTTGGACATCAAGTACCGATGTCATTTGAGACTGCGGAATCTATGAAAAAGCAATGGGCCGAGCATCCTGACGCCTCACTTCAGGTCATTGGAGAATCGATTCAGGGGCGCCCCCTGTACCGTTTAGAAATAAACGATACAGATAGCCCTGTGGCATCAGAGAACCGATGGGGGCATTATTTTGCAAATCAACATCCCGGAGAACATAATGCCCAATGGCGAATGGCGAGCATGGTTGACTGGATATTGAGCGAAGAGGGGACTGATTACAGGCAGAGGAATGTATCTCATTTTGTTTTTTACATGAGTCCTGACGCGTCAACAAACGGTTGGTACCGGGTAAACCAGGATGGAATGGATATGAATCGTTCGTATCGTGCGGAAGGATCAAGCAAGGAAGAGCAAACCCACGAAGCCTATATGTGGCAAAAGGACCTGGAAGAATTAATGACATCGAAAGTTCCTATCACGAGCATCTGGGCAATGCATACCTGGCAGGGGCTTGTGGAACCTCTGTTGCGAACAGGGCCGGAAATGGGTTCGGTTCTGGGACCCTGGACAGAATTCCGTGACTTAATTCAGGAGAATGATCCTGAAACGCTCATCAAACCATTGGATGTACGAGAAGGGATGGGCTATGGGCCCGTGAGCTGGACGGACGGGCCACACGATCAATTTGGAATTACGGCAATATTGTGCGAAGGAGCCGGAGCTCACTATACCAAGGAAGAAAATATTGCGGCAGGAGAAGTTCTAATCAAAAGCATTTCGGAGTACTACTCTAAAACAAAAGAATGAATTTCTAAAAAATGAAATGTTATAAACAATAGTAGCATCTACTATGACGGGCAAAACAGCCAGTTGACAATATATTTATTAACCATAATTATGATATAAAAATGATACACGATATTAAGAGGTCCTCTACTATTTTGTTGATGGTCTTTATGTGCTTCATCACATATAGTTGCTCGCCAGACATGGATGGTTGGCAGGCTAACCCAGAGGTTGTTAGTGAACGAGAGCAGCAGCGATCTGAATATATATGGCAGGAAAGCGATGTTCCTTCCTATGAATTGCCGGCCCTGTTAGAGGCATCGGATGGTTCAATTGTTCGTACTAAAGAAGAATGGCCTCAAAGAAGGAAAGAAATCCTTGAACTATTTCGCAATCAAATGTATGGCCGTAGGCCCGGCGCTCCGGAACAACTTTCATTTGAAGTGATAGAGGAAGATCCCTCAGCTATGGATGGAGCAGCAACCTTGAAGAGGATAGTGATCCAAAGCGCCCATCAGGGCCGGACGCACCAGTTCGAAATTTCTCTTTTCCTGCCGAATGCGGCCAGTGAACCGGTCCCCGTATTTACGTTAATTAATAATCGGGATCCTGAGAATATAGATCCAACTCGTGAGCATAAATCCGATTTCTGGCCCGCTGAACAGGTTATTGAACGTGGCTACGGAATCGCAGCTTTGCAAAATAGTGATTTGGCCCCTGATAATGAGGAAGAATATCTTGAAGGGGTTATTCGACTTTTCGAAGGAGATGTCACTTCGGATGAGCGCGCACCGGATTCCTGGGAGGCCCTGGCAGCCTGGGGTTGGGGCGCAAGCCGGGCAATGGATTATTTCGAAACGGATTCACGGGTGGATGCTTCTAAAGTTGCTATTCTGGGACACTCCCGGGGTGGCAAGGCTTCGTTGTGGGCTGGCGCTGAAGACGAACGGTTTGCCGTGGTCATTTCGAACGATTCAGGAAGTGGCGGTGCGGCATTGAGCAGGCGGCAATTTGGCGAGACAGTCGAGGCTGTTAATCGTTTTACCCATTGGTTTGCGAGTAACTTTAATGAATTCAGCAATAACGAACAAGCATTGCCTTTTGACCAGCATATGCTCATATCGCTGATCGCTCCGCGTGCTGTTTATGTTGCCAGCGCGGATGAAGACCTTTGGGCGGACCCGAAAGGTGAATTCCTCTCCCTGTCACATGCCTCCCCGGCCTATGCCCTGTGGGATTATCCTTCCATCAACCCTGATGAAATGCCTTCGTTAAATAGCCCGCTCACGAGAGGCCCCCGGGGATATCATGTACGCGAAGGTGGCCATAATTTGACTACAGTAGATTGGAATTTCTACATGGATTTCACTGATGAATTGTGGCAGTAGATAAATTGAATAACTATGGATAAATTACTAAAGTATATTTTTTTGCCTTTATGCGCCTTTCTGCTCCATGAATCAATGGTGTTCGGGCAGACGGAAGATGAGATCAGAAAGAACTATCTGGAAGAGTTGATAGAGCTACAGGAGCGTCCGTCATCCCATGACAGTTTTGTGAATTTTCACGATGAGACCTGGCTTGACTGGATAGAGCGCACCGGTGCATTGCCACCAAATTTTGATGCCTTGCCTTCTATACCCATGCTGCCTGATCCGCTTATTATCGATGAGGGCGGCGATCATATTCCAGTTGAGAATCTATCGCAATGGAATGAGCAAAGGGAATTTTTTAAAGAGCAGGTGAAGCATATTATATCGGGTACCTTTCCGGACCCGCCTGAAAATATAACGGCTCATATACTCGAAGAGAGGGTAGAGAACGACGTAAAGGTCCAAATGATTGAATTGAGGTTTGGAGATGATGAAAGGGCCAAACTTACACTGGAACTGTTTACGCCACCGGGAGAAGGTCCTTTTCCAGTATTTATGACCCAATGGAATCACAGAGGCTGGGCCCAGATAGCGGTACGAAGAGGGTATATGGGCTTAGTTTACGCCGGAGCTGATGCTAAGGACGATACCAGAGCTTATCTGGAATTGTATCCGGACCATGACTGGACCACGCTGATGACCCGGGCATGGGGCGCCCACAGAGCTGTTGATTACCTGTATACGCTGGATTCGGTAGATCAATCAAAAATTGCCATTACAGGGCACTCCCGTAATGGGAAACAGTCCGTATTAGCGGGCGCTTTTGATGACAGGATCACGGCCGTAATCAGCAGCAGTGGAGGTACAGGCGGAGAGATTCCTTATCGATATACCGATAATCGCCATTCTAATGAATCCATCGATTTCCTCACGTCAAGAAGGACCCATTGGCTTCATCCCAGGTTGCGGTTCTATACCGGAAGAGAACATAAGATGCCTATTGACCAAAATTCACTTACGGCCCTGATTGCCCCAAATGCTTTAATGCTAAGTTCTTCTATAAGAGAAGGCCGTGCAGGAGGGGCTCCCTGGGCAATTGAACAGAACTACCACTCCCTCTCTGAAGTGTATGAATTCCTCGGTGCGCCGGATAAGCTGGGTATTCGGCTGCGTGATGGAGGGCATGGAGTTTCGGCACGTGATATTGAGGCTTATGTGGATTGGCTGGATGTACAGTTTGGAAGAAAATCTATTCCCTGGAATAACGAGCTTTATTACGATTACTCATTTAAAAAATGGAAGTCGCTGAGTCGAGAAAATATAAATCCTGATAATTTCTCCCAAATTCCGGAAGATAAGCATATACTTGTCAGTAATAACGGTGCCGATATCACAACTCTTGATGAGTGGGGGTATAAAAAAGATGATATAAAAAGGCAGATTAACTGGATTATGGGAAAAAAGCCGGCAGGTATTTCCGCTAGTCCAATACGAGGGCTAAGCAGCAGAGAGGATTATATTTCTAACTTAATCAGCCGTCCCCGGGTTTCCAATGGGAGGGTAAGGAATATCGCACCGTATAATGCACTTGGGGATTACTTGTATGGGGCTTTATACTATCCTACTGATGAGAATGGGGATATGAAGACCCGGGAGAACGGCAAGATGCCGGTCGTCATTTACTTGCACAGATATTCTAATACCGGATTTGATTCCAATAATTTAAGCTCGTTATTTGATCAGATCTTATCGAAGGGGGTTGCCGTGCTAGCCATGGACCTGATTGGGTTTGGTCAGCGAATAGAAGAAGGGACCCATTTCTATGAGCGGTATCCCCATTGGTCGAAAATGGGAAAGATGGTGAACGATACCCGGGCCTCTATTGATGCATTGGAAGACTTTGATTTTATAGATAAAGATAAAATATATACTTCCGGTTACGCATTGGGTGGAACGGTAAGCTTATTTACGGCCGCCCTGGATGATCGGATTGCCGGTGCAGCCGTTTCAAGTGCGTTTACCCCTTTAAGAGATGACAGCGGTAATACGGAAGGAATAAAAGCGTATTCCCATCTGCATGGTTTATTGCCGAGACTTGGTTTTTTTCTGGGCCATGAAAATAAAATCCCTGTGGATTTTCCCGAAATCATTTCAGCCATTGCCCCAAGACCGTTATTGGTATTTTCCCCGGAATTAGACAGGCATGCGGAGCATGATAAGGTCACCCAGAGCATAGAGGAGGTAGAATCTGTATATGATCTGTTCAATGCTTCAACGAACCTTAACTTTAGAACGCCGCATGAGTTCACTGGATTCTCTTCTTCTCAACAGGATGAGTTCGTAGATTGGCTGGAAGAAGTGGCAGGGTTGTAGGTAGAATGTCCCTTCTTACCATCTATGAATGAGAATCGCTCCGCGCAATGACAGGGTAATGTGCCAGAATCAATCTACTTTTCCAGTATAGGTTTTATGTAAGGGCTTTTATACAACCCCAGGTGCTAATAAATATTGAATATTAAAATAAAAATAATATATTGAACTCATTCAAAACGATAGGGGGTTCTACTCCTTCTGAACCTTCTAAATTATTTATGTGCAGCCGGTGATCTTGGTTGTACGTTCTTTTAATATAACCCAGGTCCGGATGTTTAAAGTTGCTAAATGCCTTCTGCTAATTACAGGTATCTCTCTTTTCCATGAACCAACAGCACATGCCCAAACAGAAGAAGAAAGAAGGCAAGGGTACCTCGAACAGTTGTTGCCTACTTTATTACCGGACCACCAAAGGGCTTCTGATGCTTTAACGCCAACCCCTGTCGATACCTCCTGGACGGCCTGGGTTGAAAGGACGGGTGAGTTGCCGCCTGATTTTAGCCAAATGCCCTCTCTCCCTTTTCTTCCTGATCCATTGATATTGGATGAGGGTGGCGAAAACATTCCGGTGAGAACGATTGAACAATGGATGCAGAAGCGTCAATGGATGAAAGAGCAGGCGCAACACTGGATAACCGGAACCGTGCCGCCACCGCCTGGAAATGTGAAAGCCGAGTTACTCGAAGAGCGCCAAATAGGCGAGCTTACCGAAAGGGATATGCTCCTGCGCTTCGGACCTGATCACCAGGCCGAACTTCATATCACTTTATTAATACCACCGGGTGACGGTCCTTTCCCGGTCTTTATGTGTCCGTGGAAAGAAGACCGGGATGACTGGGTGCAGGCCGCGGTTAGAAGAGGGTATATGGGTGTCCGTTTCACCGCAACCGATCCAAAATATGGATATCCTGATGACAGCGAAGTTTACGCTGATATCTGGTGGCCGGAGTATGACTTCGCGACCATAATGCGCTGGGGCTGGTCTGCCTCCAGGACCATCGACTACCTTCATACCCTGTTAAATGTAAACAAGGAACAAATTGCACTGACCGGTTTGTCCAGAAATGGGAAATCGGCGTTATGGGCTGCGGCATATGATGAGAGAATAAAAGCGGTGATACCGATCAGTGGCGGGACCGGCGGAGAACAACCTTTCCGGTACACTTCAGATAAGTATAATAATGAAACGACTGCACTGCTTACCCGGGTGCGGCCTCACTGGCTGCATCCCCGGCTACGTTTTTTCGTAGGCCGGGAACATAAGTTACCGGTAGACCAGAACTCCCTGATGTCCCTGGTAGCGCCCCGTGGGTTGATGGTAACATCGTCCATCAATGAATCGGCCGGAGATCACTGGGGGATTGAACAGGCCTATAGATCGGCGAAAACAGCATATGATTTTTTGGGAAGCGGGGATAAAATCGCCATCGACTTGAGGGAAGGGCTCCATTCACCGTCGGCCAGAGACATGGAGCGATTTCTGGACTTTTTTGATTATGTATTTGACCGGGGGAATATTGAACCGGAAAATAAATTGTATAGCGATTATACCTTTTCAAAATGGCTGGGCCTATCCGGAGAAATGTTAGATCCTCTTAGCTATGATGAAAAAGGAATAGATGATCTATTAAAAGATGAAAATGAAAGCACGATAGATAATACCCAGGCATGGGAAGAGAAAAAAGGAAATATCCGGGACCGCATTGAATGGGGGCTGGGAGAAGAGCCGCCTTCATTGGGACCAGGGCGACAGCCTGATTATAAAAGAGCGGTAGTAGGCGGACCGAGAGTGGACAATACGGTTGGAAGTCGGGCTATATCCTTTGGGACATTGTATTACCCTGCTGACGCGGACGGTGGGCCCATAAGCGATGATCTGCCGGTAGTGGTGTACCTTCATGAATATACGTATTCCAAGGGTTATGAAAGACTGGGGGATATCGTAAACAGGTTCACAGACGAAGGGTTTGCTGTATATATGTATGACCAGATCGGCTTTGGGGCCCGAATAGAAGAGGGGCGGTTGTTTTATGAACGGTTTCCCCAATGGTCGAAAATGGGGCGAATGGTAGCCGATACACGTTGGGCTGTTGATGAGTTATCATCAGTTGACTATCTGAATAAAGACAAAATTATTGTTGCCGGTTATTCTTTGGGGGCGAAGGTTGGCCTGTATAGTGCTGCGTTGGATGAGCGCATTGCCGGGGCAGTCGCAGTATCGGGCTTCTCGCCCATGCGGACAAACAATAACGGCGCTACCGCTGAAGGCATCTATGGCGATTCACATTTGCATGGCCTTCTTCCCCGTCTGGGCTTTTTCATCGGAAATGAAAACAGGATTCCCTATGACTACCATGAAATATTAGCGTCCATTGCGCCGAGGCCACTTTTGGTGGTGGCCCCAACCTGGGACCAATACGCGTCATTCGAAGATGTAAACGAATCCGTCCGTGAAGCAGGCAAGGTTTTTGACTTATATGGTGCTGACGGCAATATTGAAATCGAGACACCAGAGAGTTATAACAGGTTTTCTCCCGAAATGAAAGACCAGGTTGTTGAATGGGTTATCAGTAATTTTCAATAGATAAAAAAGCCGCACGGCTAGAAAGGTTCATGTAATCCTGAAGAATGTATGGGGAATGTTCACATATTTGTTCTTTATTTTAACCGGTTAAGTAAAAAGCTGGGTTATAGCAGTCAGCAGGGCTTCTCATAAATCAACTTTATTAATAAAGCTAGCAATTAAAAAAGGAAACTAATGGAAAAAAGTTTATGGTTACCATCTATAACAATGATCTGTTTACTTCTCCAGGCGTGCTCCGCTTCCGTCACAGAGCCACCAGCCGAATTGATCGTTTTAAACGGCCAGGTGCTGACCGTTGACAGCGAGTTTTCACAGGCTGAGGCTTTTGCTGTTCGCGATGGTAAATTTGTCGCGGTTGGAGATAATGAGGATGTGAATAAATTCGAAGGAGACCAGACCCGTGTGATCGACGCCGAAGGGAAAACCATTGTTCCCGGCTTAATTGAAACGCATGTGCATGCAACGGGGGCTGCGCGCGGAGAAACGAGACAGGCTTTTGTGCAACTTGGATCTATTGGTGAGATACAGGAATGGCTGAGAACAGAAGTAGCAAAGACACCAGAGGGAGATTGGATCCAGTTGCCACGTGTGGACGTAACGCGGATTCAGGAAGGCCGCATACCCAACCGTGCGGAACTAGATGAAGCTGCCCCGGAGCATCCCGCTGTTTTCAACTGGCAATATGCCAATTACCAGATCCAGATACTAAACTCAGCTGCCCTTAAAGCCGCCGGCATCACGAAAGATACCCCCATTCCTGAAGGTGGTGCGATACCTTTGGGAGAGGATGGAGAACCGACGGGCAGGTTGGAAAACAGCGGAGAGTTGATAGCCCGGTTCCTGGAGCGCAGCGAGGCTTCGGACGAGGAATATCTACAGAGCCTGGAACAACTGCTCGGAAGGTACAATGAAGTCGGGATCACCAGTATTTTCGAACGAGGCAGCAATGCAGCAGGTTATCGGGATTATGTACAACTTAAGGAAGAAGACCGCCTGCCGGTCCGGGCAACAGTAACCATACGGCTTGACACGGACGGAACGGTTGATGGAACTGAAAGAGCAATAGCCGCTTTGCCTTTTCAGCACGGGGATGGCGACGACAGGGTAAGGGTTGGGCCCCTCAAGGTACGAATGGATGGCGGCATCCTGTACGGGACGGCGCATATGCGTGAACCCTATGGAGAGCAGGCCATATCTTTCTATGGTTTCGATGATCCTGAGCACCGCGGGGGGGCATTCTTTTCTGAGGAAGAGTTGACCAATATTTTTCACACCGCCCATCGTTTGGGCTGGCAAATGTCTTCTCATGTAACCGGCGATGCCGGGGTAGACACGGTATTGGACGCCATTGAGGCGGCAAACGCCGATCTTCCGGATGATGATTACCGCTTCACACTTATCCATGCTTATTTTGCCAATCAAGAGGCCGCTGAGCGGGCTGCCCGACTAGGTGTTGCCGTCGATACTCAGCCTGCCTGGTTTTACAAAGACGGAGATGCTTTGGCTGACGTTTTGGGAATCGATCGTCTTCAGAAGTTTATAGGGGTCCAGGAATGGCGGCGCGCCGGCGTAAAGGTGGCACTTAACTCAGATCACATGCAGGGTTCTGGTCCGAATACATCACTTAATCCCTATAATCCATTTCTCACGATGTATGCCGCCGTATCACGCAGGACCGAGAACGGGCAGATGATTGGCCCGTATCAACGGGTTTCCCGTGAGGATGCGTTGCGCATGATGACGGTTGACGCGGCCTGGTTGAGCTTTGATGAAACACGTAAAGGATCGATAGAAGTCGGCAAGCTTGGTGATTTTGCGATTTTGTCAGACAACCTGCTTACTTGTGATGAGGAACGAATCAAAGATATTCGATCGGAACTTACTGTTGTTGGCGGGGAAGTTGTTTATAACTCAAGTGAAGAAGATAATTAAATATAAAGCAGGCTGCTTTATAAACGGTGATCTAAAATTAATAAACTGGAAAAGACATGAAAAAGAAGGCAGGAAAATCTGATATTACACAAGGATTAGTTATACTTTTAGCTTTGGGCCTCACAGCTTGTGGTTCAAAGCAAATTGACCAGGAAGAAATATTCACAGTTCTTTCTAACGATCATGATCTGATCAATGCGCCTGTTTACGCAGAACTTGAATCGGGTAACTATGATGAGAATACAGTGGTATGTCTTAATTCAGAAACAGAGATTATTCCAGGGCAAATTGAAACGGTTTCCGGTACAAAACAAAAATTGTGGTGGGTTGTCAATCAAACAGCGGGTGAATCGAAAACGTATACCATTAACCGGGATGAACAATGCAGTACCGTCAATTTTTCCTGGGAAACCGTCAGTGATGGAGCAACACGATTGGTCCTGGGCGATCAGCCTATTATTCAGTATGAACATCCGGTATACGACAAGGATAATGTGGAAGAAACTAAAAAACCTTTTCACCATGTTTACAATCCTGCCGGAAATGAACTGATCTCAAATGGCCCGGGAGGTCTTTATCCTCATCACCGGGGTATCTTCTTCGGATTCAGTCAAATTTATCGTGATGGAAGCGATGAGCAGATCAACATATGGAGTTCGAGCAACGGAGAGCGAAGCGAACATGTCGAGATCATCAAAGAGTTTACAGGCCCTGTTATGGGTGGGCATATCGTGCAGATTGACTGGAAAGATCGGGAGGGAAATTCTTTTATAGAAGAGACCCGTGAAATCAGGGTGTTTCAACAGCCTGCCGGGGAAAGCCTGATTGATTTTCATTCCACTTTGAAGGCGCTGGACGGGCCGGTTCGTCTCGAGGGTGACCGTCAGCACGCGGGGGTCCAATTCCGTGCCGCACAATTTGTCGCAGATCATTCAGAGCAGACGCGATTTATTCGTCCTGCCCACTTATCTGATTTACAGCCCGATGAGGAAATTGGTGAAGAAGACATGATGAATTTATCGTGGAATGCCATGAATTTCAAAATTGAAGATCAGCCATTTACCGTTGCCTATTTAAGTCATCCTTCCAATCCGGATGCAGAAATGTCGGAGCGCCTATATGGACGCTTTGGTGAATATTTCCCTCATTATCTAACGGCTGAGGATCCGTTGACGGCTGGTTACCGGTTCTGGATTACAACCCATGAAGAACCATCGGCTAATGATATCGGCCTCCGGCATCACGCTTATGTTTCATCTGGCATTTGAAGTTAAATAAAAAAAATGGTCAACTTAGGTTTCCCTTTTATTTTATACGTGATGACAATGATTTATCTATTGCCCTAAAGTTCCGGCAATTCAAAAGGATAACTACAGGGTTACCTTTCTGTAGCGTTTGTAAAAACCCTGGCCCTTATTAAAATGATCTTGTAAATTCAATGATTATATCAAACGCAGTTGTATGAAGCATCTTAAATTATCTATAATTTCGTCTATAGTTCTTTTATTGCTGGTGGTTTCTTGCGGGGATAATGACGGCCAATACTGGTCCTGGGAAGTTTATCTTGGGGATTATGGCAGTAACAGTTATTCAGAGCTGGACCAGATAAACCGGGATAATGTGGACCAACTTGAAATATCCTGGATTTATAACTCAGGTGATCAGCGTAATGCCGGCAGTCAATCCAATGCCATTATCGTAGATGAAGTGATGTTTTTAACCACGCCAGGTATTAAAGTTGCCGCATTGAATGCTTCAACGGGTGAGCACCTATGGTCGTTTGATCCATTTGAAGGTGAAACCCCTGTGGCCGTTAACAGGGGAGTCATGTATTGGGAGAGTGGGAGTGATAAGCGGATTTACCATACGGCCGGATCAAATTTATATGCATTGAATGCTGAAACAGGTGCACTGATAAGTGAGTTCGGAAATGACGGAATTGTTGACCTGAGGGAGGGGTTGGATAGAGACCCGGCCCAGTTATCTGTACGTCAAACCTCACCGGGTGTGGTTTATAAAAACCTGCTCATTATGGGTTCTGCTACCGGTGAGAGTGCAGGAGCCGCGCCGGGGCATATCCGTGCCTATAACACCAGAAGCGGAGAAATTGAATGGGCTTTCAGGACAATCCCTTTTCCAGGAGAGTTTGGATATGAAACATGGGACCCGGCAGCCTGGCAAATGGCTGGCAGCGCCAATAACTGGGGAGGAATGAGCCTGGATATGGACCGTGAAATGGTTTTTATCCCCACCGGCTCAGCAGCACCTGATATGTATACACCGGGAACACGGGGAGAAGGAGAACATCTATTTGGGAACTCCGTATTGGCACTTAATGCTAATACAGGCGAACGTATCTGGCATTATCAGACCCTTCGGCATGATCTGTGGGATTACGACCTTCCGGCACCTCCTAATTTGGTTACTATAGAAAAAGATGGAGAGCAAATTGATGCTGTTGCTCAAATAACCAAGCAAGGTTTGATCTTCGTACTTGATCGTGACACCGGAGAACCCCTTTTCCCGGTCGAGGAACGGCCCGTACCAGCATCTGATATTGAAGGAGAGGAGGCATGGCCCACACAGCCTTTTCCAGTCAAGCCGGAACCTTTTACCAGGCAGTATATCACGGAAGATGATTTAACAGATATCTCTCCCGAAGCCCGGGAATACGCACTCAAACGATTTAGAGAAGTAAGATACGAGGGATTATACACGCCGCTGGGGGAAAAGGAAACATTGGCTTTTCCCGGAACCAGGGGAGGTGCAGAATGGGGAGGGGCCTCCTTTGATCCGGAGACCAATATTTTGTATATAAATGCAACTGAATATGGGACCACCTCAGCTCTAAGAAAAGTCGAAGTGCCGCCAGAGAACGAAGAGAATGTCCTTGTGCAGGGCCAAAATTTTTACAGGACTCATTGTGCGAGTTGCCACAGTATTCCCGGAAGCCAGGCACCTTCAAATTTTCCATCTTTGGAGGATGCCAAAGATAGATTTTCAAAAGCACAGATTGTTGATATCATGGAAACCGGACGTTCGCAAATGCCCAATTTCCCTTATTTAACCAGGGATGAAAAGGAGGCAATCGCTGATTACCTGTTTCATGTGGAAAAAGACGGGGAAATAAACGTACCTGAAGTACAGGCTGTACAGGGTGAAGTTACCTACAGCCATACACGTGATTTCGCATATAGGCCTTTTGTTGATCAGGATGGATACCCGGCTACCAAACCACCATGGGGTACAATGAATGCCATTGATTTGAATACCGGCGATATTGTCTGGAGAGTGCCATTAGGTGAATTTGAAGAATTAACCGAAAAGGGAATACCATTAACCGGGACACCCAATATGGGTGGGTCTATTGTAACTGCCGGGGGTTTAGTATTTATCGGTGCCGCTCACGATGAGAAATTTAGAGCTTTTGACAAGGAAACAGGAGAGATTCTTTGGGAATATCAATTACCGGCTGTCGGTTACGCCACACCTTCCACCTATGAAATTGACGGCAAGCAATATATAGTTATAGCGGCTACCGGAGGATCCCGAACCGGTATAAGAAAAAGCGATGCTTTTATTGTTTTTTCTTTACCGTCAGATAATTAGATAATTCAGGTCATCGCCTGGTAAAGTAGTTGAACAAAAATGATTACAAAAGGCGCGCAATTGCGTTTGAACATGGGCATTATCTTCCTTAGATCTCAACTATTACCCTGGTTTTATCTTTCATAATGCATTTTTTGTTTATTATGGTCGAGATATTACTTTACAGGAGATATTAAAAATTTATTATTAAAAAGATTGACACAACCATTTTTTTGCCTTATCTAATCAAGGTAAAAAAGTAAAAAGAATTGTAAACTTTGCATTTCAAAAAAAGGAATGAGTCTTATGAAATATAAATTGCTACTAACTCTCTGTTTGCTTTTCGGTTTTTATGGAACCGGATTAGCGCAGTCACAAACCGTTGAGGGAACGGTATCCGACGCTGAAGTCGGTGATGCTCTCCCGGGGGTAAATATTCAGGTCAAAGGTACTAATGTGGGTACAACGACTGACCTGGATGGTCAATACAGCATTCAAATAGAAGGGCCCGGCAGTGTACTGGTTTTTTCTTATGTAGGATATGTATCAGAAGAAATCAATGCAGGAGATCAGGATGTTATAGATGTTGCCATGGAACCGGATTTTGCACGCCTGGATGAAATGATTGTAGTTGGATATGGTTCGGTACAAAGAAGTGATTTAACCGGCTCCGTCGAGCGTATTGATAGTGAAACATTTCAGAATCAATCCGTGTCACAAGTGGGAGAAATGCTTACAGGCACTATTGCCGGATTTTCGGCAAGTCAAAGCCATACAGCTTCTGGCGGAAGTTCAATGGAAGTCAGAGGCCCCAACTCATTATCCGCAGGTACAGAGCCACTAGTCGTACTTGATGGTGCAGTTTATAGTGGGGATATAAGTAATATCAACCCTAATGACATTGAAACGATTGACGTTTTAAAGGATGCCAGTTCAGCTTCTATTTATGGTTCCAAAGCAGCTTCCGGTGTTATTTTGATCACGACGACCAGAGGTGCGACAGGCCCGCCGACAATTAGCTTTAACAGCAAAGTAGGTGTTACCGGGGCAGCACACGATTTCAGGCCTTATGATGCTCAGGGATATCAGGATTATCGCAGATCCTGGCTAGAGCTGACAAATCCCGATTCTCCCGAGGGTTTTTACGAGCATCCGGAAAAGCTGCCGGAGGGTGTAAGCACTGAACAGTGGAGAAACTATACTTCCAATCCGGCTGATGACCTTATGCAGGAATATGCTCAGCGGCTAAACTTTTATTCCCCTGAAGTGGATAATTTTTTATCCGGTCAAACATATGACTGGTATGATAATATTATCGGAGGGGGAAATCTTCGGTCGAATACAAATCTTAGCATAGCCGGCGGCACAGATAACGCCAGATATTATTGGTCTGTCGGATATGTGGATAATGAGGGCGTGATTCTTGGCGACAGGTTTTCTGCGGTCCGAACACGCCTGAATGTTGATTTTGATGTTAAATCATGGTTGAAAGTTGGCTTGAACGCTCAATATTCTGACCGTGATGAATCTTCGGTCCAGGCTAGTTTGGGACAAATGTTTAATGCAAGTCCTTATGGAAATCCATATGCAGAAGATGGTAGTGTGAACAGGTATTCACATGGTACCGCTAATAATACAAACCCTTTTCTAAATATAGAAGGACAAGACAGGCTTAATAAAATAAATACCTTGTTCGCCACCGGTTTTGCAGAGGTCGCCCTTCCTTTTGGTTTTAATCACAGAGTATCATTTCAACCGCGTTATCGAAATGAGAAGGATTATAACTTCTGGACATCCGAAACCATTACAGGTGGTCAGAGTCATTCAGATGGTTATGGTGAGCGAGAGTTATTTGAGGAATTTGAATGGACGGTTGATAACCTGCTAACCTGGAATCGTGAAATAGGCATCCATAATATAGATTTAACCTTCCTTCACAGTGTGGAGAAATATCAGGGCTGGAGTAACTATTTGGAAGCTGAAACTTTTAGTCCGAATGAATTTCTGGGCTATTCTGGGATGCAATTTGGTACCAGCAGAGATTTAAGTACAAATGATGAGGTATTTACAGCTGATGCTTTGATGGCCCGGGCCAATTATTCATTACTAGGTAAATATTTGTTTACAGCTTCTGTCAGGAGAGATGGTTTTTCTGCGTTTGGGCAAGAAAGTCCTCGTGCCACATTTCCTGCCGCTGCTTTCGCCTGGCAAGTATCAGAAGAGGATTTTTTCAATGTGGATTTCATAAATTCCTTGAAACTAAGGGTATCCTGGGGTGTAAATGGTAATCGTGATATCGGGATTTATTCATCCATGGCGCAATTATCAGATCTGCAATATTATGATGGTTCAACCCATGTTGGAACATACACCAACACGTTGGCAAATCCTGCACTTCGCTGGGAGAGAACGGAGTCTATTAATGCGGGTATGGATATCGGGATATTGGAAAATAGAATTAACCTGACTCTCGATTATTATGATATGTCTACAACAGATTTGTTAATGGAACGTAAATTGCCATTGCTTACAGGGTTTGATGTGATTATGGCGAACCTTGGCGAGTTGGCGAATCGTGGATTTGAAATGACTTTGCGAACCGCTAATATTACTCAGCCGAATTTCTCATGGAGATCGGATTTTATGTTTTCTTTAAATCGAAATGAGATCAAGAGTCTGTTCGGTGATATGGGAACCTATACCTTATTAGGTGAAGAACATGAAGGAGAACTGCCCGATTTTGATAACCAATGGTTCCCCGGTTACGCTATTGATGGTGTATGGGATTATGAAAGAATTGGAGTCTGGCAGGAAGATGAAGCGGCTGAAGCAGCTGCTCATGGCATGTCACCGGGTGACATCAAGGCTCGTGATGTTGATAATAGTGAAACCTATGATGCGGTAGAAGATAAAATGTTTATTGGGCATGAACAACCGCGATTCCGTCTCGGATTTAGAAATGAAATCTCATTTCTAAACAACTGGTCTGCATCGGTATTCGTCCGTGCTGACCTTGGCCATATAGCTGCTTTCGGTCCTCCTTTCGCAGGACATTCAACAAATGACAGGATAAACAGATACGGCATTCCATTTTGGACTCCGGAAAATAGAAATAATGAATGGCCGGCACTTACCTCTGAGCAAGCTCAGTATGGAGATGGGATATCCTATTGGGCTCCGAGATCTTTTGTACGAATTCAGGATGCTTCATTGTCTTATGCCCTGCCTACGGCTATAGCGGAACGGCTGCAGATGCAGAACCTTCGTATTTTTGGTTCAATTCGAAATCTTTACACTTTTACTAATTGGCCAGGGTTTGATCCTGAGACTGAAGAAGATGATGGCACAGTAGGAATGGTGCCGATGCCGAGAACATTCACAGTTGGGTTGAGCTTGTCAATTTAATTTAAAAGAAAAATTTATTATAGGTTATAATGCTATGAAACGAACAATAACATCCCCTTGTAGTCTGATAGTACTTCTTCTGTTCATGATATCATGTTCAGATGATTTCCTATCCCCCGATCCGCGTTCTTTCCACGCACCTGAAAACGTGTATGTGGATGTAGCTGGATTTGAATCAATTATTATGACAATGAGATATAATCTTAAGGCTGAGCATTCTGCTACGGTTCACGCCCATCCCTATATGATGGACCAATGGGCGATGTCTGAAGCGGGTGTCCCTGGCACACAGCTGGATTTGCGTGCAACGATGACACCGGCCCCTGATTTCCGATATAATTTTACGTCACTCTTCAGTCAAATTTACGAAAATATCAAAGACACAAACATTCTGCTTACCAGAATTGATGATGTAGAAGATATTTCCACAGAAGATAAAAACCGACTGAAAGCAGAAGCATTGTGGCACCGGTCCTATTGGTATCTGCGGGCTGTAAATACCTATGGAGATGTACCTTTTGTTTCGGAAGAAGTGTCTGGGCCGAAGCTTGATTATCAAACACACAGCAGGCATGCTATACTTGATAGGATTCAAGCTGAAATGGAATGGGCAGTGGACCACCTGCCACCCTCGGCAGAAGATGGTGCTCCATCAAAAGGCGCAGGAGATCACCTCTTAGCGAAAATTTATCTTTCTAATCTTCAGTTTGATGACGCTGTCGAGGCTGCCACCAGAGTGATTAATGGACCTTATGATTTAATGACCGATCGCTTTGGTATTAATGCAGATGATCCGCAACGCAATGTACAGTGGGACCTTCATCGGCCTGAGAATCGAAATAGCTCAGAAAACACTGAAAATATTCTATCCATAGTTGCCCGGCCTGATGCTCCTCCAGCTGCAAGGACAGGAGGAAGCAGAACCATGAGGCTATATGGGTCTTCATGGTGGATCAATACGGTAACTGATAGCCAGGGGAACGCAGGAATGATCGATGACGGGCCAATGTATGACTCTCTGGGAAGAGGCAATAGTAATATGCGCCCGACATACTGGTGGAAATACGGTGTTTGGAATGAAGATGGAGCCTTGGATGGCTTGACTCATGAACAAGTTGTACAGAAGGAATGGGATACTCCGGATATAAGAAGAGCAGATATAAATTGGCAAGATGAGTCTGATTATTTATATAATCATCCGGAATCTGAAAACTATGGAGAGAGGTACAGACGCGAATGGTTGCAAAGCGAGGCTGATACCAAACGGGTACATGCTCAAACACACTACAAACTTTATAATCCGCAACATGATGATAATACTCCCTTTGGTGGGGAGGCGGATTGGTATATATTCCGTCTGGCGGAGACATATCTGATACGAGCAGAAGCACATTATTGGAATGACGATCCTGGTCTTGCTGCGGATGATATAAATAAGGTCAGAGAGCGTTCAAATGCTTCGACAATTATGGCAAATGATGTCACGATCGATTATATATTTGATGAACGTGCCCGTGAATTATTTATGGAGACTCCTCGTCAAAATGAATTGGTCAGGGCTTCCTATACCCTGGCTAGCCTGGAGAGGGATGGGTATAGTTTGGATAATCTTCATGAAGAGAATTTTTGGTACGACAGGATGATGAAACATAATAAATTCTTTCGGGAAGAGGAATTTCATGATTTTGCATTAACGGCGCGAATTGACCCTCATCAATTTCTCTGGCCCATACCTGATGCTATAATTACAGCGAACACTCAGGGGGTTATTAATCAAAATACAGGTTATGTCGGTGATCATAGGAATGAAGAACCACTTGAAACCGTCGATGCACCTTTTAATTTCTAAGGACTGGCAGAAAATCTGTTAAATTTTAAAAAAAGGGATTAAAATGCAGTCTTGTTAAATCAGGGCTGCATTTTTTTTAAAGAAATTGCAAGTTCAAACCAAGGCATTGATGGAGTTGTTGTTCCTGAGCCATAAAAAGAGATCGTGTTGTGGAGAAATTTTTTTAATTTAAACCTGCTCATGTTCATAGGATTACCACCCCTGACCCCTCCTTAAAAAGGAGGGGAACGTTG
>JBBDMV010000076.1:0-23803 GCA_040878115.1 Balneolales bacterium
CCATAGCCCGGTACGTAGTGCCGGGTTCAAGACACACAGGCCGTAAAGAACCCCGGAGGGGGTTCAATGGATTAGAGATTAGGTACTTCAGGCTTTTTGCTGTGTATCATTGCGCTGATAGCTGACACATTATTGCGTCTTCTTTACTTCGCGTTCCTGAACATAGATTTAAGCTCAAAAATATGAATCGAACTCAGGTGATTTGTTATTCTGTTAGATCTCTGACTTCCTGAATATCAACTGGCCTGAACTGATCTGTTTCTGATGAGAATTCACTTCTGATGTAGTTTAGAACAGCGGCTAATTCATCATTGTTCAGGTTTCTGAAAACGGGCATATCCCATTCATAGTTATCTGATTGTGCTTCCGATGGAATGCCGTTTAACATCATGTCAATAAGGCCTCCCCTGTTACCAGACACCCACTCACTTGTAATCAGCGAGGGGGCGTAACCTTCCGTGCCGGCACCGTCCGGACGATGACAGCTGGCACAACGAGACACGTACAACTGCTCACTGGCTCCCATATCATCCGCTATTTCCGAATCACCCAAATAGCGGGGTATCCGGTTTTCAGTTAATGTCTTTTTATTTTCAACATTCTCAAACCGGGCCAGGAGGGATGCGTCTGCTTTTTGAAGCATAATAATACGATCTCTGTTCTCGATCAACAGAGAGTCGTGGATTTCCGGCCTGTACTCTTTATACCAGTCTGTATTGCTGGTGAGCAGAAATATCCGTTCCTGTGAGTCTACAGCAACATCACGAATACGGCCAAAATGTTGTTGAAAGAAGATATTGATACCATCTACCTGATCTCCATCTTCATTCAGGCGAAGGACCCGTAGCGTTTGAATACGCAGACTGGCAAGGAGAAGGCTGTTTTCCCATTCGGGAATAGCATCATGGCCATAATATGCAATTCCTGCAGGTGCTATAACCGGATTAAAGGCTACGAGAGGTTCCACTATTAATGAATCTCTGCAATATTGCCTCTCGCTTTCGGAATCACAAAGCCCCTGAACATCGGGCCAGCCGTAGTTGCCGCCTTTCCGGAGCACGTTAACTTCATCATCATTGGCAGGGCCAAATTCGGAGGCATAGATCTTCCCATTTCCGTGGGTTATCCCCTGAATATTCCTGTGTCCGGATGTCCAAATCCGGCTTCCTTTTATTGGGTTGTCCTCCGGGACCGACCCATCAAGGTCCATCCTTAATACTTTCCCATGATAGGTATCCAGGTTTTGGGCCAAGTCGTCCTGGCTTGCGTCACCGGTAGCCAGCCATAATTTGTTGTCTGGCCCGATCATCATTTTGGAGCCGCTGTGCCCCGAACCGCCAGGCAGGTCATCAAGGATAATTTTACGGTCGGTCAGTGTATCGCCGGTGAATGTATAACGGGTAATCCTGGACCCGGTTTCTTGTTCGGCATAGGTATAATGCAGGTATACATAAGGATGCTCCTCGAATTCCGGGTGGAGGGCCGTGCTCAACAGGCCCCGGGCACTTTCGAAAAAGACATCGGGGACCTCTAGCAGCTTCATTATTTCGCCGCTTTCGGGATTCATGCGAGAGACCGTTCCCCGTATTTCATTAATCCAGAGCCAACCGTCCGGGCCAACCGTTATATTCCGTGGGGATTCCAGCCCATTGATAATTTCAGTAGCAATGAGAGCGGTAGAATCCAACCGGACATGAGCAGCATAATCTCCTGTAAATTTGTCTGTTCCCGGTAACTCTGTCGGACTTTGACAGGATGAGTTAAAAATCACAAAAAAGATAATCGACAGGCCGATTAAATGTTGCTTCATCATTCCATCTGTATTAGATATGATTTCGTGGACTATAAAAAAAAGGGCCTGTTATATAGCATAATATAACAGGCCCTTCTCAAGTTGATCAATTACTCCCAACCGGGATTTTGACCTATATCTCCATTCAGCCTTGTTTGGCTTTCAGGTATTGGCCAGAGATAATCGCGATCCTCATTAAATTGATAACCAGTCGAATAGACATTCTGGAACACATCCAGATTTCCGTCCTCATTGACGGGCATTCCGTGGTCATTTTCAAACTGATCAGCCTTAGCGCCTATGGCCCTTTCACCCGTTAAATAGCCCATAGCGGCCCATCTTAAAAGATCATCCATCCGGAAATTTTCTCCCGCAAGTTCAACCAATCGCTCACGCCTGACTTCATTAATAAGAGGCGATAAGTCCGGATATTGCCAATTCGGGTCGTTCGTTATATTCCCAAGCACTAAATGCGGCATGCCAACCCTGTCCCTTAGTATGTTAATGGAATTATTCAGATCTGCCTGGGTTAACGTGCCCAATTCTGCCTTGGCCTCCGCAAAATTAAGCAATACCTCGGCATATCTGTCATTGAGAGTTGGGGTTTCCTCAAACTGCGTGTGATGATATTCAACGTTCGCATTATATTGTTTACGCGGCTGATATCCAGTGGGAGTGACGTAGGTTGCGCTCTCAAAAGTCCGATCGAACATTACATCATAATGTTCGATGCTTCCGTCTTGGTTTATATACAATATGTCATCCTGGGTGAAAATGGTTTGATCAAACCTCGGGTCGCGATTCTGAACTTCATCCTCAATGGTTTCATCATCCCCCGGACAAAGAAGAGTTTCTCCTATAGGGTCTCCATCAATACAAAGATATTGATTAACCAACTCTTTGGTAAATCCCCTTTCTGCGGGTTTAGACAAATAATCAAGTTTTCTGCCAGCATGAATATCCTGTTCCAGGTCCATTTTGGTCCATCTCATTGCTTCAGAATTACCCGAAAAATCCCGCATGTTGAACGTATTGTAATAATCATTTTCAGGATCACCGGTTGAATAGATCTCATAAAGGCCGGAGTCCATGATCTCCTCAGCAGCTTCTACAGCCTTCGTTAAATATTTGTCAGGATCGGCGTTGCTCACACCAAAATCGGTACCGTCATGATATTTCTGCCATGTACCTTCATATAGTGCAACCCTGGATTGAAGCAAGTAGGCAAACCATTTGTTGAGCCGGGAATACCCATCCCCTCTTTCAGCATCTAAATATTGGACGGCAGTATCAAGGTCCGCGATTATATTGTCCACCACAACATTTCTTGGGTCCCTTGCTGAATAAAGTTGATCTGAATCTTCAGTAAGAACTTCGTCAATCCAATGGATATCACCGAAATTCTTTACCAGTTGCCAGTGGTAGTATGCCCTGAAGTAATGGGCCTCGCCAGCGGCCTGTCTAATATCTTCAAAATCACCTTCCCAATTATCGATTTGCTCGATGAGGTAATTTACGCTCCTTATATTTCCATAGCCATATCCGGGACCCGAATTTATAGTAATATCCCCTGCTAAACGTGAGGGAGGATTGTCACTAAAAACAAAGATATCGGTATGACCATCACCCACTGTATAGGTACCCCCTGTTGAAGTATGGAACCTGTTGGCGTAAACCAGAAAATCTTCAGGCCTATTGAAAAAAGATTCCTCTGTTACCTGGTCCAGCGGCCCTCTGTTCAGCATATCTTCCTGACATGCAGAGAAGATCGTGCATAATCCGATTAAGCTTATAAATAATGTTTTATTGTTCATGATATTAAATTTTTAGTGATCTTAAAAAGTTGCGTTGATTCCAAGAGAAAACATTCGGCTGATTGGATAAGTCCGCATCAGTGAATTCGAAGAGATCATTCCTTCAGGCTCAAAGGCTCCTGGCAATGATTGGATGGTCAATAAGTTTTCACCGGAGAAATAAATTCTCATGTTTTGGATAGGTGTTATATCCGTAATCGATTGCGGCAGAGTATAACCGACCTGAAGGTTTTTCAAACGAAGATATCTTGCATTCTCAACATACGCTGACTGCGTTTGCATGTTCTTATTCCGTTCAGTGGAAAAGTAAGGTTTTGGCATATACGCATCCGTATTGGGCCCTAAAAAGTTCTCTTCATCGGCAGGCCTCCAGTAGTCAAGATGGTGCGAGTCATTAAGCAAAATTGCAGAAGCTGGACTATGAAGTTTTCCCCACCAGAACTCAGAGCCAGAGCTTGGTACAAAGGGCTGACTGGCTATACCTTGCCAGAACATGCTGAAATCCCAGCTTTTCCATCTGACCTCACCGCTAAAGCTTAACTGATATCTGGGGCTGGTGTTCCCGATTATGGACAGGTCACCATGGTCTTCCAGTGTTCCCGCTCCCGGATCAATTATATCATTTCCGTCGAGGTCCTTATATTTTACGTCACCAGGGCCCCAATTTGCATGATAATACGATTGGTCAGGCATCGATTCACCTTCTTCCTGGATCAATCCATCGGTTGTGAGGCCCCATACATCACCATATTTTTTCCCCGCGTACCATGTATGAACATTACCGGTTTCATTAACATATTCCAGGATGGTTGTTTGAGCATCCCCAAGTCCAAATCTTGCATTATATGAAATTTCCCCAATCATATCTCTCCAGGCCAGGCTTAGCTCGAAACCTTTGGTCTCTAACTTGGCATTGTTCGTTCTGGGAGAACTGGCGCCCAGAACAGAAGGAAGCTCTATTGAAGGCCCCATCATGTCGTCGGTTACCCTGTGATACCAGTCAAATTCCATTAATAAACGATCGCCTAAGAAACCTGCCTCAACACCCAAATTGGTTGTCGTTATGGTTTCCCACGTCAGGTTTTCAGCCCTTATTCCCGGCATGTTCGCATAATTAGGCCGCGTATCGTTCATAATACGGCCCAGTCTCTGAGAAATAGGCAATTCTTCCAGGTATAAGTAATTCGCTGCGTTAGGATTAAAACTTTCAGCGAGAGCCTGACCGTTCTGGTACATTTGTGGTGGGCTGAGTGTTTGGTTACCCAATGATCCGTAAGAGGCCCTTAGCTTTAACGTCTGGACGTAAGGCTCAACGGGCTCCCAAAAATCTTCTCTTGAAATATTATAACCCACGGAAGCTGACGGGAATAGCCCCCATCTTTGGCCATCTTCAAATCTGGACGAGCCATCATAGCGGGCACTCATTTCAAATAAGTACTTTTCATCATAATTATAATTCAAACGGCCAAACACCCCCTGTGTAGCCCAGTGATTTATGACATCATCCACTTCTTTCGTTCCAAGGGCAGTGCTTATTGAAGGAACCTCTAGTGAGGCTAGATCATATCCCTCGCCCGTAATCCATCGATTATAGTCGTAGTCATATTCATAACCACCCATTGCGGAAAAATAGTGGCTGCCAACGTTTTGCTCATATTGTGTATAACCAGTTAAAACCGAGTAATGGCCTGTACGCACCTGTTCTTCTAAACCGGTCTGAACATGACCTATGTTCCCTATGGTACCGTTACCCGCATTTGTCGCAACCGGATGCATCAGATTGGTAGTCGTTCCTGTCCTTTGGGTATAATTATATTTGATATTTGTGGTCCACCCGCTTATTGGTTCTATTTCCGTACCCACTGAGAACCGGGCTGTATTATTGATCGTGTTAACTCTTCCGCCATCCATCAATCCAACCTGAATGGGATTTTGAAGAGTGCCATCTATATTATACATGCCCATCGTCGGCCACAAAATATTAATATGCATCCAGTAACCGCTTCTGTCGTCCCAGACGCCCCCGTTAGCCCGGTCCGTTTCAGTCCTCGCATATCTTCCACTGAAATCAAATCTCGCCCAGTCATTAACTTGTGTTGAAACATTCCCCAGAAGATTATATCTCTGGTATTGGTCATTGCCCCAATTCAAACTACCTGGCTGGTCTTGAAACCCGATGCTTGTATAATATTGGGTCGTTTCATTGCCACCCTCTATATTCAGGTTATGCTTTTGTTGTACGGAATAATCCCTGAAGAACTCTTGAGGCCAGTTCATATTGGCATTTCCTTCCCATCTTCCCCTCCAGTGATTTGTTGGTGGATTTTCGGGGTCGTATGGGTATTCGTACGTACCGTCTATAAATCCCTGAATTCTATCCATCTGGTCAGAACTGAAACTGGGGGCCACTCCGGCATTAACGCTAGCTTGGTTAAATACCGTGCCATATGTATAAGAATCCAGCATGTCGGGAACATAATAAGGTACATTGGCGGAGGTGATATTGCTGTATGTTGCCCTCGTTGGCTGGTTACTGCCTTTTTTTGTTTCTATCAGGATCACCCCGAAAGCGGCACGTGAACCATAAACTGCCGAAGCAGAAGCATCTTTTAGGACCGTAATGTCTTCAATGGAAGAAGGGTCCACTAAGTTCATATCCATTTCCACTCCGTCAACCAAAACAAGAGGCGAGGAATCACCTGAAATGGAGCCGACTCCCCTGAGCTGAAAATCTTGTTCGCCCCCTGGTTCACCCCCGCGCATATTCATAGATACCAACATGCCTGGTGAATGTCCCTGTAAAAGTTGCCCGACCTGTGCTGCAGGCCTGCTTGAAATCTCTTCGCCTGAAATAACTTCAAGGGCACCAGTAGCGTTTGATTTCTTTTGAACACCATAACCAACTACAACCATCTCATCCATTACATTGACGTCTTGCTGCATAGCAACATCAATTACAGACCTTCCGTCAATCTCAATGACCTGTCGTTCATATCCGACAGAAGAAAAAACCAGGTTATTATTTCCGTCAGATACATCAATTGAATATTCACCATCAATATCAGTAGTAGTCCCATCGGTTGTACCTTCAATTACGATGTTTACTCCGGGAAGGGGCCCTCCGTCTTCTGCATCCGTAATCTGGCCGGTAATGGTTTCCTGAACAATATTGCCACTGCCATTTTCAATGGCATGCCTATTTTCATCGGCACTGGTTATAAGCAGATACCCGTTCCTGGAATACCTCGGCTCAAAACCCGTTCCATCTAATGTACTTGCAAGGGCATCGCTAACACTTATGCTTTCATTCTTAAGTGTTACCTTTTTGCTGTTCTTGATCTCCCCCTGATAAGTCAATCTCAAACCTGCCTTTTGGGCGATTTGGCCCAGAGCTTCTTTGACCATTTCATCTTCAAGATCAAGGCTTATCCTTTTTTCAACTTCAACTTTATAGAATAGATCAGCCATTGACATCCTGCCTAAATCTGAGGATGTGAAATTTTGCTGACCTTGTAAAGCATTTAAAGTTGCAGGAAATAAGCCAAGAAATGTTAGCAAAAGCATTGATAATACAATCTTTTGCGGCTGTATATTTATTTTCATCCTACTCTCCTTCGTTTGGTTTTCATGGTTGTAGTTCCTCATTATATATTATATGGTTTTTCGTTTATAAAAATTGATATTCGACCCGTTGCGGCTATATTCGATCTCCATGGCAGCGGTTATCACAGATAAAACCTCGTCTAATTTTGCATATTGAAACGTACCTGTATAAGGAATTTCCAATAAATCATCAGGTGCAACGGAAACTTGCACGTCAAACCTTCTTTCGATATCGGTGATAACCTGATGAAAGGGCTTTTCATCAAAATGCAATCCACCGCTTAACCACAATAGATTGTTCCTGACATCAACTTTTTGTGGTGGAAGGGGATTTTGCCCTTTTCTTACGCTGGTATGCAACCCTTTAGTTAAAATTACGCCTTTATGTTCTTCCTGCCCTGTATCTGATGCATTAACGGAAACTTTTCCTTCGCGTACAACTACCTCTACATTGGGGTCCTGAGACCATCCGCGTATATTAAATTCAGTACCGTGAACTTCAACATCAGCGCCTTGTGTATGTACAACAAAGGGCTGTTCAGAATTATGGGCAACCTTGAAATAAGCCTCCCCGTCCAGATATACTTCCCTTTTTGAACTATAAAATTTATCAGGGAACTGAATTGAACTGGCCGAATTCAATATCACTTCCGTGCCATCAGAAAAAGTAACCTGGGCTTGCTCACCATGTTCAGTTACCAAATCCTTCATTTCAGCTGTTAACTGCTCTGTCTGATCACTGTTTACATGATACTGCACCAAATAACCGGTAATAATTGTAACCAGGATAATTGCAGCCACACGAATATAATTACTGTAAATATCGGACTTTAAATATCCCTGGTATTTTAACTTTTCGAGTGGAAATATTTCCGTTTTTTGAGAGAAAGCAGGCTTTATTCCTACTCTTCGGCTAAGTATAAGCCAGGCTTTTTTTGAATCGACATTTAACTTCGGCAGGGGAGATACATCCCATACCTTTTTTATGGAATCAAAATATTCACGGTTTAAAGGGTCAGCATCAATCCAATTAGTAACCCTCAATCTCTCTTGTGGGGTACATTCACCGGATAGATACCTATGAATCGTATTTATATCTAATTTCTTGTTCATTCCAGTCTTTTATTGACGTCATCTATCTTGCTTCTTTTAATTACACGACTGAAAAACAATTTACCCTGTAATTTTTATTAAAAAAGGTCATAATGTCTATGAGGTAATATTTAAAAAAGACACTCTCCCGGCTTTCCGAGTGAAAGAAATTTTATTAGGGTGCTGCACCATCCTCCTGATATTTAGTCCCT
The DNA here is from genome assembly GCA_040878115.1 of Balneolales bacterium. GTDB lineage: Bacteria > Bacteroidota > Rhodothermia > Balneolales > Natronogracilivirgulaceae > JBBDMU01. The sequence goes on from JBBDMV010000076.1 coordinate 8,514, forward strand.
AACGGGACGGGTATTTGTGTGGGGTATGGTTTTTCTACCAACATGAAATCCCTACGGGACTTTTTTGCGCGTAAGCAGAAATGCGGGCGCTGCCAAAAATACCTTGCAAACAGGCCCAAATTCTTTACATATGATAGGTATGATTTAGAAGTCGGTCAAAGATATGCAGCAAGTTGTTGACGTAGTATATTTAATACTCTGGACATTTGTGATTCTACGGTTTTCTGAGATATGTTTAATGTCTCAGCAATCTCTTTATATGTTAACCCATCCCTGCGATTCAATTTATAAACAAGTTTGCCGCGTTTTGGAAGCTCTTCGATAGCTGACTGAACAGCAGCAATAAAATCTGTTTCTTCAAGTAATTCGTTAGGAGGCCTTGAATATTCTATTGGCCCAAGAGTAGCTTCCTCTATATATCGTTGCTCAATTTTATGGTGCTTGAGACAATCCAACGCTTTATTTTTTGACGCTTTAAAAAGATATGCTTTTACCGAGCCCCGGGGCGACCATTTTTCTTTGATTTCCCATATTCTGGCAAAGACATCCTGGACCAAACTCTCTGAAAGGTCTATGGAACCCAAAAATTGATTTACTATACCAACACAGGGGCCATAATAGGTTAAAAACATAGCCTCAAAGGCACTATTATCTCCTTCCTGGATTTTCGCTACCCAAGCTAGCTCAGAGAGGTCTTTTTTTTCTTTAGAAGAAGATGGGGGGTTATATTGAGGACCGTCGGGGACCATCTATAAATATTCTATATTCGTTAAAATAGGGTATTCAGTGGAAGATGTTAAATTATGCTATAAAAGCAAATTTAATGATTCCTTTATATTTCAATTTTCGAAGAAGGTGATGGCTTTGTTTAATAATTAAAGATTTATTCCTGGGGGTCCTGACCGGCAATAGGTTGCAAAAACCAAAGAATAGCTGGGCCAACAGGTGAGAAGTTTTGATTATAACTAAATTAAACTCATTTTGAGGTACAATATTTCCTCAGTTTTTAATTCATCTGTCATTGTGTATTCAAAAAATATAGCTCGCTGTTTTATTAAGCGCTACTGGAGTAGTTTAGATTATAAGTGAGGGCTGTATCAAAAGTATGAATACATTTAACCAGCCTTAGTTATTAAGGTCCATATTTACAAAACACCCGCTATCAACGTCATCCTGAGCAACTAATTTAGCTACGCTACACGGTTGGGGAAATGACTTATGAATGTGTCACTAGGAGATATATGGGAGCATCAGGCAGGTTTTTGACTTCCCTTCGACTTCGTTTCGCTACGCTCACTGCGCTCAGGACAGGCCCCTGGATCGGTTGTATGGATCGTGGCTGAGCATTTGGGAATCCGGCTGCGCTCTTTTAGAATGACGTTTATAGAGGATAGCCGAGCCCTTGGAGGTTTTTAAAACCTCCAAGGGCTTCTCCCCATACCAGCGTCAGTCTGAATGCGCAGGTTGGGGTTTTTGATATCCGTATTGTCCCAGATGCTTATTCCCCAACCGAAGTCGAAGACTTGCCTGAACCTACTCTTCCAGGTAATTCAGGATATCGCTAAAAAGGCTAATGATTGTAGAATCCAGAAGCTGAAAAAGATGAAGAAGCGGGGAACTACTGTTTTTTTATAACTCTCTAATTTTAATATTCCGAAAAGACACTGGTCCGCCATGATCTTGAAAACCAATATGACCTTTACGTAACTTTGCATAGATATCAGAGTCAAACTTACTTTCATCTACTTGTTTTATCCAATCCATGGACTCCATGTCATATTTCACAATAAGTTCATCATTAAGCCAATGTTCAATATGACCATCATCAACTAATATTTTAGTGTAATTCCATTCACCCGGCTCATGCGTGAGGAATTCAACTGGAGCCATAACATCCGAAACAGCGCCTGTTTTTTGTTTATCAGTTAATTGCTGAGGGTAATTTTCATCATCAATAATCTGGTATTCCGGTCCAGTTTCATGGGTGTTTATAAATTCGGAATTTTCATCTACAAAATAAAAAATACCGCTATTCCCTCCACTCTCAATTTTCCATTCTACTGATAACTCAAAATTCTCAAATTGTTTATCTGTTATTATATCATCATTGCCGCCAGACGTAAATAAAATGCCATCTTCGACTTGCCATCCTTCAACTTGGCCTTTCTGATAATTTCGAAAACCTTTAGTAGTCTTTCCATCAAACAGCAGTTCCCAACCATTTACCTCCTCTGGCTCGGTCAATACATTGAGATCATCAATAGATGATGTAGGATCATCGGTTACTATTGTAGTTTCAGTCTCATTCTGTTTGTTTGAACAAGATGTAAAAAATAACATAATTACAAATAAAAATGCCGATACGCTCTTCATATAACTAGACTCTATATTAAATAAAATGAATAAAATTCATAGGGGGCTTAGCCTCTACTATACTATGAAACAGGATCCATACGCATATTTTCTGGGTCCCAGTTTACGATCTTTTTATCGTAATAGCTGATATTACCGGCTTCAGTCGGGCCACAGGCACGAAGGCCAAAGATGGCATCTTCTACAACAGGTTTACCTGTCCGTATAGAATCGAAGAAGTTTACAAAATGTTCATAACGATCACCTTTATAATCTGCAGGTGTTTTATAGACAAATTCGGTGGGCCCTTCCATTTCAGGTCTTTGAGGATACTTTTTGTCATATTCTATTTTATATTCCTCCTGTAGCGCTTCAGGAAAAGACCCTATCGACATGCCAGGTGCTTCGGGCAATGGTGTACGTTTTAATGTTAGATTATCCCAGCCAATTGAAATGCTGCCTTCAGATCCAACAATACGAAACAAGTAATTACCTCCACCTCCACTCACGAAATTTGACCGAAGCGTCAGGTTAAATGCTGGATGGTTATCTGTTTGTGGATAATCAAACATACCCAGATGGACATCCGGTACATTCCGTCCATCTTTCCAATAACGTAAGCCACCTGTGGACATTACCCGGTTAGGCCCTTTGGAATCAGTGACAAAGTGCAGCGCCGAAAGCATATGGACATAAAGATCACCCGCTACACCGGTACCATAATCCTGATAATTACGCCAGCGGAAGAAACGCAGAGGGTCCCAATCCCGCTTAGTTACATTTTTTAAATACGTATCCCAATCCACAGTCTCTGGCGAAGCATCTGGTGGAATAGAGTATTGCCAGGCTCCCCTGGCACTATGACGATCTATCTGTGCTTCCGCAAAATTAATCTCGCCGATTTGGCCTGATCGAATAAGTTCTTTGGCTTTGGCGTGAATAATAGAGCTAACGTACTGGCTCCCAACCTGGAATACCTTGCCTGTTTCCTGCTGGGCCTTAATTACATTATGGCCTTCTTCTACCTTCTGTACCATAGGTTTTTCGCAATATACATGCTTACCATTTCGCATGGCATCAATGGATATCTGCTCATGCCAATGATCGGTTGTAGCATTGATAATAACATCTATATCAGACCTATCAATTATTTCACGGTAATCACGTGTGGTAAAAAGGTCATTTCCCCAAAGCTCCTTAGCCCGGGTTAACCGGCCATCGTAAAGGTCACAGGCCGCTACTACCTCTACTCCATCAACCATCAAAGCCGTCTGCATGTCCCCAATGCCCATTCCCCCGGTACCGATCAAGCCCACTCGTATACGATCATTGGCAGAGGTATTCTGTTTTTTTACCAAATCAAGGTATTCAACATTAGAAAAAGCATTTCCCTGAGACACTGCCATTGGAGCAACCATGAATCCGGTTGCTGAGGTGCCAAGCTTTTTTAGAAATGAACGGCGTGAATTATTGGATGATTTTTTCATAGAGTTATAATTTAAATCAGTAGTGTCCGGTAAAAGATAAAATAAAAGGTAGAACCCTTTCGAGTTTTCCCAATATGGTTATTTTGTGTTCGACAAAAAACCCAAATAACCGACATGATTAAAAATAAGCCTTTCAGCGGACAACCCATCATTAAACAGCTACTGAATTCTAAACTTATTTACGAACAGCTCGCAAACTCGACGCTGACCAGGTATTACAAGGGATTTAAAACCTACGATCACGTGGTAACTATGCTGTTTACCGCCTTAAGTGGGGTGAATTCCTTGCGTGAACTCTCCAGTGTAATGCTCAAGATCAACCATTTGAACATGAAATATTTCCCGAGGTGCAGTACCATCAGCGATGCCAATAGGTAGTACTCTGGCTAGCGTTGCTATGCACAGCACACAGCATTGTTGTAGCATATAATCATCCTAGCGGAAACACTACAGCTCATAATAACTTAATGAGTAACATCTAGAGACTGGCTCCAACCCACTCGCCATTGAGCATTACACGATCTATGTTTAACATACTTGTAATGTCTTTGAGCGGATCACCATCAATTATTAGCAAATCAGCTAATTTGCCAGGCTCAATGCTACCTAATCGTTTTTCAGTGCGGAAATAACGCGCGTTGCCCATAGTACTGCTTATAATTACATCCATGGGCGACATCCCAGCCTCAACTAAAACTTCCATTTCCCGCTGATATGCCCATCCTGAATCCGCATACCTTACAGCTGTATGTGAACCGGGAATTATGTTTATACCGGCTTTATGAGCCATTCCAACAAAGCGAACCATATTCTGATACCCCTTTAAGTAAAAATCTTCTACATCATCCTCTGATTCTCTATGTTCAAAAAGAGCCAGGGTAGGTGATATCGTCAGATTTGCTTCCGCTGCAAGCTTGATAACGTTCTGAACTCTCTCTGAATGTAAATCAATAGATGCCCATAATTTAAACCTTCCTTCACGACGGTTGTTATAATCATCCCTAAGCGACTTTTTATATCTTTGGCTTTCTTCGGGATCTGCCAGGGCAGTTCCAAAAGAAGTTATATGTTCAATACCATCAATTCCCGCCTCTATTGCTTTATCCGCGTCTACAAGTTCTAAATGTGCCATTACGGGAATACCATTTTGTGATGCGGCTTCTGTGATGGTCCGATAGTATTTTAGGGGCAGGTTAAAATAAGTTTTTATTCCTGTTCCACCATTTTCCACATGTTCATACACTGTTTGACGGGCATGTTGAGCATCTTTTACAATCACTGCTTGTTGCCGGTAAACGGAGGGGTATCCATCCAGATGAGCTCCGGTAAGAAATACTCTTGGTAAAGGTTTCTCTGCGAAATGTAAAGATTGATAAAATCTAAAAGGATGACCGGGATCACGCAGTGAAGTAATACCATTGTTAAGAATCCTATAAAGTGCATCATTATTATTTACAGAATGGTAATGAGCATCAATAAGACCCGGCATAAGGGTTTTCCCATTAGCGTTATATCGTTCCGCATCTTCGGGTATTTCCACCTTACCCCGAGTACCGGTTTCTGCTATTTTGCTTCCCTTAATGATAACCACAGAATCAGTGATTGGCGAACCGCCAAGGCCGTCTACCAATCTTGCACCTATGATAGCGATTGTTTGGGTATCAGCCGGGGAGGGGGGTTCATTCACCTCTAATAAAGGCTCCCGTGAATCCTGATCGAAAGAAATAGTTTGACCTGCAAGGGTATTACTAGTAAAGACCAGTAGAATTATGCAGAAAAGCAGTCTATATATGCCACAGTTATTTGCGCCTATCTTCATCTTGTGTATGAATTATGGTTGTTAGCTTATTTCAAGCTGGTTAAGGGTTCTAAATATTCAACTTAACTTTGGGCACTTAAAATTCTTAACCACCACGCCTACCCCCAAGTATTCTGAGGGTAATGACGTAATGGTTAAGATAGGTCAATGCACAAGTGAACTATTAGTTTTGATATTAATAGATTAATATCCAGGGTTCTGAGTCATTTCAGGATTATTGTCCATCTCACGTTGTGGAATTGGCAGCAAATAGTTTCTTTCTGGTACGAAAGTTCTGTTCTCTATCAGTATATGGTCAGGATCCCATGTTACCTCACCGGTCTCTGCATCCACTGACCCTGTTCGAACCCCTTCAATTCTACCATCTACTTCCGGCCCAAGATCCCAACGGACAATATCGTAGTATCTCAGGTTTTCAAAAGCAAATTCAACCCGTCTCTCCCGACGAATTAATTCTTCCGTAAGTACGTCTGCTTTAGGTAATCCACCTCGAGTTCTGACCTTATTGAGATATTCAAGGCCAAGAGCTGTATTCTCTCCCGTTTCGAACGCCGCTTCTGCATATGTTATATACATTTCAGCCAAACGTATAACCATAATATTATTTCCATTATTCGCCATTTCAGAGACAGGCATGGGTTGAACATATTTTTTAATAATCAAACCTGCAGGAGACCCTACGGAATTTTCATAGTAGTCGGTATTGTTAACCATCTCCCCCTCTGAATTAAGAATTTGCTGGTCTAACGGATTATAAAATCTGCCATTCCATTCCTGGCCGGGGTAAAGAAGTGACATCTCCAACCTTGGATCTCTATTTTCAAAAGGCCTATCCGGATCATATGACGGATCTTCTGAAATAGGCAAACCATTCATCGTCTCATAAGCTTCAACAATACTATATGTACCGGCAACATTGGCGTAGCCTCCTTCAGTACCCGGAAGCAAAAATTGGGGATATCCACTGGGTTGAACATCCGGTGTGAATTCAATAGTCATTATTGCCTCTTCATTATCCGATTCATTTAAAAATAGTTGCCGGTAATCATCATATAAGTCATAAACGCTCATATCAATTACTGCTTTGGCATCTTCCATTGCATTCTCGTAATTACCGGTAAGCAATTCCAGCCTTGCTTTCAATGCGCGTGCAGCCCCGCTGGTTGCATGACCCTGAGACTGAATTTGATTCTGTTCAGGAAGTATTCCACTTATCTCATCCAACTCCGTCAGGATAAAATTCTTTAGCTCATCGGCAGGGGTTCGTGCCATTACAAAATCCGGGGTTGTCGTCTCGGTTACCAACGGCATATCGCCAAAAAACATAAGCTTGATGAAGTAATTATAAGCTCTTAAAAAACGAGCTTCCGCTTTATAAACCTCCTTCGTACCCTCATCTATTGACATATCATCAATTTTCTCCAGAAAATTATTGTACTTCCTAATTCGCCCATATTCAAACCAATCACCACTATGCGAATCAGCCCAATAGGATTCACTGAGATTAGTTGGTGAAGCTGTTCCATCTACCTTATGGCTCCATCCCGGATAAAATGCATTGTCACTGAGCCCGTCAAAATATAGGATATTTGACCATGTTTCCCAGTTCCGGTATAACGCGTTTAAGGCCATTTCGGCATCTTGTTCAGTTTGCCAAAAAGTATTATCTGAAACGGAGTTCTTCGGTGTAACATTCAAAAAATTATCATCACAAGAAGTTACTCCCAATCCAATAAGCATAATTGGTAAAATGTATATTAGCTTTTTCATAGTTTTTTCTTTTTAGATATTTTTAAAATGTAATATTTAATCCCAATGTATAGGTTTTAACCTGGGGGTAACCAACACCATCTGATGATTCAGGGTCATAGCTTCCCGGGAAATCTCTTGTTAGGGTCAGAAGATTTTCCCCACTAAAATAAACCCTTATATTTGAATTCATCGCCCATCTAGTCGGCAAGGTATAGCCAAACTGGATATTTTTCATCCTTATGTAAGCAGCGTCAAGCACGCTAAATGAACTAAATTCAAAATAACTACTGGTATGGCCGGCTGTTGGATTTGTCATTACTCTTGGGTAGTGACCGTGTTGTACAATTTCATTGTTTTCTACAATCGTACGGTCCATATGCATCTCATGAACTTTACCACCATTTTGGAACGGCCACATAGCTTCCGGATGAATGGTTCGATACACTCTATCTGCTCCCTGTAAAAAAACGGAGGCGTCGAATCCTTTATAATTTGCACCTAAATTAAAACCGAATGTAATCTCAGGTATCGTATTACCCAATACGATCCGGTCATCTCCATCAATGACTCCGTCATCATTTTGATCTTTGTACTTTAAATCACCCACACCGGGTGCGGTACCTGACGTATGAGGGCTTGTATCTACATCTTCCTGTGATTGGAATTGACCTGCAGCTTCATAACCATAATATGAATCCCATGATACCCCTTCTTTTCGGATACTCGTACCTATATCAGGATTCTCATACCTTTCGACTTTATTTTTATTAAAGGCTCCATGTAAAGAAACGCTATACTGGAAATCCTCGATCATATTGATATGGCCGATTTCAAGCTCTACTCCTCTGTTTCTCATCGCTCCGGCATTTACTGTAGGGGCCGGCAATCCATAAATGTCAGAAACAGGGACAGAGGTAAGAATATCATCGGTATAGCGATCATAGTAATCAAATATAACAGAGAATCTATTTTCGAAAAAGTAAGCATCCAGTCCAATGTCCAGCTCTGTAGTTGTTTCCCAGGTTATATCGGGATTAGCTGCTGAAGTTTGAGCTGCCCCGCCAGCTACCGATCCGCCGAAGTTATAGTTTTGACCAAATGAGATGAGGGGCATGTATCGATAGTTGCCAATTCTATTATTTCCCAGCTGGCCCCAGGAACCTCTTATTTTCAAGTCGCTTAGCCAGCTAACTTCCATAAAATCTTCTTCCGTGATTCTCCATCCTGCGGAAAAAGATGGGAACCATCCCCAACGTTGCCCTTCAGCAAATAAAGAGGAGCCGTCACGGCGCAAATTAGCTTGAAACAGATACTTTTCGTCGTAATTATAGTTAATTCTTCCGAAATATGAACCTAATTTCGATTCATCCGCATATCCATTATTCGACCATCCTTCCTGGGACCCGGCGGTAAGTTCAGAAATCAGATTGGATGGAAAACTTCTTCGATAAGCGCTTAGTTCATTATAACTCTCGTCTTTTCGGTAAGCACCTACTAAGCCATTAACTCCATGACGGCCGTGATCCTTATTATATTCCAACACAGCCTCTAATATAGTATATGAATTCCGGCCAATCTGATCTTCTACAGAATTCGGCTCTTGAATCGTTCCGTCACCATATGATATAGTTTTGACATGGTCTTTTCCGTCGGTTAATTCATAGTTCGTGCTCGCCGTACCCCTTAGCGAAAGCTCCTCCATTAATTTAACTTCCCCAAACATGCTTCCTATAAGATGTGAAATTGTTGTAGTACTCATTCCACTTTCTTCTACCCAGGCTATAGGATTGCCATCATCATGCCGGTCCCAGGTCCCGTCCGCAAATTGATTCGCTACAATCGGTGGTATACGGTTAACTTGTCTGAAGAACTGATAGGTCGACGATCCAAAAGGATTAGTAGGATTTGTAACATCTCTTTGGGATAACGCTGCATTCAGCCCCATATCAAACCAATCGTTAACCTGACTGTCAAAATTAACTCTCAGGTTTTTTCGATCGCTATTGGTTCTTTCCATAAGGCCTTTCTGCTCATTATAACCCATTGAAATTCTGTATCTGTTAGCTTCATTACCTCCTGAAATACTAAGGTTATGATTTTGCGACAAACCCGAACCCTGTAAAAGTAAATCGTGCCAGTCTGTATTAGGATAGTTATAAGGATCTTCCCCCGACTGAAAAAGATTAACTTCTTCCTGTGTATATATTGGGGCGAGTCCATCATTCCTGTTTGCCTCATTTAATAGTGTAGCATAATCAGCAGAAGAAACATAATTGGGTAACCTTGTAGCTTGCTGCCTGCCAATATAAGATTTGTATGATATCTGCGGACTTCCAACCTCTCCTCTTTTTGTAGTTACAAGTATAACGCCATTCGCAGCACGTGATCCATATATTGAAGCTGATGAAGCATCTTTCAAAATACTAACGCTCTCCACGTCATTAGGGTTGACGTCATTCATAGATGCTTCCACACCGTCAACAATCACCATTGGCGACGAATTATTCATCGTACCAACCCCACGAATCAACATACTAATACCTTCCTGTCCGGGCTGGCCTGATGATTGAGTAATAGTAACTCCGGGACTCTTTCCTTGTAACAAAGAGGTCATATTGCCAGACGGCCTTGAATCCAGATCTTCACTCCTAACCGCACTTACAGATCCTGTCATATCAATTTGTCTTTGCACGCCGTATCCTACAACAACCATATCTTCTCCCAATAAGGACTCAAAGTCTAACTGGACATTAATTTCACTGCGGCCATTAATAGGTACCTCCAATGTTTGATAACCGACATATGAAAAGACTAATGTATCTTGCAGCGAGGGAGTATTGAATTCAAAATGCCCCTCAGCATTGGTAGCGGTACCTGTAGTTGTCCCTTTGATTATCACATTAACACCTGGTAATGATTCACTACTAACAGCATCAGTAACCTGCCCTGAAATTGGTTCCTGCTGTTCAACTTCAATATTTTTTTCCGCTTCCGGTTTAGGCATTATCACATAAGACCTATCGGTTTCCTTCTTGTACATCAGGCCGTTATCCGCTAACATTTCATATAGTATATATGCAGAATCGGTTCTATTACCAGATTTGGTAATATACTTTCCTTCAACCACCCCCGAATCGTACAAAAACGAGATATTGTATGATCGTTCGATCTCGTTCAAAATTGATTCTAAGTCTGTCAGGTCTTGTAAGGGTGTACTTATAGTTGCATCACTTAGTTGTTCCAAGAATGGGCTATCTATTTGTCCTTGTGCACCTATAGCTATATGACCTACACCTGATAAGGTCAATAGCAGGAACATAGACATGCATATCCTGGATATTGTATTATGAAGCTTCATATTGTTTTGGATTTAGTATTTATATTTCACGTTATGAAATTTTTAAAAGCGCTTTTTATTGTTTTTATATTTACCAGCATAGACAGCATCACCATCTATATGCATTTCAGTATCCAAGATTTTGGAGAGGGCGGAGACAATGACTTCAAGACCGAAGTTTTCTATTGATCCCGAAATCCGCCTTTCATATAAATCTGCATCCTGAGCCTCTATTTTAACCCCAAACGTGTTTTCCAAACGGCTAAAGACCTGTGATACCGGTGTTTGATCAAAAACTAATGTGTGGGTAGTCCAAGAGGTATACACATCAAGATTAACCTCTTTGACCTGGATATTATCTGATTCAGGTTTTAGCTCGGCATATTGACCAGGTTCCATAACTGTTTCAGTATTTCCAATAACTGAACTAACTGCCACACTCCCTTCTTCCAGTATTACCTGGGTCTGGTCATTTCGTGTGGAAACTACAAATTGAGTTCCCATCACTTTAACGGTACCTTCGGAAGTTCTCACATGAAAAGGTGAATCTCCGGGATTCGTACGTTTTGCTACCTTAAAATAAGCTTCACCATCCAACTCAATTTCAATCTCATCAGGGCTAGCTTCATTTACCGTATAATTTAAGCGAGAATGGGCATTAAGAATAATAGAGGACCCATCACTGAGCCTCACCGTTTTCCGTTCTCCATACTCTGTTACAACTTCCTTACTTACTAGTTGCTCAAGGGCTAAAGACCCTTCCTCATCATTAATCGAATTACTTTCGAAAACCGCTATACCAATCAATAGTATAGCCAGGATTCCAGCTGCTGCACGCATTGTCCATATCAGGGGCGACTGATTCCGGTGATATAATTGAGGAACAAATCTTCTTTGGTCCATTCTTTTCTGAAGCTCTTTCCAAGACTTGCCGGTATCCGGTGCTGATGATGGCTGTATGGAAAAATCTGCAAGCTGCTCCTGGGCTTTTAATGCCATACGTCGGTTCTCAGGGCTTTCCGCTATCCAACGGTCCCAATATCTTCTTTCCTTAATCGAAGTATAACCATAAACCCATCCCTTGAAGGATTCTGAAGTAATAAGTTCTTCTAAGGTATATTCTGCTTTCAACAATTTTTTTATTCGTAATAATTGGCTCTTTACCTAATAGATGGGCGGGAAGGCCATTTGTACCGAAAAAAAATTTAAAAGTTATTTTTTTTAAATAATTGGATATACAGGCGAATATCCAGCTCTTATTAGACTAGCCTATGTGGGCTTTGTTCTGATATCTGCGGCTGCTAGCTTCCTTTTGCTGATAAACCGTATTCGCATTATCAACAGATAAGATGTTTTTCAAAGATTTCAAACCCTCATATACATAATTCCGCGAAGTTTGGGAACTAACCGACATAATCTGTTCGATCTCTTCATAGCTCATCCCTTCATAGAATTTCAGGAACAGTACTTCCCTTTGTTTGTTTGTAAGTTGATCAAGCGCGTCTTTTAATTCCTTTTTTCTTTGATCATCCAGCTCTTCACGGGTAATAATCTCTTCAGCATTAAGATCCATCTCTGATAGATTCTCTGTGATCTCTTCCTTATATGAGTCTTTCCGCTTATTCTTCATCAGGGCCGTAATTAAGCTGCGACGTAAGGCTGTCCACAAATAAGTCTTTACACCGGTCACTTCACCAAGTGTTTTTCTATTTTCCCAAATTTTTAAAAACAAGTTCTGAATATGATCTTCAGCCATATCCGGGCATCCGCAAAATTTTACAGCATATTGATATAGATTCGAATAATACCTTTCAAAAAGGATTTTTAACGCATCTTTATCATTACGCTTTAATGCACTCCAAACCTGAGGGTCACTTACTTCACGATAATTTAAATCACTGCTTTGGAGCTTTGCCATGTATTTTGGGTAATGAGAACTGGCAGTTTATTAACAGTAATTAATAAATATTACATAACTTTGCAAATTATGCAGCTAATATGATTTTTTGATTTAACTTTCAAACGATCGGCCCGGGATGCCACTTCGACATCCTTTCCTTATTGACTTTGGCCCCATGATACCCCGGTCTACTCTGAACGCCCCAGGATGACGGGGATAATGACCAAACCAGGCCTCCCTTATAAACTACTTTAAAGTTTGGTTTCCTTGCAATTATAATCACAGAGGTAGGGTGAACGATATTCTATAGGTTTTTAATCATCCACTCGTATGAGCTTTTTTCTGTTTTCCACAATGCAGCACCGAATAATTATAACTTTATGGGCGACCTTTACCCTGAAAGGGTAACATAATGTAGCCCAAAATGACAAACCCTTGTTCCTATAGTTTCATTGTCTTTTCGTTTGTATTTAGTGTGATCTAAATTTTGAGTTCTGTTGTTATTAAATCACAAGAATCTGAATATATTTGAGCAACCTTGCTCATATTTATTTTTATATATTGCTGAGCAGAACTGTAATTACCCCAAATTTTCATTAATTGATCGGAAATCTGCTTGCCTTCAGTATCTTCGATTTCAAAGATCCAATCGTTAAAGTTAAGATCGTAATACATATGGCCTTTAATTGTATCTTCAGGTTGCCTTAAATAAAAGAAAGGGGTTCCATTTGCTGCAGCAATAATTGGAGAATGGCATTCAAAACTGAGTACAGTGTGTGCTTTTGCATAAACTGATGCCGCTACATCAGGCATCCAGTACCCTCTTTTAATGACGTAAGGTTTCACATCATCCGGTAAAGGATCGATAAGAAGCTCATCCATAATTTCAACCTGATACGTCATTTCAGGACATACCAATACCTTATTCCCGGTTTCACGAACCCATGTAATCATTGCTTCCCGGAGCTTAGCATGATCCCATTCTTTCTTGCGTTCGTTAAGATCTTCTATAAATTGAATTCTTTCATCACTGTAATTATGATTTGGCTTAAAATCATAATATGGCGTTATACGCAAACGGGGAATTGCACAAATAAATTTCTTCTCTTCCAGATTATTATCTTTTAGAAACTTATTGGCCGTTTGTTCATCATGTATATTTAGAAAGAAAGTACCATCCGGAGCAAATGAATTATTCCTATTAATCCCAGCCTCTTTCAATACATCCAGAGATTTTGTTTCCCTGGTATAGATAAAAGAAGCTTTTTCCAGCAGAGTTTTCAATTCAGGGTTTATATGTTGAATGGTAGTGCCGAAAATGCCAAATGGCTTGCCGGTATTTTTATACCAAGCTTGCAGATTAACTCTTCCTACCACAGAGGGACCGGATCCATGTATCATTATATCAGATACACTAAATGCATCTAAAAGTTCTTTACTACTCACATTTTTATCCTCATCCACATTTCCATAGATAACCTTTACCCTTGGAAAGTTTTTGTTTAACAAAGTTTCTACTGCTTCACTATTTATATTCCCCCGACTTTTCTTCCATAAAATGATTTTCGCATGCGGAATATAGGTTTCCAAGATGTGTAATAAGCCAGGAGTATGTGTTATGTCTCCAATATTGACATCCTGCCATCCCGAAACTACAAGAAGGGTAGGATTATCCTTACCTACAGCTTTTAAAATCCCAGGAGCTAAAATAGCACCTGAACCCACGATACCAACTTGTTGAATAAATTTTCGTCGTTTCATAATCGTCTGGTTAAGTAGAAGTTCTATTAAACTAACGCTCAAATTAAAGGTTTTCTGAATAATTATCAGGATCATATTGTCGAGGATCACGAGTATTCCTCACCTAAATGATATGCTTATATACTAGATTTCATCTTTTTTAATTTCTAGATGCACAGGGTAACGGCATCCTTCCGATATTGCAGGTACGGTTTTTCTTACTGATTCTCCCCTTCAGCCAGCATGGGTGTATTCCGTTTGCACAGCTGAAGAGCTAATCCCCAGGGATCCCGCAACATGACCAGATGCGAACCGTCTTTCAGCAGCTCATCACTTACCAAAGTGGCACCGCCTTTAAGCAATCTTTCCTTATCCTTCACAGGATCTTCAGAGACAAAAGCGAGATGCAGTACCAATGGATCCATAACCTTATAATCCGGAACCTGATCGGCAGGATTTTTATAAATTTCTATCATGACTCGTCCGCTGTCATCGGCCAGAAAGGTCATGTAAGGAGCCTGATCAGATTTTTTAACCACATTCAGGCCCATATAACGTTCATACCAGTCTGACATCGCCTGAGGCTGTTCTACATTTATGGCAAAGTGTTCGATTTTCATGATAGAATATTCGGTTAGATTATTGTAATTTCATCTTTTCCTTTTCAGAATGGAAGGAAAAAAGCGGATCTGTTTGTTCATTATAAAAACTGATCTCCTATCGGCAGGAAATATATCACCACCAGGCCAAGTAAGCCAATCATAATTAAATAGTAAAGAGTCGGTATAATTGTCAACCTGAGAACTTCTCCTTCTTTATCCAAAAAACCTACAGTAGCCGATGCTGCAACTACATTGTGAATGGCGACCATATTCCCGGCAGCGGCTCCGACAGCCCCTAAGG
>JBBDMV010000077.1:0-23660 GCA_040878115.1 Balneolales bacterium
GTGCAGATTGCTTCGCCTGTGGGTTCGCTTCGCTCACGCCACAGGCTCGCAATGAACTGTTAGTTGTGATATTATATGATATAAATATAAAAAAGCTTTTTTTACTCCGGCTTATTTATTTAGGTGATAAAATTAAAGCAATAGGATTTAAGGCCTCCGGTGACTTTTAATGCATTGGAGGTTATATCAGAGAAGCCTTTGACTTCAATTGGGGATAAGCTTATGAATTATACAAATATGGTAAGCCCCAATTTGCGCTCTGGCTGACGTTGGGCTCCTGGCCTGTTGAAGAAAGGCATAGACAGCTAAAAACTCCTATTAGCTATTACGTATTGAGAGCTTTTTTCTCCTCATACCTTTTATTCTCTCTCAACACATCCTCACCAAAACGGATGTAAAAAGTTGTGCCTTCACCCGGTAATGATTCGATCGTTATTTCGCCGTTTTGCAGCTCGACGAAACGTTTTACGATGGAGAGGCCCAAACCTGTTCCCTTCTCCTGACGCGTTCCGGGGCGCTGATGCGGGCCGAACTGTTCGAATACTCCGGAAAGGATTTCTTCTGGGATGCCCATGCCTGTATCTGATATAGAGACTTCAAGAACTTTCTTTTGACCGTTCGCGCCCATAAAACGTGTCGTCAGGCTAACTTCCCCACCAGAGTCCGTGAACTTGATGGCATTTGATAACAAATTACCTATTACCTGGTCCATTTTAGGTCCATCCAGATATGCCGTTATACCGCCCTTTAGTAAATCAAAGTTAAGTTTTATGTTCTTGCGGCGGGCCAGAAAGTCAAAATTACCTGCCGATGCTTTAATCAGGTTGTTTACATCAACCTGTGTGATATCGACCTGTATGCGTCCGGATTCGATTCTTGCCACATCCAGCAGGGAGTTGACGAGATGAAGTAGGCTTCCACTGCTTTTTTCGATCATGTCGGCCATGTGAATGAGTTCTTCCTCATCTTCGACACCTTCGGTTTTAATGAGGGAAGCCAGGCCCAGGATATTGCTCAAAGGGTTTCGCATATCGTGGCTCACAATGCGCAGGACCTCATCTTTATCCTTGTTGAGGTTATGCAGCATTTGGTTATTTTGCTGTAGTTTCTTTTGTGATAAAAAGAGCTGCCTGTTCAAATGCTGTATGCGGGAAAGGTTTTTCACCTTATTGATCATTTCGTACAGGTCATAAGGTTTCGTGATGAAATCAATAGCCCCTGCTTTTAGGACCTGTTCGGCGGCATCCTTTTGTTTATTGGCAGACAAAAAAATGAAAGGGACTTCAAATTGCCCTTCAAACTTGCGACTTTTTTCCAATACTTCAATGCCACTGATGCCGGGCATCATCAGGTCACATATAACTAGTGAGAAAATATCATTTTCCATCTTAGCCAGGCCTTCTCTTCCATTTGCAGCCTCAATAATCTGAATATTTTCTATTTCATCTTCCAAATCTAACCGCACAAGAGTGCGGTTATCGGCTAGATCATCAATAACCAGTACTTTTATAGGGTAATCGGAATCTGGCAAGATATGTCTGTTTAAGCTGGTTATTACGAGCTGATTATGTCAAACAAGTTAAATAATTAAAAAGTTTAAGTGAAATTAAATATCGACTCATTTGATTTTACTTACCCTGGATTGCTACGGCTTTTCCAAAATCCCCAGGTGCAATCCATACACACTGCTATCAAGAGGGGATTGATAGATTCCCTACTTTTTAAACAATTGAGTAATTATTACCCTGTATCCTCGCACATTTTTTAATTAAACACGAAAGGTTGCACCTAATCTGTTATTTGGTGGCAGTATGGTTGTTTAGCGGCAGGTGAATAGTAAAGCAACTGCCTTGATTGGGTTTAGAAGCTACCGTAACATCCCCGCCCATCTCCCGTGCCAGCCGGCGGGAAATGGTGAGCCCCAGTCCGCTTCCTCCCCTTTTTTCGTCACGATCGGAATCAACTTGTTCGTACATATTGAAGATAACATCCATCCGGTCTTCGGATATCCCCAGCCCGGTATCTTTTACCATGATCAGTACTTCGTTTTCTCCATTTGCAGCAAGCCTGATATCGACACTGCCATCATCTGTAAATTTTATTGCATTGTTAATAATATTGAGCAAGACCTGCCTGAGCCTGCGTGGATCGGCTTTTACCTGGTAATCCTGGCTGCATTTAAATGTAACGGAAATGTTTTTGGCTGAAGCCATAGGTTCTACTTCTTCAATAATCTGAGTGCATAAATCAGCAAGTTTTACATCCTTCTGATCAAAGTCCATCTTGCCTGCCTCGACCTTTGACAGGTCCAGTATGTCATTAATGAGGCTAAACAGATTCCCGGCGTTTCGGCTGATTGTTTTTAGGGCATTTTGATTACGTGTATCCGTCAAAGGTCCCGACCCTTTCAACAGACGCCGGGTAAACCCAACGATGGAGTTTAGGGGAGAGCGAAGCTCATGGCTCATATTTGCCAGGAAAATTGATTTTGTTTTATTGGCCTGTTCCGCCTGTTCTTTGGCTTTAATAATGTTTTCTTCATAACGTTTTTTTTCAATGGCGGTTGCCACATGCTGAGAGACAAAAGTGAGAATCTTTTTTTCTCTCTCCGAATAATCTCCTGGGTTATCATAACTTTGCACGACCAAAACTCCGAGGCTGTTATACGAGGTTTTCAAGGGTACACCAAGCCAGACCTCGCACATAGGATCGAGCCCCTCGACGTGGCCATCATTAATCAGTTCTTTGATCTTTTTTTGATCGGCAAGAAGAGGCTTGCCCGTGCGCAGCACATATTCGGTTAAACCGCGGGCAGGCTTTTTTCCCGTAATCTGGTTTTTGTTTTCGTCAATAAAATAAGGAAAGGTAATCTTGCCTGTATCCCTGTCATGTATGGCAATGTAAAAATTGCCGGCATTCATCAGTCTGCTGACAATACGATGTATGTTTCGAAAATACCTGTCCAGGTCCTGGATATCATTCGTTTTTTCTGCAATATGATATAAAGCTTTTTGCAGAAGGTCCGATTGTTTCCTATCTGTGATGTCAATAAAAAAGCCTTCAAAGTATTCCTTATCCGGGTAATATTTAGCCGATCCGGTAACACATATTATTTCCCCATCTTTTCGTTTCATGCGGAATTCATAATCATCGAATTGCCCCTTTTTAAGCAAAAGGTCCTTCACAATGACCCAATCATGCTTATTCAGCAGCAGTTCTATAAATTCAAACTCCTCCATGTTTTCATATCCAAACAGTCTAAGAGCTTTTTGATTTATATTCAAAGGTCGGGCATCGGAAATTCGGCACCGATAAATACCGACCATGGAGTTATGGAATAAATTACGATGCTGTTCCTCACTTTTGCGTAAATTTTCCAGATCTCCTTTGCGGGCGGTAATATCTGTTATTGCCCCATCGTAATACAATAGATTCCCATCGTCATCAAAAACACCATTGCCGCTAACCAGCCCCCAAAACAGGCTACCATCTTTACGTTTAAGGGCAATTTCCTGATTGTTAAAATTACCGTCTTGCCGTATGGTTTTAAATAAGCTATTTCGATCATCGGCCCTAATATAAAACGCGTCACTTTTTAATTCGGCCAGTTCCTCAAAAGAACCGTAATTAAACATGCGGACAAAAGAATGATTGGCGTACAGGATACCTTCATCCTCACTTAACCTAAATATCCCCTCGTGAATATTCCTGTTTATGGAATCCAGGAGTTCCTTATTCTTCCTAAGCTCATCCTGGGCCATTACCCTCTGGGTCACATTACGTGCAAACCCGTGGATGCTTATAACTTCACCATTACTGATAACCGGGGTTTCCAGAATCTCCAGGATGAGTTTATAGCTATCCTTATGCTTAGCTTTTAGCGTATAAGGTTCTTTTCTTTTCCCGGTTTTATACATTTCAGCCGTTATCTGAGCGGCATTGTTTTTATCTGTTCCCCATAAGGTTCCTTCAAAACTTTTGCCGATTAGATCATCTGCTTCATAACCCAATACTTTTTTTACCGAAGGGGATACATACGTGAATTTATTTTCACGGTCGTGAACGTAGAAAAAGACTCGTTCCGAGCCTTCCACCATAAGCTGGTAGCGTGAGTCTTTTTCTTGCAGTTCCTTTTCTTTTTTTACCTTATCACTTAAATCTTCAATAATGCAGACTCCCCCAATAACCTCACTTTTATCATTTCGGACAGGTGAAAAATCGGCATTAATATGCAGCTTTTTACCTGTTAGAAAAGTAGTGTAGGGCCCTTTGAAGTTGCATTTTTCACCCTTTAATGTCCGTTCATAACAAGCTGCCATTTTTTTATCAGGGAGCTTCCGCAAGTCTACATTTTGTAGTTGTTCGGATTCAGCCCCCATGATGGATGAATAAACATCATTTAACTCTATGATTCTCCTACTTTTGTCAAAATAGGAAATACCTAACGGCAGGTTATTAAATAACGACCGGTATTTCTCTTCGCTGTCGGTGAGGTTACCCTTTGTTTTTGAAGATAGATTTAAAGGTTTCAAGGCGAGGTTGGTTAGGTTCAAATGGGCTTAAGCCTATGATGTCAGGGGCAGTTACAAGCCTGCAAATTTATATCTTATAGTGCATTTATAACTTTGGGGCGCATTTATTAGTCGGGTTTTCTATTTCTTTTTTGGGAATCTGTAGCTGATATTAGGTTAAAAAATAAATATCTTTTCCGGGTAGTTACCTACTTATGCCAGACTACAATATTTAGCAACTAAAAACCATTCTAAACAAACTTAATAATGTATTATTATTCCACATGCATCCTTGCCTTCCTTCTATTTATTCTCAGTTCCTGCAGTGGTGAAGAAGGAAATCAATCACAAGAAGAAGCTGCAGCTAATGATGGTAATGTCCAGGTTATAGAATTAAGAAGCGTTGGTGATCAAATGCAATTTGATAAAGATGAGATTAGGGTCAGCCCTAACCAGACGGTGCGAATCGTGCTGATTAATGAAGCTACCATGGATGCCATGAAACACAATGTCCTGATCGTGAATGAGGGCACTGTAAATGAAGTAGGCCAGGCCGCTATGAGCGAGGTGGATAACGATTACGTTCCGGAAAGCCCCGATGTGTTGTTTGCTTCGGCTTTGGCAGAACCCGGAGAAACCGTTGAGATCGAATTTACGCCACCCGGGCCGGGCACCTACGAGTTTGTTTGCACCTTCCCGGGGCATTACTCCATGATGAGGGGTACGTTTATTGTTGAAGAAGAATAAACTTAGTTTTTCAACTTAAGTTCATAAAAAGGCCATACCCATTACCAGATGGTTCAGGTAATGGGTATGGTACTTTGCGGGTGGTTAACGACAACCCATATTTTAAAAGCTTCGTTAAGCGTCCTCGCTTAACGACAGATCAACGTCCAGGGGCAACTTAACCACCCATGTGCGTTCAAAAACCAAAGCATCCATATTACCAGGAGTCATTACTTACACCAACGCGACTGAGTGCAAGTTCGCCAAGCGCAGACGCTCGGCGGAGCGGGTAGCATAGTGTTTGCAACGATGCTTCGTTTTTTAAGAAAATCTATTTCAGTACAAGAGAGTTATCTAATTTTTTAAAGCCTGTCGCGGATATTTGCGTATAAATGATTTATATTGGTACATGTGTATTTTGTCTATTTATACCTGACGAGCCATCCAAGATTAACTTTATTTATAATCATGTACCATTATACCATATTCATCCTTGCTTCGCTTCTGTTCGTAGTCATTTCTTGTGGTGAAGAAGAGGTCCAGCCACTGGAGTTTGCTGAATTGGATGAGAATAACGTTCAACTTGTACGGTTAAGAAGTGCCGGCAATGAAATGCTTTTTGACAGGGACTTGATCAGGGTCAGGCCTGACTTGCCCGTCCGCATCATTTTAATTAATTCAGCTACAATGAATGTAATGAAACATAATTTCCTTATCGTGAACAGCAGCAGCGTAGAGGAAGTGGGGCAGGCCGCTTTGGACGCAGCTGAAACGGGTTATGTACCGGATACCCCCGATGTATTATTGGCCTCTGAATTGACAGATCCAGGGGAAACCATAGAATTCGAATTCATGCCCCCCGAGGTTGGCACCTATGAATTTGTTTGCACCTATCCCGGACATTATACCACCATGAGGGGTATGTTTCTGGTTGAAGAAGAAGTAGAGGAGTAGCAGCTTTCAGGGACCTTTTCAAGATCACGCTGTATTAATTGGTTGTTCTTACGCAATCAGGAAATATGACGTTATCTCATGAAGCCTCCTTGCTTATGCTTATTGAAACTCTACTGGTATATGGACCTCACAAGCTGCCCTGACGGGTTCACCATCAACGGTTGGCGGTGAAAAATTAACGTCCTTTTTCAGGGTTTCAAATAAACTTTCCATAAGAGCGGTATTGTATTCCTTACCAACGGACTGTAAGTCAATGGGATCCCCACTTTCATCAATCGTGATCATCAGAGTGATAGTCGAACGGACCATCAAAGTATTCACTTGCTCTTGAATGCCACTCTCGGCCAGTAACTGATCCATATCTTCGATTATTTCCGGTCTGGCATCGAGTTCGTCACAGGAGAGAATGCCATTTTCAACTTCGTTGCTAACTTCTTCTTCAATTGATCTGATTTCATCCTTTATGCTTTCTACACGATCAATCCCTGAATAAGCTGGATAATTTTCGGAAACATCAGCCAATAATACACGTACGCTATCCCAATAAGCCCCTTTATAAAGGTACTGCTCATCTAAATTTAGTGGTGCAAGCGAAGAGTCGGCTAATGAACTCCACTTTTGATATTCTTCTTCGGTTAGCGTGCTATCTTCCAGCATGATATGCGATGAATCTTTTAATGCGTTAAGTTCCAGGTTTTGTGATTCCCAGGCTTTGCTGATTTGATTAACTTCATCAACCCTCTGGTGATGTATAGAATCTTCACGTGCAAGCGTAAGATATTCTGTAGCGGCCTGAAACAAGGCCTGGGGAGCCTTGTCAGAGTCTTTGTAGGTATGCGCAAAATTTTTAAGTTTCTCAGCGTTTTCCTGTAATTTTCCGCTCTTCATATCGTCCATCATTTCGCTATACATTTGATTCAGGCTATCCTGCCGTGTCATACCTCCTTCTTCAGGCCCATACGCTATATTATATCTTTCAGCCATGTTTTTAGCGTAATCGCTTTGCGGATGTTTTTCAGTCAGTTTTACCGCTATTTCTCTTGCATTAACTGAATCTTCCAAAGAAAGGTAAGTTTCCGACAGCGAATACATAGCCTGAGGGGCATGTCCGGAATCGGGAAACCTGTCCAGTACTTCATAATATCTACTTCTCGCACTATCGGGCATATTTAGCGTCAGGAAAAACACGTTACCAATTTCATAATAGGTTTCCGCAAGTTTTTCTTTTGCTTCAATGCGTTCCTCCTCCGTAAAAGGGATATCGGATAGATCAACAAGAACCTGTTCGTTCGGTACGTCGTTTTGTTCTTCCGGCGTTTCCTCGAAAACCTCCTCTTCGCTTCGATCCTCATCGATAATATCATTACTCTCTCCATTACTTCGATGGAGTGTTACCGATCTAACCGCTTCCCCCCTCCTCCAATCATCAACAAGTGGGCGGCTTCCCCACAAGGCCCGGAAAGTCTGGCTAACCCGGGCCACGGACTGAGGGTTCAAATGGTTCAAGAACCCATTCTCTGTATCCTCGACAGCGTCTGTGATCTCTACTTCATCTACTGAAGTAAACTGGTCTTCAGCATTTTGTTCATCTTCCAGCTCTTGCTCCATTTTACGAACATTTTCCTCCCTGACATTAGCTATCACCGAATCTAACTCAGCTTCAGGCAATGAGCCAAGCCATAAAAGGCTATCGAGACGTTGTACATGATTTACCAGTTCAGTATAATTACCATAAGAGGTTGCCAACAACCTGGCATCAAACTCTTCAGGAAGTTTATTAAGGTCTGTAGCCTGCTGTGCCGATGAATCGTAATAGGCCGCTGCACGTTGGTAATCAACATAGTAGTCTTTATGGACCTCCGCCAGGCCATAAAAGGTTTTCGCCGTAGTTTCCTGAGTTGGAGTGCTCAGAGATTGGCTAAGCAAATGAGTGTATTCTTCCTGGGCACCTATGTAATCTCCGCTTTCGTGAAGTGTGCGTGCTATCTCATAAAGTAAATCACCCATGAATGCAAAATTCTTGTCATCCCGGGTCATGGATACGAGATAATCATATGCCCACTGGTATTCTTCCATTTTACGAGCTACCTGAGCTTTCTTTAGCCTGGCATTAAATGTTATGTTGAACTCGGGATTAGCATTGTGGATTGCGAGGTCATAAGCATCAAAAGCATCTTCATAACGTTCGAGCTCTTCGAGAACCTGACCGTGTAGAAAGTTAGCTCTGGCGAGCAGTTTTCTATCGGGCATAGCTGCCTTCCCTTCAGCCAAATAGATTTCAGCATCGTCCCATTCATGGTTATTAACGTGAAGCTGACCAATAACCAAATTGATATGAGCTTCTGTTATTCTTTCCCATTCATGGTCAGATGAAAACAGGTGAGACTTTAGGTAAATAAGGCCTTCGTTATAGCTTTCCAATTCAAGAAATGACCGGCCCCGCCAGTATATGGCATTTTGTTTTTTTCTGTCATTCGTCGTGGTGTTATAGAGCTCAAGGAACTTTTGAGATGCTGAAAAAAATTGTCCCTGATAAAAGTATGACTGGCCTATAATTTCAATAGCATGATCTACATACCGGGACGTGGGGTGGAATCGCAGAATATCCGCGCTTTTTTCAATGGCATTTTCGAAATCCTGCCGGCCAGCCTGGACCGGCGTTTGATGAATCCGGATAGGCCGTTCCGGATTGATATCCTCTTCCTGGCCCTTAATTTGTATTACACCACGCTCAAAGCTGGTTTTAGCATTATAATAGGTGTTAAAATAAGCATTAAAGTCCGACCACCCGCTTTGGAACGTAGTCGAGCAGCCTGAGAGCATCAACAGGTATAAGGGTATAAGGGTATAAGGATGTAATGGTATACGCTTATACTTGTCACTAATATTTTGGCTGTTTAACGTACGCATACTTCGCTGTTAGGAAGAATAATATAGACGGGTATAAAATACGAAACCACTCCTAAGGCTTTTCTATACCTTTAGCCAACCATTAAGTAATAAGCCAAAATTCTTTGATAATGCTGACATTACATTTCTAAGGGATGAACATGATTTGGATATTTATATTCTACAAATATCTTGCTCCTATGGCAACCATTTAAAAATAAGAGAAACAGCGCAAACCCCTGTATTGGATCAATAAGCTTATTCCCTATGCCCTTATACTTTTATCCCTTTCCTTGTCCTATTCTATCGTACTTAATTTAACCATGTTCGTGTGGCCTCTGGTTGCGATCGGCATTCCAGTGGCAATAACCACTCTATCATCGGCTTCTACTAAACCAAATTCCTTGAGGTAATTTTCCATAAGCTTAACACTTTTATCGGTATCAAAAAGCTGATCAAGCTTAACGGATGAAACACCCCAAATTAAGTTTAGCTGTCTGCGGACATCTTCGCTTTCCGTAAATGCTATAATTGGTTCTCTGGGCCTGAATTTCGCGATCCGGCGAGCTGTTGTCCCTGAATGAGTAATAGTAGCTATTACTTTAGCATTTACGTTTTCAGCCATGGTAACGCAAGAATAGCTCAAGGTTTCGATCACCTGCTTTTCTTTCCATTCCGGCCTTTTAAATGCAAGACTATGATAGATTTCTTCTGTCTCTAATTCAATATTCCGGCAGATCTTATCCATAGTCTGAACAGCCTCGACCGGATATTTCCCTGATGCTGATTCTCCTGACAGCATCACGGCATCCGTACCGTCGAGTACGGCATTGGCAACGTCGGAACTTTCCGCCCGTGTTGGCCGGGGATTCATAATCATGGATTCAAGCATCTGTGTCGCGGTAATAACCGGCTTCCCAGCCAATTTACATTTATCAATAATGCTCTTTTGGATCAGCGGAACACGTTCACTTGCTATTTCTATTCCCAAATCGCCCCGGGCGACCATAATGCCATCCGCTTCTTCAATGATGTCATCAATTTCAAGCAAGGCCTCAGGCTTTTCAATCTTGGCTATGATGCCGGCATTCGAGCCCCGCGCCCTGACTTTGGAAATAAGTTCCTGTACATCATCAGCATATCGGACAAAAGACATCGCTACAAGATCAACATCTTCACCTAAGCCAAATTCAAGGTCTTTTTTATCTTTTTCTGTTATCGCTGAAATGGACGTTCTAACATTGGGAAGATTAACACCCTTTCGTGATTTTAAAAGACCTCCGACAACAGTTCTTGCTGTAACCTTACCGTCTACCATACTTTCTATTTTAAACTCAAGCAATCCATCATCCATCAGTATGGTATTACCAACGGCTGCGTCCTCGGTTAGTTTTGTATAGTCGATAGGAATAAGTTCTGAGCTGCCCACTACTTCTTTGGGTGTAAGGACCACCAAACTGTCTGTAGTGATAAACTGGCCGCCGTCCTTCATTTGGCCTACACGGATTTTCGGCCCCTGTAAGTCCATTAAAATGGCAACACTCTTATTAAGCCTGGCCGAAACTTGCCGGATATGATTAATTACCTGCCTGTGGTCATCGTGGCTACCGTGAGAGAAATTCAGACGGGCAACATTCATGCCACTCTGTATAAGGGCCTCTATTACCTCCGGGGTGTTTGAGCTAGGGCCAAGAGTGCAGACAATTTTAGTTTTTCGTGGGGTGTAATTCATTATTGGAGAACAATCTCATTTTAATATTTCAGGTAATTACTTTCCCTAAAGATATGAATTAGCTCCTAAAATAATATCTGTTATATTTAAATCGCTAACAAAATAAAGTAACTGCCCGAACAGAGACAGCAAAGAAAAAAACATCAAAATGAAAAAACCCTTAATAGTTAACTCCGTGGCATCTTTGATGTATTTATTTAATTACTTGTATCCCACCAAACGCTAATTTCCAGTGCAGATAATCCAAGAGGCACACCTGTTTCGGCCACATTATCAGCATTATTGGCGTGCTCTGAAGTAGGATACGGATAGCGAACAGGTATTTGACCAGAAGGGGTGTATGGGTCTTCGACCGGTTCCAATTCGGGATACCCTGTACGACGCCAGTCATTGTAATTTTCAAGGCTCAAGAAATTTGCAATATACTTTTGAGTAATGATTTCTTCCAATGCATCGCCTGAGGCAGAGGGCAATGTAAGAGAGATAAGTGGATCGTTGATATAATCATCGATATCTCCCTCAGCTACCCCCAGTTTTTCCATGGACGCCCTGATCCCTTCTTCATAAATGTTTTGCGCATCTCCGCCGGTTATTAAGGTAGCTTCAGCCTCAATGAATTTAGCTTCGGCATAGCTCATCCAGTTAAGTGATGCATCAGCGCTACTGTAAAAAGCGCCGATGGAAGAGTAATTCGATGCTCCATCGCCTTCTGCACCATTTACGTTGCCTTCATATACTATTGAATCAGGCTCAGGATCAAAACCCGAAACAAGGCCATTGTTATCTACGGCCCCAACAGGACGAGCCTGAATTGAAAGCCGGGGATCATCCAGACCTTCAAGAAGCCCTATGTAATGAGCGCTCAGCTGATCTCTGGTATCCCATTTACCATCAATGGCAAATTGGAACCATGGGTTCTCTTCGCCGGGGTTATCATAATATTGAAAATCTGCATCATCCTCATTGCTGGCAAAACCGTTTTCAAGGGCACCAAGGGCATTATTAGCCTGTTCTTCAGCATCATACCCAGGGGCATTTGAAAGCCTTAGGTGATAACGGGCCAGAAGGGTATTCGTTAACCTTTGCCATTGTTCAATATTTCCTCCGTAAAGTAAATCATCCGTTCCGGGTGATAATGTTTGATCATCTGACTCGAAGTCATTCAGAGCACTTTGCAGCAATTCAAAAATCTGATTATAAATAAATTCTTGCGAATCATATTCTGGCGTTGCCGTACCTTCTGGCAAAGGGTTGAATGCTTCGGTGTAGGGTACTTCATCAAAGAGATCGGTTAATATGGCAAAAGACCAAGCCTGTATTACTTTCGCTATACCTGCATACGAATAGTTTTCATTCTCTTCTGCAAGCTCATTCAATTGGTTTGCATTATTAAGGACCTCAGTATAAGTTTGGTTCCAAAGGTTATTAGGGTCAGATTCATTAAAGTAGTAACTATCGGCATGATTCTCCTGAAACCCCGCCCATGCCAACTGCTGCACCCAGAGATTAGGAGTTCTCGCCGGTTCATTACCGATAACCTCGTAACTAAATGCTCCCAAAAGGGCAGATAACTGGAGGTTTTCCGGTACTTCAGATGGTGCTGTAGGGTCTTCATTGACATCCAGAAACCCATCACAAGATACGACAAGAAAGAGTACTCCTGGCAAAAATATTTTAAATGTTGCTTTATGAAAATTCATGATATTAACCTTAATGTGTTTAAAACGAAACATTTAAACTTAATGTGAAACTCCTTGTACCAGGGGTTACCGCATGGTAGAAGCCCTGTGCATTTCCGCTGCCCAGCAAGCTTCCTTCAGGGTCCCGGTGAGAAAAGTCACTGTTGATCCAAAGGTTGCGGCCTGTACCTGTAATGGTTACAGATTGAAGTGCAGCGGTCCTAACCAAGGATGGAGGAAGCGTATAAGACAAGCTTAGCTCTCTTAACTTCAAAAAGCTTCCGTCCTCAACTAAATTTTCAGATACGGTTGAATAGTGGCCCTGATAGTAATCCTGGTCTCGGGTAATTTCGACATCATTCGGCTCACCGGTATTCGCATTTACACCATCATAGGTATAATCTGATCCGCGATCTGCTGTAGCTTCATGTGTTCCGTAAAAAACAGAATAAAATTTGTCAAAGTTTAAAATATCACCACCCTGACGTCTATCCAGAAGCGCTGATACACTAAGTCCTCTATAGCTAAGGTCCGTACGCAGGTTTCCGGTCCAATCGGGTGATACATTACCGATAGCCCCGAGAGCGGAAGCAACTATAGGCAATCCATCATCCCCAATTAAAAGCTGTCCGTCTTCATTACGATCATAATAATTACCCCATATAACACCGTAGCCACCTTCTGTATCTTCTATTCGTATTTGAGGGTCTGTAAATCCGCCCAGAAAAATGTTTTCAACACCGGGAGCAAACTCTACCACTTCTGTTGTATTTTTGGCGAAGTTTACACCGACATCCCAAATAAAATCTTGGGTTTGAACAGGGGTCACACCAAGGGCAAGCTCAACTCCATAATTCCTGATCTCTCCGGCATTCGCTAAACGGCTCGTAAATCCTGTAGCCGAAGAAGTAGGAACTTCAAATATTTGATCAACAGTACTCCGGTTGTAATAAGAAATATCAATACTTCCACGGCCTTCAAAAACCCTGAGATCGAGCCCAACCTCATATTCTGTGGTCGTTTCAGGCCTGAGGTCCGGATTCCCAATGGTTGTGTTCAACCGGTATCCCCCCACGCCGGCAAACGGGTAGATGATCTCACCGGAAACCCCATCCCCGGGATCGGCCTGTGTATAGTTGGTGGTCAGGGAGTAGACAGGCGCGTCATTCCCTATTTGAGAAACAGAAGCCCGTAATTTCCCGTATGAAAAGAAAGTATCATCGAACAAATCGGTAGCATCTGAGAAAACAAATCCTAAGCTCAGGGAGGGATAAAAATAAGAATTATTATCCGCAGGCAAAGTCGATGACCAGTCATTTCTGGCTGTAGCCGTCAAGTAAACTATATCCATGTAATCTATAGTAGCATGGGAATAAAGACTTAATAACCTTCTTTCCTCAATATCTTCATCACTGTTTATGGCATTAGCATTTGAAATATGAAAGAAATCCGGAATATTCAACCCCGTACCTATAACTTCCTCAGAGTCGAATTGACGGACATTTATATTATTACCCACTAAAATATCCAGGCTTACCTGCTCCGTCAGATTGCGATTGGCATTTATCATCAAGTCTGAATTTATTTCGATACGATTGATTTGCTGATCGTACATGCTGCCATTAGGATCTCCACGTGTACCTACATTGGTCCTGCCTTTTCGTTGATCTGAATAGGTATCAATCCCTATTCTTTCGGAAACAGACAACCAGGGGAGAATATCATATGAAAGAAACGTATTGGAAATAAAACGATCAACATCACTGCTGAACCCATTATTGTCACTAAGCCAGAACGGATTATTAAACGATGGGGTAAAATTCCGTTGGGACCCATCATCAAATGTAGTAGGTGTAAGATCAAAATTGATAGGAGAAAAGTTCAGGCCATAATTATAGGCTTGAGGATTATTCCCTTCTGCCAGCCAATTATTAGAACTATTTATATAATTCACAGATGTCTCAACATGGACCTGTTCGCTTAAATCTGTTCCAAATCTTGCCATCACATTAGTACGGTCCAGATCTGTCCCGGGCACTATACCTTCCTGGTTGGTATTCCCTACTGAAATGAAATACGTGCTTCCTGCCGTACCTCCGCTAAGGTTTATATTATTAATAAGGTTCATTCCATTTTGATAGAAAGCTTCTCTTGGATTGAAGGTTTGAATTTGATCTACGCCAAGGTCATCAAGAACATCCTGAGACACAGCATCTTTATGGGGCCCCCAGCTTTGGGTGATCTGTGTTTCCTCGGCTTCCGGGTCATTGGTGTAACCTCCCCGATCGGCAGGCAGCCCATTATAAAAGTAACCCTCGGTACCACCAAGGTAATCCGTTTGGTACCCATCCGTATAAGCATCAGACCATCCTACAGAAGTACTGAAGCTTACGGTGGGTACCTGATCGAGCTCTCCGCTTTTCGTAGTAATTATAACCGCTCCATTTGCGGCCCTTGAACCGTAAAGGGCCGTTGCGCTTGCGCCTTTTAATACAGACATGGATTCAATATTTGATGGATCAATATCAAGCCCCCTGTTTGAAGTTCCACCTGTATGCACAGTTGCACCGCCAATGTTTTCATCTGAAGCATTACTGATAGGTATACCGTCTACTACAAACAAAGGCTGATTATTTCCCACTAATGAAGTATTACCACGTATAATAATGCGAGACCCGGAACCCGGTTGACCACCGGAGCTATTGACTTGAACACCTGCTGTCCTTCCGGCTAGTGCATCCACAAGGTTCGCTTCGCGTGAAACTTCCAAAGCCTGACCTTCCACTTCCTGAACAGCGTAACCCAGTGATCGCTCCTCACGCTGTACACCTAAAGCGGTCACGACTACTTCATCCAGCTCCATAACGCTTGATTCGAGCTCAACGTCATAAACCAAACCTTGCGCCCCAACTTCAATGGTTTCTTCATAACTTTCGTAACCCACATAAGTCGTTGCTATGGTATAAGTTCCTGGAGAGACATCCTCAATTAAATAATCCCCCTCAAGCCCTGTGGCAGCGCCTCGTTCTAGTTCCGAAATATAAATATTAACCCCGGGTAGTTCTTCACCTGATTCTGAATCTGTGACTGTGCCTGTAATGTCTCCCTGTGCATATGCATTAAGTGAAAAAAATAAGGCACCCCCGAACATCATTACCTTTATCAACATAGCTGACCTCATGTATTTTTTTATTACATGTTGTCAATTCAAATATGGTCTATTCGCTATATTTTTTCCAGATGAACCACAACATGCTAGGTTAAAAGAGACATTTAAGTGTTGTTTATTTTGCGCTTAAGGATTCAAATACAACTTATCACTTCTTTAAAATAAAGTAAATAAGTTTTTAATTATCTAATATTTATAGACAATTATAATTTTTATAATATCTTAATAGCTAAACTCTCTTTCCCTGAACGTCTATTCCATATATTATCCGGGTGTTCAGTAACCATCATTCTGTTGGTCTTCTAACGCAGGGTTAGCATCCATTTCTCTTTCGGGAATGGGGAAAACAAGTTCATTCGCATCAAACGAGAATCCTTCAACAGATCCTTCCGTCCTTTTAAGGTCATGAATCAAATGGCCTTCAAAAGCAAGTTCCAGCTTTCTTTCGTGGAGGATGTCATCTAATTCTAATCCATCAAATATTACTAAATCTTCAAATGGACCAAGATCTGATCGTTCTCTGATAACATTAACATCATTCAAAGGGGTATCTCCTACAGTAGTCCCTTCACGGAAATTAGCTTCGGCACGGGTAAGGTACATCTCGGCAAGTCGAACAACATGGATATTTCCGTCGATCGCGTTAGCCCACTTCCCGCTTCGTGAAACATCACCGTCAACATCAAATAGGGCCAATCTTGCATCACCGGCTTCATAGAGGTCGAGGTGACCTTCTAAAATATCCATATCTCCTCGGCCACCATCTTCTGCTTCATAAAACTGTTGCAGTTCATTGGCACCTTGCTGCGAGGTTACCTGTAGGGCAAAAACATCTTCTGTGGTATTATTGGAAGCATTATATACATCTTCGTAATCAGATACCAATGCATAATCGCTTTCTTCTATTACCCGGCTTGACTCAAAGGCTGCATCATCATAATCACCCTGTGCAAGATGGACCCGGGACAAGATAGCACTTGCAGCATACGTATCTGCATAGTAGCCATTTTCTGAAGGAAGCAATTCTTTAGCATCATCTAAATCTGATAATATCTGAGCGTAAACTTCGCTTACTGTGTTGCGGCTTACGTTATTTTCTTCTGTTATTGAACTCGTGGGATTCAATACAAGTGGAACCCCAAGATTAGAATCAGGATTTCCGTCATTCCAGGCTTTGCCATAAAACCGCACCAGTTCAAAATACATTAATCCTCTTATAAACCTGGCCTCTCCCTCAACCCTGTCACGGATACCTTCATCAACTACATCAAGTGCGCTGATAACATTATTCACCCGGTTAATCACATTGTATGCATTCGTCCAGACGGCCGTTACAACAGGATTATCTGTAGGTATAGCTTTATCCCAAACTTCTCTTTGAGGGAAAAAACTACCCGACCACCTTAATTCATCGTGGTCAGCTCCTAAAAGATCGGCAAGATATAATAAAGGCCCGCCATACAGTGTTGCAGCGCCGCCGTCAGTGGCTCCCATACGGGAGTATGCACCAACTAACGCAGATTCAACATTTTGCGAATTGTCCAGTACCGTTTCTGTGTCCAACGATTGTTGAGGGTCTACATTAAGTAAACCATCGCAAGCTGACAGTGTAAACGTCATTACCAGTACCAGGGTTAAGAAAAATAAATATTTCATGATTTTATAACTTTAGTAAAAATGGTTAGATATCTGCCTAAAAGTCGATATTGACACCAAGGGTAAGGGTCCGTGCCTGGGGAGCCGTGAAATAATCATTACCCAGATCAAGATTGCCTGTAGCAAAGTCTGTTGCTACTTCAGGGTCATGCCCTTCATAATTTGTAAAGGTGAGCAAGTTTACCCCGCTGACAAACACTCGGGCCCTTTGAAGGCTTATGGCATTCGTCAAGCCAGCCGGAAGGGTATACCCAAAGTTTATATGCTTGAGCCTTAGATAAGAACCATCGGTCAGGTATCTGGATGAATCCCCCGCGCCATTTCCCATACGATACCTGGCCTGGGGTACGTCCGTTACATCACCCGGCCCTTGCCATCTGTCGAGCTGGTCTACAGTTTGGTTATCCAAAAAGCTACCGTTCGATGACTGAAACCTACCGGCCGCTCTGTAGACATCATTACCATACACAAACTGGAACAACAAATTTAGATCGAACCCCTTGTAGGAGAAATTATTTGACAGGCCACCTATCAATTCCGGGTGAGGGCTTCCGGCTACAACTCTGCTGGCAGCGTTTATATCATTTGTCGTTTCATCGCCAGAGGTAATATTGCCGTCATCATCCATTTCATTCAGATAATATAGTGCATCACCATTGTCAGGATCAACACCAGCATATTCTCTCAAATAAAACACCCCTATGGCCTCACCTTCAACAGCCCGGTTCTCGAATTGTCCGGTGATAACCTGATCGTTCAGATTGGTTACTTCATTCCTGTTTGCAGAAATATTGAAGTTGGTTAACCACATAAGCTCACCCACAAGATTGTTGGTATTAATAGCCAATTCAACACCCTTGTTTTCCATATCACCTATATTGTCAAGATATGTAGTGAACCCTGACGTTCCTGGAACATTTACATTCAGAAGCAAATCTGAGGTATTCTTCATATAAAAATCCAACTCGCCATTGATGCGGTCACCAAAGAACCCGAAATCCATTCCTACATCAACCTGGGCTGTTCGCTCCCATTTCAGGCCTGGATTAGCTACCTGGGAAGGATTTATTGCAGGAGAACCGGCATAAGAGGTTACACCAAACAACCCCCGGGAACCGAAATTGTTGATCTCGGCATTCCCCGTTAATCCGTAGCTGGCCCTGAGTTTCAGAAAGCTTATAACATCATTATTCCGCAGGAACTCTTCTTCGGAGAGAATCCACCCTGCTGAAGCGGCCGGAAAGAAACCATAACGTTCATCGGCACCGAACCTGGAAGAACCATCTACCCTGCCGCTTGCGGATAACAGGTATTTATCCTGAAACTTATAGTTAGCACGGCTAAAATAAGAAAGGAAAGCAAAATCAGAACCCGTTGTAGTACCGTCCGATATTTCAGCGGCACTGGCTATCGTTCTCAGGTCATCAACAGGAAAATTTTTCCCTTCAACATAGGCGGTATTTCTAGTGGAATACTGAAAACTTGTTCCACCAATCATCTCAAAATCATGAACATTCTGAAAGACCTGATTATAAGTAGCGAAATTATTCGTTGTGTAATTTACCACCTGGACCCATCTGCTGGCGCCTAACCCATTATTAAAACCAGACATGCCGCCGGCTGTTCCCAGGCCATAACGTTCATCTTCATTTTGGTTTAGCAAGTCTGCGCCAATTTCACTTCTGAAAGCAAGGTTGTCGGTAAGATTTATATTGGCATAAGCGTTACCGAAATTTCTAAATGCAGTTTGGGTAAAATCAGCATGTTCATCATGAAGCAACCCATTGTAATAAAGGGTATTATCGTTCAACTCTCCGGTAGCCGGATTCGTTATAGGGCTAATCGGCATTTGGGCCACCAGCTGCAATGGAGTGGCAAATCCGTTATCATCAGACACGCGGGTAAGTTCGGAACGTGCCAGGTTGAAGTTTAAACCTAAAGAAATACGCTCTGTGGCCGTATGGTCCAGGTTAAGTCTGGTGCTTAATCTTTGAAAGTCATTGCCGATAACAATTCCCTCCTGATCATCGAATGAACCACTGGCATAAAACTGTGTGCTCTCATTACCGCCACTGGCTGAAAATTCATGATAAAGCGTCATGGCGTCTTTAAACGCGGCGCCCGCCCAGTCTGCATCAACTTCGTGATTTCTCCAATCTGTACCGTTGGATAAAGCGTCAAATCTGCTTTCAACATAATCACGTTGACCTGTGCCTCCAATAATCTCATCGGTATTATCAGCCGCTTCCAGTATCAACTTTGTGTATTGCTCCGCATTTAACCAATCCATGGTCCTTGTTGGTGTGCTAAATCCAGCCTGGGTATTGTAACTAAACTCCGTTCTGCCTTCTTCGCCTCTTTTTGTTGTAATAAGCACAACCCCGTTTGACGCACGTGAACCGTAAATAGCGGCGGCGGAGGCATCTTTTAGGATATCAATTGATGCTACATCATTGAAATTCAAATCGGCCAGGGGATTGGTTATGGAATTCGTCCCTGACTGGCTTTGGGAAGTTACCGGCATTCCGTCAATAACATACAAAGGTTCGTTACCGGCCGTAACCGAAGCCGAGCCTCTGATCCTCATTTTGATACCCTGACCAAGTTTTCCTGAACCGGATGCTATATGGACTCCAGCAGCCCTCCCTTGAATAGCGGATTCAAAACTCGGTACCCTCACTCCTTCGATTGATTCACCTGAAATACGTGCTATGTTACCCGTAAGGTCCTGCTTGATTTGAGTACCAAAACCGACTACAACCAATTCATCCAGATCAGCAAAGTCCGATGTTAATTGAATATTTTGTACCAAATTGACATTGGCTACTGACACATTTACGTTGTAAGATCCATACCCCACATAGGTAACGCTTAGTTCGTACGTACCACTGGGTAAATTGTCGATATGGTATTCACCATCTACATTGGTTGATGCTCCGCGCTCCAGTTCCGGGATATAAACAGTGGCACCTACCAACTCCTCATCGTTAGACGCATCCGTTACTTTTCCTGATATACTGCCATTTTGTGCCAAGACATTAATTGGAAGCATAACCAGTATAAAAAATACTACCGATAGTAGTTTTTTTATCATTTTGACCTCATGTTTAATTTTTTAAATTTCTTACAGCTTACTGGGATTTCCCGGATGAAAATAAAAATAGAAAAATGGAAAGCTGTGATAATGTTAAGGAAAAGTAATTAATAGATTTAATAGGGACTACTTTTATGTGTGTAAAATATTAGATTTTTATAATCAAATGGCAACTCAACACATAATTTTGTTTAAATCACTCTCCACCTATCTTCTAAATCAAGCTATTCGAATACCAACTCTTCTCTATGAAGGTTTTTTTCATCCACTTTGCAGGTCTTATAAGCTATATTTTCTCCATGGTGGACAAAGGCTCGTATTTTGGCGATATTCAATCCTATTACTCCTCTCTGACCCTGTTAGAGCAATTTTCTTTATACAGGGTGTACTGCGACCACTACCGAGAGTTTTTGATCAACCAATATTTAAAAGACATTTGCTTTTCTAAAATAAAAAGCTTGCCAGGATCTCAGTCAAGTGGAAGGATCGATGTCGCTGTTTGTTAATGAAGAAGGGGAATCCCGCACATTAAACAGCCTCAACGAGGCGGCAGAACCTAGCCCAGGGTGTCAACCCTGGGACTGACATGAAAAAATACAAAAGCCCTGCAGGGGCGGCACCGTAAATGGACGAGACAGAAATTGTTGACCCAGAGTTTACACCCTGGGCTGTATTATGTTACCCTTTCAGGGTAAAAGTCGCTGCATAGGGTTATAATTATTCGGTGCTGCATTGCGGAAAACAGGAAATAAAGTAATATTGGGTAATGGACAGGGCATCAGTCAAGAACACACCCCCAGGTTTTGCCACAAGCCTTGCTTTGGCAAAACCCTTCCCCTCTGAAGAAATGATGTTTTTTTTAAAATACAGCTACTGAAAAGTGCTTGCTGCTTACAATATGTACACAGGGTTAGGATACAAAGTTACAGCCTGTCGAGAATAGTGCCGCTCAACCATTCTTGTCTTTTTTGGTATTCTACACTGTGGTAAAAGCGCTGGCGTAGCAAAATATAGTGACTGAATGGATGGCTATCACTGTCCGTGCGCGTTCTGTGGAATCGGAATACCTGGCGAGCGTCTCCTCTGTTATATCCATAAATCCAGAAATAATTATCAAGAGAGCGTTCTACATAATTAGGCGGTCCAAATAATACGTAGATCATTCCCATGTCAGTCATCCAACCTTCCTTGAAGCTTGAGAACTGTTTATTGGCCTCTTCGACCCGGGTGTAATATAACTCAATGACTCTTCTAGCTTTATCAAGATTTTCAATATTTGAATACCAGAAGCTATCGATAGCTTTCTTGAGTGAGTCTGCGTCATTAATCTCCATAAGTCTTTCATAATCATTACCACCCATCAGATAGGCTAATGGGCGGGCCATTTCTCTGGAAGTTTCAATATGAGGGTAATGATCGCTTTTTGAACTAAAATCACGTGCTTTTCTAAAATTATTATCATCCGTCTGTGCCATGACCTGAAACCTAAAATTGCCTGCAACCGGTCTCGGTATGGTATATTCTATTAATATGGTCCCACTTTCATCCCGTAAAGTTCGATTGGACTCTTCAAGTACCTCTGATCGGTTATAGTTGATACCGCGATACTCAATGGAACCGGTTGACGGTTGTACGGCACTCATGTGCCGTGGGGGCAAAGTGTCGGATTCAAACTCTATCAGCCTCATATTAATAGACATATCAGCCGTAGCGGTTTCCGGTCTTGTTATATAGTATTGAAACCTGAGTGAATCGACCCGACCGGGGATATCATAGGTTGTTAAAGGGAAAGGGGCTCTGGCAGAGTCACTGTCGATGCCCAATATTTTAATATGGGTCAAGTCCGATGATCCGCTTTCCCGATCAAAGATAACGGCATTTGAAGATAGGCGCGTCGTTTTTCTCGAGCTTTTATCCGTCACAGAAACGATAACCTCATATTTGCCAGGCCCTATATCAAGCCTGTTATGTACGTTTATAGTTTCGGTACTTTCGATAATACTGCGGTCATCTTCTTCTACGTCTATGGAATAACTATGATTTTCAACGAGCTGGCCATCGCCATTATCGTTAACAGACATAACCTGTATTTGTATCCCCACACCAGCTTCATAAATTCCCTCATCACTGCTATATATCAGGCTGTTATAGATTATATCTGTATCCACATCCAAAACAGGTTTATCATCATCATAGAAACCGATTGCGGAAATTCGAATATCAGGTTGGCCGTCAATCAGTTGGGGAGTTGCTCCTGTTCTAACCTCGGGATCAAAAGAACTTGAACACGATGATAATATCACCAATCCGGCTAAAAAAAAGAAGTAGTAAGCCTGTCTCATTATTAAATTCATAAAATCTGAGGATATATAGGTAATCAAAGTCCCAAAATCAAAATAAAAAATGAAAATTGACAGGCATCTACTATACGGTATCTGGTTTCATCTTGCAAATTCTATAAACCTGCATATAAAATTACGTTCTAAGCCACTATAGCTTTCATAGGGAACGTAATACTTTATTTGATGTTTTATTTTAATACTTTTCACAAAAAAGCCATACTGGCACAAACAGTATGGCTTTTATTTTTTTGTCGTTAATGGTCAATGATATCCATATTTAATAATTCCCCTTCATTGATTGCGTCCGGATCTATAATCCTAAAGTTTTTTTTAACCTCAACTAATTGGCTCCATCTCAATATCTAAAGTGATATCCTCCCCCTCCTCTACTTGTACGGATGTCGTGAAATCAGTATAACCAATATAGGTTACATTCATGGTATACTCACCCTTCGGTACATTAGTAAATGCATACATGCCATCCTTGTCTGTTGAAGTTCCAAATTGCGTTCCGTCCAGCAATACAGTTGCTCCCGGGAGGATTTCTTCGGTTTCCTTATCCGTTATTTGCCCGGAAATGGTGCCATCTTCTGCAAGTATGGCCATAGGCGCAAATAGAACAAGGGAGAATAAAACAATGAACAATTTTTTAAACATATTTATTTCTCGCTTTTTCATATTAATTGAACCTTAAGGTAAGCCAAATAAAACAATTAATAACTCTTTTTGGATTATATGTTTACGCTTTACGGTACTCGCATTTTTTTATTCTGCCTAAATTTTATAAAATTGCACAACATTTATTGAATATTCTGTAGTTGATACTTATTAAGGTACAATCCCTATGCCGCTTGGGGCTGTATCAAAAGTCATCACCAAAAAAGCATTACCTAATTTATTAAACGAAC
>JBBDMV010000078.1:0-4312 GCA_040878115.1 Balneolales bacterium
CTCGACCTCCTGCGTGACAGGCAGGCGTTCTAACCAACTGAACTACCGGACCGAAGAATTTAAATATAAGCACAAAAAGCGTTAGATGTCAATGAAAATATTGCTTCATGCGGTGCATTCTTTTCTCAATGATTAAGCACTTCAACTAAGATCACGGTTTTAATTTAATGCAAGATCTTCAATGGCTTCAGTTAGCTCGTCACTTAACGGTTCGATCTTACTTCTGAAGCGGCGTTCCAGCTTACCATCCGGTCCAATTAAGAACTTTTCAAAATTCCAATTAATGTCACCGGTGAAATCAGGGTTTTCTTCATTAATTAGCCAGGTGAAAAGCGGGTCCTGGTCATCGCCCTTAACCGATATTTTTGAAAACATAGGGAAAGAGACACCAAAGTTCAGAGAGCAGAATTCCGCGATTTCTTCATTGGTTCCGGGTTCCTGGCCACCAAAATTATCAGCCGGAAAACCTAATACCACCAGGCCATTCTCACTATATTTTTCATGAAGCTCCTGTAATTGTTCATATTGTTTAGTAAATCCACACTTTGATGCTGTATTTACAATCAACAATGTTTTACCTTGAAAGGCCTTTAAAGGAGTAGATTCTCCCAGTATATTATTCGGTGTGTATGAATAGACGTCGGGGTTATCAATTGAAGAAAGGCTTAACCCCATAAGTAATAGAACCAAAGTTAATAGTTTCATGTTTTGTAATAAATTAAGTGATCAACGGGTTATATAATTAATTTAAACTGAAATAAGTTCCTATGAAAGTCAACATGCGTTACCCTTTATTTACTATTATACTTATTATTTGCTTCAGTGACACATTAAACGCTCAAATGTTTTCCGTTCAATCGGAACAAACGACCAGACGTGATGCCCCGGACAATAATATCCTCCTGGGGTTTGAGCCTACAAGCTTTACCTTCCGTGGTGATGAAAACGCTAATGTCCTTAGTTTTTCTGATCCGGTTTATCAACTGCGGGCTGAGCTTAGTGGATTTCAGGGTTACCTTGCCTTAGGGTATAATCTGGGAGATGAAAATTCGCTTAATTACCTGAATGCAGGAGCGGAAATCGACGGGGAATACAGGTTTGCGGGCGACAGGAATTATTTTATGAGCATTCCACTGGTACTCAACACAGATTACCTTCAGGTTGGAACTCAGAATGATATCGATCGTTCAGATCATTTCCGGCAAAGTTCAGCAATGGTTGGTTTGGGTTTTGGTTTTGGAGTGCGTTTAGCCGGAAGATTAAGAATTGAATCCAGAGCAGTTCCTTTCTATGGATATTCCGTAACCTCATTCGGTGCCAGCGGTGGCTCACGGTCATCGCTTTCCATTCAAAACAGGATTTATCTGGATCGTTTATTTGACCGGATCGGAATTACGGCCGGTTTTGATTTTCGAACTTCAAGATATAATATGAGGGATGAACGATTTGACTATGATATAACCTCAAACAGTTTCGTAATAGGAGTTACCTTTTAATGAAGTCTGAGACCTTATTAACCGAATTGGAAGAAGTTACCGGGAAACTGGGTTACCGCATACGCCGGGAACGTGGACGTTTTCTCGGTAGCCCTTGTGTACTTGAAGGCGACCGTATCATAATGCTCAATAAAAATCACCCCGTAGATTTTAATATAGGGATGCTTGCCCGCTTTTTGGGTGATCAAAACCTGGAGGCCCTGCACATCAAACCTGTCGTTAGAAAAGAACTTGAGGCTTTCTGGAAGAGAAGCAAGATCAATCAACCGGAAGAGCAGAAAAACCTGGATGTGTGATGGAGCTTGTTTTTTTGGGAACCGGAACATCAATGGGCGTACCTGTAGCGGGTGGATTCGGGCGTGAAATACCGACCGGTGATCCACGAGACGACCGTTATCGAAGTTCGGCCTGGGTTAAAACCGAACAGGCATCTATTCTCATCGATATTGGTCCGGAGTTTCGCTTGCAGACGTTGCGTTCTGGTCTCCGCCAAATTGATCTTCTACTAATAACCCATGAACATACCGATCATATAGGTGGTCTTGATGATCTGCGCCCCTTCAATTTTGTTCAGCCGGATAGTATTCCGGTGTTTACAACTCAGGCGTGTAATGACTCTATCCGTAAACGGTTTCATTACATGTTTGGGCCCGATCAAACACCGGGCTCAGTGGATATAGATATAAAAGTGCCGGCAGGCCCGCAACAGTTTAAAGATTGTACCATTACCCCCCTGCCTGTTAAACACGGCAAGATGGACGTGATGGGCTTCCGCATCAACGATCTGTCTTATGTAACCGATGTGAATGAAATACCGGATTCAACCG
This sequence comes from Balneolales bacterium, assembly GCA_040878115.1. Lineage (GTDB taxonomy): Bacteria > Bacteroidota > Rhodothermia > Balneolales > Natronogracilivirgulaceae > JBBDMU01. Next base: position 2,324 of record JBBDMV010000078.1, read on the forward strand.
CTGAGTTGATCAAAGGTTCGAAAGTTCTGGTGATAAGCGGATTGCGCTGGGAACCGGAGCACCCCACCCACTTCACGATTCCCCAGGCCATTGAAGTGGCCGGCAAGCTGGGCGTGGAGGAAACCTACCTCATCCACATGTCTTCCCACGTCATCCATAAAGAAATCAGCGAACGCCTGCCCGACAAGATTAAACTGGCCTACGACCAGTTAACGATCAATATCTGATAAGGGGTCCCGCCGCGCCTACATCAGGCTTACGTAGCGGCTTCCTGATGCGGGGTTATGAGACATGAAGCCCGAACCGGGATGAACGGAAGAAAGATGATTCCAATTGATCAAAGTAAAGGATGTTTTTTCATCCGCTGAATCTTGAAAGGGGCTAAGTCATTTCCAAAAATCAATTTACTATTGCATTATGTCAGGTAAGGATTGAACAAAGAAAAATGTTAACAAAATGAAGAAACTCAAAGGAAGGGTTTAAAAGTCATTAAGTTTATGGATCACCACAGTACAATGCAGAAGCCACCCTGGCCGGAGTTGCCGGCCCCTGCAGAGTGGCAGCCTACCCTGGACACACTGCATCTCTGGACACAGATCGCCGGGAAGATCCGCCTCAGGCACATGCCCTGGATCAACCATTCCTGGGGAGTGACCTTGTATGTTTCCTCTCGGGGATTAACCACCACCCTGGTCCCTCACCCGGCAGGTGACTTTGAGATCGAGTTCAACTTCGTGGACCATCGCCTGGATATCCGCCGGGTAACGGGCCGAAGTCTATCCTTTGACCTGAAACCGATGACGGTCGCGGATTTCTACCGGCAAACAATGGATAGCCTCGGCCAGTTGGGAATCACCACCCACATCTATCCAAAACCTGCCGAACTACCCGATCCAATCACGCCCTTTCCGGAAGACACCATCCATACGGCTTATGATCCGGAGATGGTCCACCGCTACTGGCTGGCCCTAACCCACGCTCACAGGGTATTCACCACCTTCCGGGCCCGGTTCTCCGGCAAGGTGAGCCCGGTTCATTTCTTTTGGGGAGCCTTTGACCTCGCGGTCACGCGTTTCTCCGGGAGGATCGCCCCGAAGCATCCCGGCGGGGCGCCGAACTGCCCGGCCTGGGTGATGGAGGAGGCCTACTCCCACGAACTATCCAGCGCCGGTTTCTGGCCGGGAGCAGAGGTGGGAGAAGCCGCGTTTTACGCCTACGCCTACCCGGAACCCGACGGCTTCCGCACGGCAATAATAAGGCCGGAAACCGCCCGCTACCATGATGGCCTCGGCGAGTTTGTGCTCCCCTACGATGCGGTCAGGAATGCCCGAGATCCCGATGGCGCCCTGTTATCCTTTCTCGAAAGCACCTGTCAGGCGGCGGCGGAGTATGGGCGATGGCCGGCTGAGTACGAATAATCAGACGCTTTTCCTCATTGACGCCCTTAGCGTGAAAAACCTGCTTAATGGTGTCACGACCCCGTGCCTTCGTGGTTAACCATCTCCTAACCCAACATAAACACTATCCGCCCCCCGCTTCCCATCGGGCGAAGCAAAACTAATCCAGGCATGAAGGGTATCCGGTGATGAGGCCATGCCCGTCGGGATCTCGAAATCAAACTGAACGCTCCTGCGCTCTGAGGCCCGCAGGGAATACACGATGGAATCCGCGCCGGCATCATACACCAGACACCATGGCGATATCGTGATTGCTGAAGGGCTTGTCCGTGTGCGAATCCGGGTCCTAAGTAAAAGTTTAGGTTGAGGCTAAAGCTTAAACAAAGATATATAAAAAACATATCAAGGCCGTAAATATACGGTGTTGATATGGTCTTGATATGGCGTTGATATGGCGTTGTCCCAAAGATGATCAGAGAAAGATTAAGAAAATATAAATTAGGGTTTGTATCTATGCAGAGATTTCTTATTCTGCCAGAGACATGCAAAAAATTACCCTATGCCTGTGACGCACAAGGCGAAGCTGTAGGTG
>JBBDMV010000079.1:0-23240 GCA_040878115.1 Balneolales bacterium
GTTTAATAAATTAGGTAATGCTTTTTTGGTGATGACTTTTGAGACAGCCCCCTATGAATATTTAAGCCTTCCAGGCTTAAACTGAGAGATTATTTCGTTCTGGAATTGATTTACAATGAAGGGAAACCCCGACAGGGGTTTCAATATGCTTAGCCCGGTACGTAGTGCCGGGTTCAAGACAAACAGATCGTAAAGAACCCCGGATGGGGTTCAATGAATTAGAGATTAGGTACTTCAGGCTTTTTGCTATTTATCATGGCACTGATTGCTGACGCATTATTGCGTCTTCTTTACTTCGCGTTCCTGAAGATAGGGTTAAGCTCAAAAATATGAATCGAACTCATGTTATTACTCTAGAAAATCGTTGAACAAATGTGATCAATAATTTTATTAAATGATGATCGACATGCAAATATCTTGTCGAAGTTGGATTACGTTGAAAAACTTTTATAATATGATGGTATATTTTTTATAACTTCTTTATAGTTTTTTTATACTGAAAAGGGTGGCAGGTAATTTTTCCATAATACAAGAGACTTAGTGCAAACATCAATTCGAATCGCATCAGGGCAGGGCTTCTGGGGTGATCTACCTAAAGCTCCCGTCGATCAGGTCAAAAAAGGGCAGGTAAATTACTTGATGATGGACTATCTCGCTGAAGTCACCATGTCCATTTTGCAAAAACAAAAGAAGGTTAACCCTCAATTAGGATACGCCCGTGATTTTGTACATGTAATCAGGCAAATACTCCCTGAAATTAGTGAAAAAGGCGTCAGGGTTGTCTCTAATGCCGGCGGGATAAATCCGGTTGCCTGTAAGGACGCTATATTGAAAGCCGCTAATCAAGCGGGATTCTCAGGCATTAAAGTTGCCGTAGTTGACGGAGATAATATCCTTGATCAAATGGATGATCTTCAGAAGCAAAACCATGAGTTGAAAAATATGGATTCAGGCGCGCCCATTAGCACTGTAGAAGATAAACTTCTTAGCGCAAATGTATATTTTGGGGCCAGGCCTATTGTTGAAGCCCTCGAACAGGAAGCCGATATAGTGGTCACTGGCCGGGTTACCGATACCGGTCTCTGTTTGGCTCCGCTGGTCCATGAATTTGGCTGGAGGTTTGATGATTTTGATAAAATGGCTGCCGGAACCATTGCCGGCCATATGTTGGAGTGCGGTGCCCAGAGCTCCGGAGGGAATTATACAGACTGGGAAGAAGTTGAAAACTTTAGTGATATTGGTTTTCCTATCGTTGAAGCTTATTCCGATGGAAGTTTTGTTGTGACCAAGCATGAAAATTCCGGCGGCCTGGTCAACCTCAAAAGTGTAAAAGAACAATTGCTGTATGAAATTGCAGACCCAGCCGAATACATCACTCCGGATTGTGTGGCTGATTTTACAACCGTTCAACTTGAAGAAGATGGGAAAGACCGGGTGAAGTTCACAGGAATCAAAGGCAAGCCGGGAACCCCCTTTTACAAAGTCTCAGCTAGCTATGATTTTGGTTTTAAATTATCTTCAAGCCTCGTTTATGCGTGGCCTGATGCCCTGAAGAAGGCTAAAGTTGCCGGCGAAATATTGACAGACAGGGCAGATGCCTTACATTTGGATTTCACTGATTTCCGTTGTGAATATATAGGCTATAACGGATGCAGCGAACAACCTGTAGACGGTCAGCATAACGAGCTCAATGAGATTCAACTTAAGGTATCGGCATCAGCACAGTTAACCGGGGATCTCAATCGTTTTGCACAGGAAATTGTCCCTTTGATCCTAACGGGGCCCCCAGGCGTGACGGGTTATGCCGGTGGGCGGCCTAAAGTAAGTTCAGTAGTAGCCTATTGGCCGGCCTTGATAAAGAAAGAGGCTTGCGAGCCGCGGGTTAACACTTATAAAAATTAAGTCATTATATTAGCATACATGGCTTGATCATTTAAATAAACCGTAACAGTTTAGATTCATAAAGTTAATTAATAACGCACAATCAACAGAAAATAAATGATAATTGGAGTAATCGGGTCCGGGCTTTCCGGACTTACAGCAGGAAAGACTTTGGCTGATGCCGGACATGAGGTAACAGTATTTGACAAAAGCTACGAGTATGGCGGTCGTATGGTCACTGGTCATGCCGGGGATAACAGCCAGGTCAAACTGGATTACGGTGCTTCCTATTTTCAGGCTGAGAGTGAGGAGTTTAAGAGTTTTCTCAGTGAACTTGAAAAAAAAGACCTGATCAAAGAATGGTGTGATAGTTTTTCATTTTACAATGGAGAAACTTTTTATGAACGCCATCCCGGCAGAGAGCGAAAAAATTATTATATGGCCCCAAGTGGGATGAACAGTATAGGAAAATATTTGAGCAGGTATTTGGACTTTAGACTTGGTGTGCCCGTTAGCGGACTTACTTTCATTGGCTCAAACCGGCTCAGCAAGCGTAATTGGATGATTACTCTTGCTGATATCAACACATTTGAACTAGATGCCATCATCGTGGCCACTCCGGCCCCTCAAGCTTATGGTTTAATACAAACCTCTCAGGACGAATTAGCATTTCGTAAAATAATTCGTACCGTCAGCCGGGTAGAGTACGAGCCTTCTTTTTCTTTAATGGCGAGCTACGGTAAACGTGAACTACCAGAATGGAATGCGATGGTCTGCCAGGATGAGCGCATAAAATGGATTTCAAATGAAACTAGCAAAAGGGAAAATTCCGGAGAGCTTGGCCTCGTTATAAAATCCGCCGGCGATTTTGCCCATAAACATATGAACGAAGATCCCGAACGAGTTTCACATCTTATGTTGGAGAATGTCGCTGCACTAGCGGGGGAATGGGCGAGAAAACCTCAATGGCATAACGTACACTTATGGAAATACAGTAAACTCTTAAATCCGTTAAAACCCCCATATCTGGAATTAGAAGATCATTCTGCCCCCGCTGCATTAATTGGTGATTATTTTGGGGACCAATCAATGGAAACGGCTTATCTTTCCGGACTTAAACTCGGGCAGCACTGGGTAGAAAAGTTTGCTATGGAAAAAGCATAAAACCTTTAATATACCAAGTGGAGAAATTAACCGACAGTTGACAACGGAAGGTTGATATTAAAATGAGAGACCTACTCAAACTAAATCGTTTCTTTAAGAAATATAAAGGCTCCGTGATTCTCGGTGTCCTGTTCCTTACATTGGCTAATGTATTTTTAGTTTGGATTCCTATTATGGTTCGTCAAACAATGGATGCCGTAGAGCAGCTCATGGAAAATACAGACGAGACCTATAATAGCATTATCAACATCTTGTTTAATCGTGAAGCAGGTGAGATTTTGGCTACTAATTCTCTTTACCTTCTAGGCGCTGTGCTATTGTATGGTATTTTCCTATTTGCTACACGCCAAACCATTATTGTCACTTCACGAAAAATAGAATATGACCTGCGTAATGAAATCTTTGATCATCTTCAGAAGTTACCGCAAAGTTTCTTTAATAAAACCAGCAGCGGGGATGTATACACACGTGCCACAGAAGATGTAGTTCGGGTAAGAGAATATTTTGGCCCGGCATTTATGTATACCATAAACACGTTGACAAGGGCCGGTATCATTATTACTATTATGAGTATGGTAAATCCCATGCTTACATTCTGGGCGCTTTTGCCGTTGCCCTTTCTCAGCATAATAGCTTATTGGGTTAGTGGCTTTATTCATGAACGCTCTGTTGAGATTCAGCAACAGTATTCAAAAGTGGTGGGAAGGGCGCAGGAAGCATATTCCAGTGTCAGGCTTATAAAAGCATATAACCGTGAAGAGTATGAGCAGGATCGTTTTGTTGTGGAAAGCGAGACCTACCGGAAGAAGAAACTTAAGCTGGATATCGTGGAGTCATTGTTTCATCCTACTTTAAACTTGTTGATTGGGTTGTCGGTAGTGCTTGTTCTGTGGCAGGGAGGGCTGATGGTAATAGAAGGTACCGCGACTGTGGGAAATATCGCAGAGTTTATCATTAATGTGGCGTATTTAACCTGGCCGATTGCATCGCTGGGTTTTACACTGAACCTGCTGCAAAGATCGGCTGCATCCAACAACCGCATACAGGAATTGATGAATGAGTCCATACAAATACAGGATAACCGGGAAACGGATACATCTATCAGAAACCTGTCTGGTGAAATTGAATTTCATAATGTTAGTTTTACTTATCCCGATGCTTCAGAGCCTGCGTTGATAAATGTAAACATGAAGATCAATTCTGGTGATAATATTGCAATTGTAGGTAGAACGGGCTGTGGAAAGACAACTTTGGTACAATTACTTACAAGATTATACGATCCGCAAAAAGGGAAAATTACAATGGATGGTATTGATATTAGAAAAATTCCGTTATCTGTATTGCGAGCACATATTGGTGATGTACCCCAGGAGACTTTCTTATTTTCCGATACCATTGGTGAAAACATTGCGTTTGGTGTAGAAGGTGCCTCTGAGAATGATATCCGTAAAGCAGCTGATCATGCTCAGATTCTGGAAGATATTCTGGAATTCGATAAAAAGTTCAAAACCACGTTGGGCGAGAGAGGTATTACTTTATCCGGAGGCCAGAAACAACGAACAGCTATTGCCAGAGCGTTAATCAGAAAACCTAAAATCCTCATTCTTGATGATTCACTGAGTGCCGTTGATACCAAAACGGAAAATGCTATTGCAAAACATCTGCACGAAATAAAATATGGGACTTCTATATTGATCAGTCATCGTATATCCAGTGTGAAATATGCAGATTATATTTACTTTATGGATGAAGGAACAATAACAGAATGTGGAACACACGAGAAGCTATTAGTCCTAAAGGGAAAATATGCCGATATGTACCAAAAACAACTTCTGGAAAAAGAACTGGAAGAAATATAAAACTAACAAGGTATTGTTATTTGTTTGAGAAGCAGATGGCAAAAAACCGAAGGAGAGATAGAGATTATGATTATTATGCCCTTAGGGGTTGCATCTGCCACCCCAACAGCAACACGTCACCTACCGTCAGTAGCTTTATGGAGAGAAGGGCGAACCTTTCTGTTTGACTGCGGTGAGAACACTCAAATGAGAATGCTGCAAGCCGGGATGAAGCGTTCTAAAATAGAATATATTTTTATTTCACACATGGATGGTGATCATATATTTGGTCTGCTTGGCTTGTTATCAACCTTTCAGCTTCAGCGGCGAGATAAAAAATTGGTTATTGTTGGTCCCGAACGGATTAAAGAGTTCGTCGACACTAATATGAAATTAGCGGGCCTGGATTTGGTCTTTGAGCTGGAATATATATTAATAGAAGAGGGGTTTGATCATAAGGTAGTTGTTGACGATGAATCATATTTTGTAGAAGCTCGCCCGCTTCAGCATACGTCATTCTGCGTTGGTTACCGGTTCCAGGAAAAAGACAAGCCAGGTAAAGTGGATGCTAAAAAAGCTTCCGAGTTAGGGATCAGGAACGACGGCCAATTCAAAGAGCTTAAAGCCGGAAGAGATGTCAAACTTTCGGATGGTACTATAGTAAAGTCTGATGATATAGTAGGAAAGCCTCAAATTGGAGAAAGTTTTGCGTATGTAACCGATACTGTTTTTTGTGAAAATGCCATCCAACTAGCGGATAAAGTCACCATTTTATATCATGAAGCAACTTTTAGTCACAATTTGAAAGAAAAGGCTGAGGAGACCGGCCATTCCAGTGCTCAGGATGCGGCGATAGTAGCGAAAACAGCAAATGCGGAAAAATTGGTACTTAGTCATTTTTCTGCTCGCTATACGAATCAGTTTGCATTACTCAAAGAAGCAAAAGCCGTATTTTCTGAATCATGGCTGGCCAATGAGCTTCGGCAAATTATGACCAGGCCAAAACAGGAAAAAGGTATCTTCAAGCCAACGGTGGAATTAGTGGATGCAAACAGCAAGCCTGCGGCACCTGCCCCCAAGAAAAGAATTCCATCCAAAGGCAGATCTGGAACCAAAAAAAGGTTTACTAAGCGCACCAATTCTCGTTATTATAAGTCGGATGAAACGGGCAAACCCCGTCATGAAAAAGTTCGCAAAAATAATCCTCATAAACCTAATAAACCATTGCCAATTACACCTCGTACCCCCTTTGATGATTTTGATCGATTCTGATCAAATCATCAAATAAGTTGAAGAATGCTGGTTCATTATTAAATGAAATGAAAACTTCACTTCATTCATTTCTTTGGCGGGAACTAATTTTATTGGAATCCGTTTATGTTCCGATAAAACACCTTACAAACATTGACAAAACAATCTAATAAAAGCAGAAAAGGGATTGATACCCGATTAATACGGCGATTGTATGTATTTGTGGAACCATTTAAATGGTTCCTAATTCTTGCACTTGGTCTGATCCTTCTAATCTCCTACTTGGGACCGTTGCGGCCCTATCTCACCCAAATAGCAGTGGATGATTATATCCAGCCGGGAGATATTCCAGGATTGGTCAGGATCGTCTTCCTCTTTTTCGGCGTTTTAGTAGCCGAGTCTATTCTGCTAATGCTTAATACTTATCTGACCAGATGGGTGGGCCAAAATGCCCTCTATAGTTTGCGAAATGCTGTATTTGAAAAAATACAAGGTCTTCACGTTCAGTTTTTTGACCGTAACCCGATTGGGCGGCTTATCACAAGAACGACCAGTGATATTGAGGCCTTAAGTGAATTGCTGTCTAGCGGTGTGGTGAATATAATTGGTGACTTGATGCGCATTATTTTCATCATGGCTTTTATGTTCAGCATGAGCTGGGAACTCTCGCTGGTCTCTTTATCAACACTGCCGTTGTTGTTTTATGCTACCATGCTGTTTAAAGCTAAAGTACGCATTTCTTTCTTAAATGTTCGTGATCAGATCGCAAGGCTGCATTCATTTATTCAGGAGCATGTTAATGGTATAAGTATTGTACAGCTTTTTGGTCGTGAAAGGAAAGAGGCGGAACGTTTCGAAAAGATCAACCAGGGCCATACACAGGCTTATATTAAAACCATTTTCTATTTCTCCATATTTTGGCCGGTTGTGGAGGTTCTGGCAAGTTTTGCCATGGCCCTGGTTGTTTGGTATGGTGGTGCAAGGGTGCTTTTGGGTGACGTATCTTTTGGTGTCTTATTGGCCTTTATTCAATATGTGCGTCTTTTCTTTCTTCCAATTCGGGATCTTGCAGATAAATTCAATACGCTTCAAAGTGCACTTGCCTCGTCGGAACGTATTTTCAATATATTGGACACAGATAATGAAATTGCTGACCCTGCAGATCCTGTTGAACGTAAAACCGTTAAACCCCATATTGTATTTGAAAAAGTTTGGTTCAAATACAATCAAAATGAAGGGCATGTACTCAAAGATATTAATTTTACGGCACGTCCTGGTGAGGTAACGGCGATAGTGGGTGCGACAGGATCAGGGAAAACGACGATGATTAACCTTTTAATGAGGTTTTACGATGTTTCGTCCGGATCCATTAAACTCGATGGAGTTAATATTAGAAAGTATCGGCTTAACTTTCTTCGATCACATTTTGGATTAGTTATGCAGGATAACGCTTTGTTTTCAGGTAGCGTTATGGAAAACATCACGCTGGGCGATCCTTCTATTACTCGAAAGGAAGTTTATAAGGCAGCTGAACTGGTTCAGGCGGACCGTTTCATTAATAAGCTACCGGGTACCTATGATTATGTTCTCCAGGAAAGGGGAACGTCGCTTTCCATGGGGCAGCGCCAACTTTTATGTTTTGTTCGGGCTATGGTATACGACCCTCAGGTTCTTATTCTGGATGAGGCTACATCCAGTGTCGATTCGGAAACTGAATCTTTGATAAATCAGGCCCTGGATACATTAATGCAAGGGCGAACCTCCATTGTCATAGCACACCGACTGTCAACCATTCAATATGCTAACAATATCCTTGTGATGCATAAAGGACAAATTCGTGAAATGGGAACTCATAATGAGCTGCTTACGCAGAAAAATGGTATTTATCGTAGGCTATATGAGCTTCAATATAAAGATCAGGCAGTGGAAACCTGATCTTCCGAGCTTAATCTTTTTACCATTTCATCACAGCCTTTTTAACTTCTTCAGGGGTATCACCGGGCAAGATGTAAAAACGATCAGCCATATGTGAGCCATTATTTAACAATACCGTTTGATCATCATTCTGAAATTCAGTTGTAAAACCTGCTGCAGACATTATGGCAGCAGGAGCACAAAGATCCCAGTATGATGTTGCACGGTTGCTCACAAAGCCAGAGCTTATATTAAATAGGGGGGCAAGCTGATTATGTGTAATGTCAATGTATTTCTCCCTTTTGATATCGAAATGATTTTTCAGCCTGTTCCTCTTTTTAGCATCAATTCCCCTCATCATCAAGCGGTTTGAGCTTTTCCATTCTCTAATGCCGTTAAGTTCTCGCGGCTCATCAATGTCCTCATTGTATAATGAAGGTTTTTGATCAGTGCTACCGTAAATAATTATTCCTGTTTCGGGTTCGTGAACAATGCCCAATGCCGGTTTTCCTTCAATTGACAGACCTATGAGCGTGTAATAAGGACCGTGACCACTTATGTATTCTTTTGTGCCATCAATAGGGTCAACATACCAAACGAATTTGGACCCTTCAGGATAATCATGTGATGTGGACTCTTCTCCTATAAATACATCATTGGGATATTCTTTTTTTATAACCCTTTCCCAAAACTTGTTGCCCCAAATATCAGCACTTGTAACGGGTGAGCCGTCATCTTTTTGTTGAGTTCCCTTTAATATTCCTGCTCGTTCATTTTTAATATATTCTCCACTCTTACTTAAATATTTTTTTAGGTATTTAAATCTGTTGTACAGATTATAATTCATAAAAACGTAATAATTTATTGATGATTAGTATAAAAATATGTTTTTTATATAAACAAAATATGGAGTACCTTTATTTGAGAACACTAAATAATAATAATTAATAAATATTATGGCTAAACAACAAACTAATCAAAAAACTGAAGATCTGGAAAGCGCGGTTTATGATAAATTGCTGGAAAAGCTCAATCTGGAGAAAGACCGTATTGAGAAGGAACTAAAAGGTGAGTATGAAAACGCCAGGAAATACGTGAAATCTAACCCTGAAGAAGGAGTTGCATATGCTTTTGCAGGCGGTTTATTACTCGGTATCGTTGTTGCGAAAATACTCAGCAAATAACTGGCTGGATTAGGGATTATTAAGATGTAATAGCATTATTATTTAGTAATCCCTAATCCTTCTCTTTCAAGTTTAATCCATAGACATTGGATTTTCATTGGCAATTTTTCGGTATTCACGATATTCTTCGGGACTGATATCCCCAAATAGATAATTTAAAGGATCAACACCTTTCCCTTCTAAATGAACCTCATAATGAAGGTGAGGACCTGTTGTTACCCCGGTCTCTCCCGTATAGCCGATTAACTCGCCACGTTTTACTTTTTCCCCACTCCTGATGCCATCGGCAAACTTCGACAAATGGGCGTATCGAGTTTCAAAGCCAAAACCGTGATCAATCTCAAGAAAATTGCCATAGGTACCCCAGTATCTTGCCTGCTTTACCTCGCCATCTCCCGTGGCATAAATAGGATTATGATTACGTGCTCTAAAGTCAATTCCATGATGCATTCTTCGGGTTCGGTGAACAGGATGAGTTCTCATACCGAACCCGCTTAGAACAATCCCTTTAACCGGGCGGATCACAGGCATGCTTCTCATTTTCTCCTGGTTTTCATTGTAATACCCTTTTATTTCTTCAAAACTGAGCTTTTGAATATTGATCTTTCTTTCAATACTCTCCAGAGTACCTGCAGACCATTTCAGTAGATCGGAGGTTTTACTTTGATAAACATCAAATTCTGAATATACATCTGCACCCCCTACACCAGCTTGCCGTTCATCGTAAGGTATAGGTTCAACACCAAGCATAGATCGGTACAATTCATTATCAACCGTTGCCAGTTGATTAACTTTTTCGTCAATCTCTTTTATAACCTCTTTTGTATCATGCAACTGTTCGTATAACTTTTGATTTTCATCCTGAAGTGCAATTTCGTTAGGGGTTCCGGCAATAAAAGATAAAAATATAATCGCCAGACCAGTAAGTACTACGCCATATAAAATTGCAGAGCAGATTGCATGCACCATACGATCTAATATACTATACTCTACAGGCTTAAATTCGCAGCCATTTTCGTCGTAAATGTAATAATGTTTCAAGGGGTTAGTTTTTTTGCTTAGAAAGTACTTGTCGTAAAATTTAATAAAATCAGGTCTGGATTCAAATTCTTTTATTTTGAGGTTTTGATTGTTCACTCAAAGTAAAATATTAATGATTATTCACATGGGTAAAATAAATTCTTGATGCTTACTTTAAGTATAAAGCTAATTAAAAAATATCGTCATGAATATTTATGCCTAATATTCATGACATATGACCTTCGTGCCTTATAAAAAGGCTATTCTTAATAGTTATTTTAATTACACTTAACGACAAAAAGTACAAATGAACAAGTCGGAATCTGGCAAACTGTTAGTTGAAGCGGTGGAATCGTCTTTGAAAAGGCATGAACTAAATCATAAAAACCCTCTTTTTATACTTGGTGTTAGCGGTGGACCGGATTCCATGGTGCTGACGCATCTTTTTTCTAAACTGGGTAAGAAAGCAGTCGTAGCACATGTGAACTACCAAAAAAGACCCGAAGCAGATAGCGACGAAGAACTGGTTCGCTCATATAGCAAAAGTATTAGTTGTGATAAATTCAACTTTAAGTGCGAGGTTAAACAATCAGACTACCGTAATGCTATCGGTAACTTTCAAAATTGGGCAAGAGAAGAAAGAAGAACTTTTTTTAGAGACTTAAAAGTTAAATATAAGGCAAGTGCTATCATAACCGGTCATCACAAAGATGACCAGCTCGAAACATTAATACAAAAAGTGATGCGAGGCAGTTCGCTTTCTACCTGGAGTGGGATCTCTGAATTTGACGGGATGTATTTACGACCACTCCTGAATGTTTACAAAGCCTCGATTATTGAATTCGCAGAACATTACTCTATTCCTTATTCAATAGATGCTTCAAATTTAGAATCAACATACGCCCGTAATTTTATTCGTAACGAATGGAAGCCAGAACTACACAGGCTTTTTCCTGGTTGGGAGAAGAATATCCTGCGATTGACTGAAAGGGCAGGGGAGTACCAGGAGATGCTGGATTTAATATTGGAACAGGTAAGTACAGGCGATGCAGGCTTGCATAGGGCCAGGTTTCTGAATTTAAAAAAGGATGTTAGAAAAGCTGTAATACTTGAAAAAAGCAGGCAATTATATCCTGGTGATAAAATCAGTACTTCAGCTTTAGTTAACTTAGGCCTGGATAACTTAAAGACCGGTCAGGTTGCTCAAATCAGTTCGAACATTTCTGTGATACGTGATCGTGAAGTTTTTACTCTTTCAAAAATCACCCCTGATGATGCTTATTTCTTCACTCTGAATCTGAAAGATCTGGAGAATAACCCTATTATTAAGGATGATTATAAATTTAGCATTCAGACATTTATTAAGCCGGACTTTAAAAAAAAGGTTTACCTGAACCTGGAAAAGCTATCACCCCAAATAACTTTACGATCCTGGCAGCCGGGGGACCGGTTTCGTCCTTTCGGACTTGATGGTACCAAAAAAATTTCTGATTATTTAACCGATAAAAAAATTGATCCATCAAAAAAAAACAAAGCCGGTGTAGTTGTTTCTTTTGATGAAAATATTTGTGCTGTTATCTTCCCGTGCACAGGGAAGATAAACCGTATCGGAGCAAGCGATGAAAGGGTTCGCTGTGAGAGGGTTAACCAGAAATGTCTAGTTATTGAGAGGATTGCTGATTGATGAAAGATGAAGTAAAACAAACAGTGATATGTCAAGGCGAGAAGTTTGATCTTTACATCAGTAAGTATGAGATTAAAGAAAGAACTATACAAATCAGTAAAAAAATTGAGAAAGATTACCAAGACAAGCATCCGATTTTTATCGGCATATTGAATGGGGCGTTCATTTTTCTCGCTGACTTGTTGCGAGAAATAACAATCCCTTGTGAGGTTGACTTCTTGAAATTAAGCAGTTATGGTGATGAAAAAGTATCATCCGGCACAGTTACTGAACGCAAGGAGTTGGATGCTGATGTTGAGGGGCGTCATGTGATCCTGGTGGAGGATATTGTAGATACTGGTTTGTCTATCAATTACATTGTAGACAAGATCAAGTTGAAGAATCCCGAATCAGTGTCGGTATTAACTCTTTTACACAAAAAAGAAGCCACAAAGCATGATGTTCAGATTGACTATGTCGGGTTTGAAATACCAACACGCTTTGTATTAGGGTATGGCATGGACTTTGCTCAAGATGGCCGAAATCTTCCTCATATTTACGCAATTTCAAAAGAAACTTCATAACTAACATTGAACAAAACCCGAAAGAACAGTATCTTTGGTTTCTGTCTTGGAGAGGTGGCTGAGTGGTCGAAAGCGGCACCCTGCTAAGGTGTTGAACCCCTTACGGGGTTCCGAGGGTTCGAATCCCTCCCTCTCCGCTGTCTATCGTCTTTATCATCTGATCTTTATGGCATGCCTACCTTAAAGATATGTAGTCAAAGTTTTTATTTTTTTTTGTAAATCCTTGACATTTGCACCGAAAAAATGGTATCTAATCCATTCTTTCAATTCATTCATTCAGATTTATAAAAACATGATTACGATAAAGACCTTGTCGATAAGGCTTTTTACATGTCTAATGATGGCCGTCTTATTTTGGGGATGTGCTCAAAAACCGGCATCCAAAGAGATATTTTACGTAGGGCCTTTTGCGGATCGGGGCTATTGAAATACACGGGCATAGAAGCAAAAGTACCCATGGCTGTCTGTGTGACCCAGCATTTTTTAAATTAAATATTGAATTGTAAGCTTTCTACATTATTTATTGTATATCTACTCCCGCTAAACCACACAGTAAATCGTGCAACACCCCTAACAAAGAATTGAAAAAATGAAACCCACGAAACAACAATCCAAACAATTTATTGGTGGCCGTTATTTTGAGATGAAGGCCAGGAAAAAAGTTGCACTTATAGCTCATGATAATAAAAAAGCGGATTTGCTCGACTGGGCTGATTTTAATAAAGGCTCTCTTTCTCATCATGAGTTATTCGCTACTGGAACAACCGGTAAAATTTTAGCCAAAGAACTTGATTTGCCTATTCATCGTTTTCGAAGCGGACCTATTGGTGGTGATCAGCAGGTAGGTTCAAAAATAGCAGAGGGCGGTATTGATTTCATGATCTTTTTTTGGGATCCAATGGCTGCCCAGCCTCACGATGTTGATGTAAAAGCGCTGCTGAGACTTGCGACCGTTTATAATATACCTGTAGCCTGCAACCGCGCCACAGCAGATTTTGTGATTTCATCTCCCATGATGAAGATTCCTTATGAACGGCTAATTTCAGATTATGTAAAGTTGTTTGGTGAATAAGTCAGCCAGGCAAGGCCGTATGTGTTTGCTATTATAATACTTTTGGAATTATTTGGTCGTTAGAATGGTCACGAATGTAAATGTGAGATAGCTAGCTAAATATTAGTTTTTATTCAGTTAGTTTCGATATCTAGTTCACTTTGACTTTCAGGCTTAATGGTAATTGTTAATATCTGCATAGCATTTCTTATTGTAGCCATTCAGTTACCCTCTCAGCTCAGTCGTAATTACGGGTATCCTATCTTTTACCCGGTTGAGCGAACACTTGATCAGGAATCCAACCAATCATCACAAGGTCATACTTTACAGTTCGGAGCAGCATATGAACCCGGTCCCGGTGCTAGAATTTTTGCACAGTATATATATTCAGGCTTCCCATCGGGTTTCACTACTGTTGATTTTGGATGGGCCCAACAACTATTCGGAGGTCTGAGCTATACGCACAATATTGACTTCGATCAATGGGGCGATCGGCAGGCAACAATCACTTCTTTCATATTGACAGAGTTTCAGCCGAACCGACTGCTAAACGATGAGGAGACGGATGAAAGGCGTACTGGTGGAGGGCTTGCGGGCTCATTTGAATTCCTGCTTCCAAACCTCTGGCGTTACGACCAGCAACTGAGGGTTCATTATACCCGTGTGAGGCTTTCGCCTGAGGAGGGCCCGGTATCATATACAAGTTTAACTACTTTGGAAACAGCGCCCCGTCTCATTCGAAATGCTTTGTTCGGAATACTGCCGACCGATTTACTGTTTGAAGGACGGCTCCTTAGTGGATGGGACCATGACTCTGGCAGCCTTTTCGGCAGGTTCAGGCTTGGTGGCCGGTGGCATCAAACGCTTGGTTCCGGCTTTGCATTAAACTCAGAAGTTCACGGAGAGTGGGTAACCCTTAATGCTCCAATTTTTGAGCAAGCCTCATTTGGAGGAAACTTTAGTGTGAGAGGCTACCGTCCTGATACACATATTGGGCGCCTGTTAGGCACAGCACAGCAGGAGGTATGGATACCGGTACCAGGCACAACTGACGCTGAGGAGGGCTTTGCCGTCATCCTCAGGAACAGCTTTCGATTTGCTGCCTTCGTCGATGCCGGAATAATTCAAAATACCAACAATCCCGAAAGGTCCGGCTTCCGTTCAGGTGCCGGACTTGGTGCTCGCATTAGGCTTGGTGGTATTACACTTCGTGTTGACTGGGGGCACCGCCTGGCTGAGCTTGGAGAGGGTAACTTCGTTGGTGATTTTTTCGTAAGTATCCGGCCCGATCTCTCCTTGTTTTTATTTTAGTTTGCTTCAATAAACCTGGAATATATACAGCCGGCGTGGCAATACCTGTACGACGAAAACCCCGGCTCCAGGAAAAAACCCAAAACTAATTATGCTGAGCTCAAATCCAGCAAGCATTTTAATTTACTTTGCATAAAGGGCCGCAGTGAAAAAGATTTTTTTAGAGGTAAACAAATAAGTTGACGAAGATCATGGCTTACTGTAGCGTGAGGATGTCAGACAATCCCTGCATAATTGGCATAATATCTTTCCCGCTTGATATTAGGGAGGACAAAAAGTCAGGTTTATAGGGAGAAAATATATTCGGCATCGTAGTTGCAATACTAATAACAAAAAAGGGAAAACCATGACAGAATTTGCTCAAAACTTTGATAAACAGTTAAACCGGTTGGGAAAAGAATTCCAGGCCTTTTTTAACAAGTTTGCTTCGGGAGCCCAGGAAGGGGCCGTACCGGAATTCTTTCCGGTTGCTGATGTGATCGAAGATAACGAAGTCATCATGGTCTTGATCGATCTTCCGGGAATAAGTAAAATAGACACAAAACTTACTTTCGCTGAAGGCGAACTTCGTTTAGAAGGCACCCGTTCATCAGAGCTGGAGGAAGATAAGGCAAACTTCAAGTTGAGAGAAAGGGGATCGGGTGATTTTACCCGAACGCTCACTTTGCCTGCCGGCGCTGACGAAAAAAGCATCAAAGCAAAATTTACTAACGGTGTTTTGAAGGTTACCATCTCCAAAACGGAGGTCCGGAAATCCAAAACATCTATAACAATTGAATAACCAATAACACAAAAACCAAAATAAAGATAATATTATGGGTAAGATTATAGGAATTGACCTTGGAACAACAAACTCATGCGTTTCTGTAATGGAAGGCAATGAGCCTGTTGTCATTCAGAACGCTGAAGGTGGCCGTACAACGCCATCTGTAGTCGCGTTCACCAAAGATGGTGAAAGGCTCGTTGGCGCCCCTGCAAAAAGGCAAGCCATTACAAACCCGGAGAATACCGTTGCATCCATCAAGAGGTTTATGGGCCGTTTCTTCGACGAGGTAAAAGATGAGAAAAAAAGCGTATCCTTTAAGGTTGTAAAAGGTGACGAAGGAACCGCTCGCATTAAAGTGGAAGACCGGGAGTACGCCCCTCAGGAAATTTCAGCCATGGTCCTGCAAAAAATGAAGCAGACCGCTGAAGAATACCTCGGCGAGAAGGTAACCGAAGCCGTAATTACCGTGCCGGCTTACTTCAACGATGCCCAGCGTAAAGCTACCCAGGAAGCCGGTGCTATTGCCGGGCTTGATGTGAAAAGGATCATCAACGAACCAACAGCCGCAGCGTTGGCTTACGGCCTGGACAAAAAGGAAAAAAGCCAGACCATCGCAGTTTATGACCTTGGTGGCGGTACGTTTGATATTTCAATTCTGGAACTGGGAGACGGTGTCTTTGAAGTGAAATCATCCGATGGCGATACCCACCTTGGCGGTGATGACTTCGATACCAGGATCATCGACTACCTGGCTGATGAATTCAAGAAAAGCGATGGCATTGATCTTCGAAAAGACGCCATGGCCATGCAGCGCCTTAAAGATGCCGCTGAAAAGGCTAAGGTTGAGCTTTCCAGTGCACAGAAAACCAACGTTAACCTGCCGTTCATTACGGCCGGCGAAGCAGGGCCTAAGCACCTGAACATTGACCTGACACGCTCTAAGTTTGAACAATTAGTTGATGATCTGGTTAAAAGATCAATCGGACCGTGTGAAAAAGCTCTCAAAGGGGCCAAGCTGAGCAAAAATGAAATTGATCAGGTGATTTTGGTGGGTGGTTCAACCCGCATGCCGAAAATCCAGGAAATCGTGAAGGACTTCTTTGGCAATGAGCCGAGCAAAGGCGTTAATCCTGATGAAGTTGTTGCTGTCGGCGCGGGCATTCAGGGTGGTGTACTTGCCGGTGACGTTAAAGACGTAATCCTGCTGGATGTAACCCCTCTTTCTTTGGGTATTGAAACACTCGGTGGCGTTACTACACGCTTGATCGAGGCAAACACTACGATCCCTACGAGCAAGAATGAAACGTTCTCAACGGCTGCTGATAGCCAGACCAGCGTGGAAATTCACGTGCTGCAAGGCGAACGTGTAAAAGCACAGGATAACCGAACCCTCGGACGTTTTCACCTTGATGGCATTCCACCGGCGCCGCGTGGCGTACCCCAAATCGAAGTTAACTTTGATATTGACGCTAACGGTGTTTTAAGCGTAAGCGCCAAAGACAAGGGAACCGGAAAAGAGCAGAACATTAGAATTGAAGCCTCTTCCGGATTGTCTGAGGAAGAAATCGAGAAAATGAGGAAAGCAGCAGAAGAGCACGCTGATGAAGATAAAGAGCTTCAGGAGCGCATTGAAAAACTCAATAAAGCCGACGGGCTGATCTTCTCAACCCGCAAGCAGCTGGATGAGTTGAAAGACAAGATCTCCGAAGAGAACCAGACTAAAATTACAGAAGCCCTTGAGAAGCTTGAGGCTGCTCATAAAGAAGAGAAGATTGATGAGCTCGAACCCGCCATGGAAGAACTGAATACGGTTTGGGCCGCTGCATCAACTGAAATCTATGAAGCGGCACAAAAAGCCGAACAGGAAGCCGGAGCACAGGCCGAAGGTGCCGAAGCCGGCGAGGAGCCTAAAGAGGGCGAAGGCGAAGACACCGTCGATGCCGACTACGAAGTCGTTGATGAAGAGAAAAAAGATGACGACAAGAAGTAACCAGTAACACCAAAACCTAACATTACAGGGGGAAGTCGTTTGATAACGGCCTCCCCTTTTTTATGTATAATACCATGCAACTTCACTCGCTCCAGGGATTAATGACCTCAACATTAATTTTATCAAAATCCTTGCCGTTTCGGGTAACCACAGCCAAGTTATGAGCCATTGCCGTTGCGGCTATTAAACCATCAATGGCGGGTAAAGTAAATTTGTCACCTTTAGCTTTTGCCTGAAGATCACCCCAGGTTCGGCAAATAACATCATCAATGGGGATGATATTACCCTCAAACTGCTGCGGCAAATCTTTCTGCAGCCAGTCCTGTATGTTCTTTTTCCGTTGCAAATCCGGAAGCAACGATATCCCTTTTTGTATTTCTCCTAAAGTAAGGACACTGAGGAACATAAACTCCTGGTCATTTTTACTAAACCAGTCCAGGACCCCATCATTTATTTTTTTCTTTGTGAACTCGGAAATGCAACAGGTGTCTAACAAAAAACCCATTAAATTTGTATTTCCCGATCGCTGGAACGATCTCTTTTCAAATCTAGATCTGCGCCTCGCAAGGGTGAAGATTTAAAAAAATCTAGAAGGTCATTTTTTTTACTTTTTAATTTCTTATAATCTTCAAATGAAACCACCACAACGCTTTCATGGCCACGTTTTGTCACATATTGGGGACCTTCATATTCGGCTTTATTAACAAGCTCACTAAATTTATTTTTAGCATCTTGTAAAGGCCATTTTCTATTCTTTTTCATCAATACCTCCTTTTGGCTAGACTGTCTAGGTAGGTTATATAATTCTGATGTGAATTGCAATTTCTTTATAGCAATGATTGTTTGTTCAAATAATTAGTAATTTGAAGCCATGATAATTCTTGGGATCGAATCTTCTTGCGATGAGACCGCTGCGGCTGTATATTCAGATAAGGGACTGCTTTGTAATATTGTAGCTTCACAATTGGAGCATGAAGCATTTGGCGGCGTTGTTCCTGAACTGGCGTCCCGCGCTCATGAGCTTATCATCACATCAACTGTGAAGCAAGCATTGGATGAAGCCGATACCAGGCTTGAAGATATAGATGCTATTGCTGTTACCAGAGGACCGGGCCTGCTGGGTGCCTTGCTGGTCGGACTATGTTTCGCAAAGGGTTTATCGCTTCGGATAGGCAAGCCTGTTATAGGAATAAACCATATCGATGCCCATGTTTATGCGAATTTTATTGAGCAGAAACCTGAATTCCCTTTCGTCAGTCTCGTAGTATCTGGCGGGCACACCCAATTATCCTATGTTGAGAAACCCTTTTCTCATCAGTTACTGGGTGAGTCACGGGATGATGCTGCGGGTGAAGCTTTTGATAAAATTGGCAAACTGCTGGGGTTGCCCTATCCGGCTGGTCCCCAAATGGATGCTTTGGCAAAGAAAGGAGATCCATCAGCATACAAATTTCCTCAGGCCCTGCTTCATGAAGGACTGGATTTCAGTTTCTCAGGCCTTAAAACATCGGTCCTGTACCATTTAAAAGATATCCCGGAAGGCCAACGAGAAGCTTACGTTCATAACAATATCGAGAACCTGTGTGCCGGCATCTCCCATGCCATAACGGAAGTCCTGGTTAAGAAGCTGGAAAAGGCGGTCAGCCAAACAGGTGTGAAGGCCATTGTTTTGGCTGGCGGTGTATCGGCCAACAGTATGCTCCGCGAAAAAACTAAAAAACTAGCCGATGAAAATGGATTAACGCTGCACATCCCCAAACCCATCTACTGCACCGATAATGCGGCTATGATCGCCGTAACGGGCTATTTGAAGGCCCAATCGGGGATGTATGATAACCTGCACATGAAACCATTCGCGAGGTTGCCACGGGCGAAGGTGCAAGACCGTAATGGCCCTGGGCCTATGGCATAGGGAATAAGCGGCTGATGTTAAGGACTCAATAGCGGTGAGCGACTTGGTAACTTTACCCCTGCAGTTTAATTGAGGATTAATTTGCTGCTGCCCATTCAACTGTCTTTGGCTTGTGATAGTTGAATGGGGACACAGGCTGGGCACCTTCCCTTATACCTTTATACCCTGTACCCCTATACCTCATGAAACCCCTTAAAACTTCCTCGACTCCTTCACGGCAAGTTCATCCACGAGATTGTTTCTAATATCCGTTGAATGGCCCTTCACTTTCACCCAATTCACCGTGTGGTTGTCCATAACGGAAAGCATTTCCTGCCACAGATCTTTGTTCTCAACCGGTTTTTTGTCTGCTTTCTTCCAGTTCCTGCGCTGCCAGTTAACAATCCAGCCTTTGTTGAAGGTATTGATGATAAGCGCACTGTCGCTGTATATATTCACCGTGCAGGGTTTATTAAGCGACCTAAGCCCCTCAATAATGGCCCTCATTTCCATCCGGTTATTGGTAGTTCGTTTTTCACCACCGCTAAGTTCTTTTTTTTTGCCGTTCGATTCAAGTAAAGCGGCCCATCCGCCCGGACCAGGGTTTCCACGGCAGGCCCCGTCGGTATAGATGGAGACAATGGGTTTAGACATATTTTTGCGAAATAGTATGTAATTGCTGATGATAATCCCGGGCCTGCTTCTCGATGGCCTGCATCCAGCTTAAACCTTGCTGGCTTTCCGGGTATAATATTCCCCGGCTTACCGATACAAGGGGAAATCCATTGTGATCTTTCAAAACCTGCTCGAGCCTTTCTAATGAACCTCCCTGGGCCCCTATACCCGGTATCAGCAAGTTTGATCCCGGGTAAGCACCCAAAACCGGACCGGCAGCATCTTGTGTGGCACCAATGACCATACCTATGCTTGTTTTAGAAACCTGTTGTTCCTTCTGGAGAGATTCAGCGATATAGCCGCTCAGGTTTGAACGGCCAAAAGGCTTAAGGAAAAAATCATTTGCCCCGGCGTTGGATGTCAGGGCAAGCACAAAAATGGCTTTTTCCTCCAACCCCATATAAGGTTTTAACGTATCAAGGCCCATAAGCGGAGAAAGAGTAATGGCGTCGAAATCAAAGGCATCAAAGAAAGCCTTTTTATATTGATCAGCCGTATGGCCTACATCGCCTCGCTTTGCATCAGCAATCACTACTTTCTCAGCGGGGATAAGCTCTTTGGTCCGGCCTAATATATCGAATCCCCGTTTACCCAGAGCTTCAAAATAGGCGGTGTTGATTTTATATGCACAGGCATAATCGTGAGATGCTTTTATCACACCCGCACAAAATTCCAGGACTTGGTCAGCCTTGTTCTTTGATGAACGGGCAATCTCTTTTGGAAATAAATCCGTATTGGGGTCAATGCCTATACACAGTACAGACTGGGCTTGTTGAATGGACCGTTGAAGTTTTTCGTCGAATTTCATGGTGAGAAGATAAGAAAAAAGAGAACGCCGAAAGAAATAAAACACTTCAATTTCACCAGAGGTTTTTAAGTCGTTATCTCAAGTCAGATATTTCTTTTCTTCCGTTGGACAAAATCGTGCCAGAGTTAACGCAAAATCGGGCATGTACCTTGGTTAGCTTTTGTCCATAATAGCTCCATGATTCCTCCATGGTTTCTCCATGTATAACACGGAGCAGACACGGAGGAGATACGGAGCAACCATGGAGGAAGCTCAAGCCAGAATGGCAGTTCTTTAGGGGAAACCCTGAACTTTGATGAACATCAGGTGGTTTGGGTAAGAGGCCCATGCCGGGGGTACCCCAAAAAAGTAAAGATAAAAAAGGAAGCCACCTTTTTTATCTTTATATATCTTAAATTGTACAGGTGCAAATATTTGAAATGCTGTCAGCAGTAGAATAATCTGGTAATTCTATTATTATTTTCATTAGCAAGCAGTGAAGTCCTTGTTACTAACGCCGTATTTCATAATCCACAAATAACGATACTCTATGCAATGGTTTGAAGAATGGTTTGACAGCCCTCTTTACGAAAAGATTTATTCTAATAGAAATGAAGGTGAAGCTGATTTGCTGGCAAACCTTTTAACTGAAGTTATCCCCCGGAATGAATATTCCAACATTTTGGACCTGGGCTGTGGCAGAGGGCGCCATTCTATTAATCTGGGTAAAAGAGGGTACATAATTACGGGCGTTGATCTTTCTGAAGAGTCTATAACGGTAGCCCGGTCTAAAGCCCTGAACGAAGGCTTGCGGGAAGTTGCCTTTGTAGTCGGAGATATGAGGGAACCTTTTCCTGATACTTTTGATGCTGTGATTAACCTTTTTACCAGTTTTGGCTACTTTGAGAATGACAGTGAGAATCAACTTGTGATCAAAAATGTTGGCAAGATGCTTCGTGACCGGGGTATATTTGTCCTCGATTATTTAAATGCTCATAAAGCCAAACAGGAACTTGTAAAAGAAGAAGGCGGGACCCTTGGTAAATATGAATATAGCATTAACAGAACTATCAGCGATGATAATACCATCGTCAAAAAAATAAGCTTCAAGCAAAAAGACTACGGGAAATCATATAATTTTGAAGAGCGCGTTAAGTTATATGATGAAAGCTGGTTCAAGAACACCTTTACCGAAGAAGGGTTTGAATTGGAGCATGTTTATGGCGATTATAGCGGGTCGCCCTTCAATGTGGAAACCAGTCCTCGATTACTCATGCTTGCGAGAAAAAGATAAGGCATAAAATAGAGGAGAGGAATCATGTTGTATCCAATCCGATATAGTTTCGCGTTCATAAAAAAATATATTACCGGCATAATTCAATTTAGCCTGTAGTAGGTTATGTTCAAAATTGATAACTTGAAGACTGTTTGCTCAAGAAAAGTTTATTGAGACCATTCTTTCTATTTACATTAAACACTATTTAATAATATGTTTTTGCCACAACGAAAACCAAAAGATTATAACTGTGGGTTGAACCTTGACTTAATGATCGAAGCATTGCCACGCATTGAGGATGAGCAGGAGCGCGTCGAGTATGCAAAAAGAATTGTTGGCCTGATCAAGCAAAGTCACATCAGCTGGGTTGATGAAAACGGTTGCAGCGAAAAAGCCTGGCAACATTTCTTTGAACTATCCGAGTATGATCCAAGAGATTACAGTATTGCCAATCCCTACGAAACCAATCAGGTAGACGACGCGCTTTAAAAGATTAATTGACACCTACAGCTACGTTGCGTTCTTTAGATTGAATATATTCTTCTTTTAGAAGTCCAAAGAGCAGCTTGTTGCAGTAGGAGTCGTTTTTCCTGACATGTTCCCTCAAAATGCCTTCCTGCCTGAAGTTCATTTTACCTAATATTTTTATCCATTTCTTATTAAAATCAAAAGAGGTGGCGCTGACTTTATGCATATTATGTTCTTCAAAGCAATACACTAAAGCCTTTTCCAGTGCAGCAGTTCCGTATCCCTGATGGCGATACTCTCGCTCACCAATAGAACATTCGATATTGCATCGCCGGTTATGAAGGTCAATGTTATGTATATCAACAATCCCGATTAAAGTTTTTAAGTTACTTTCATGAATCTCCAGTAATTGACTGGTTTTGTTATTCTTGTCTGTAATTAGGTTTAAACGGTTTATAAATGATTCGTAGCTCTCAGGCAGCAGCGGATAATCTGAATCAAAATAGTTTAACTCTTCATCACTATT
>JBBDMV010000080.1:0-4173 GCA_040878115.1 Balneolales bacterium
AGTTCTCAATTTTCATATAACCGATCAAAAGCATGAGCGGAGATTATCACCAAATCACAGCAGACATCATCGCATCCAGCTCGGCATCCGTCAAGCTGGGTGCTAAGGTAAAGCTTGCCAAAAACATCGTAGCCGAAGAAGGCTACCTGGTAGCTGTAAGAACACTTGATGATAAAGATACCTACAATGAAATTGAAAATAGCGATGGCGATTTTATTGAATATGGGAAAGGACGCATTGTAATAGGCGCACTCGGCGAACGGCAGGCGTTGCGCGGGTACAGCGGTGTGGTTCCCCGTTCCATAAAAGTAGGTGATGAATTACACATCCTGAATATGGGGGGCATCATCGGCTTTTGCCAGTCTCCCCACCCGGATTTCGGGCCCGCCATGCGAGTGGAAGTGCTCGGGGCCGTGATGATCCCGGATGATGATCTCTACAAGCACGCTTGCATCCAGGATTTTGCCATTGAATGGGAGTACCAACTGGAAGAGAGCGCCCCTTTAATTGCCGTTACGGGAACATGTATGCACGTAGGCAAGACCATGGCCGCTGGCCAAATCGTGCAGCAACTCTCCAATAAAGGCTATAAAGTAGCCGCTGCCAAACTAACCGGTGCTTCCCTGATGCGGGATGTTCAGTTTATGAAAGAGCAGGGTGCCATTGCATGTACCCATTTCTCCGAGGCGGGCCTGGTTTCCACCACAGGGAAAAATATCCTGCCTATGGCAAAGGGCCTGATCAAGCACTTGAACTCTTATAATCCGGATGTCATTGTCCTTGAATTTGGGGACGGCATTATTGGAGCTTACGGGGTCGACAGTTTATTAATGGACAAAGAGCTGCAGCGCCACATCTCTACTCACATTGTCGCTGCTCAGGATTTTATGGGATGCTGGTCCTCAGACCACTTCTTCAGGAAACGTTACTCCAGCAGCATATCCATTATCACCGGACCGGTAACCGATAATCTTGTGGGAATCCAGTTCATTCAGAACACGCTGGGAATTCGTGCGGTGAATGCCGTAACGGATCCTGTTAAACTAGGTGACCTTGTGGCCCAATCCGTATTCACTCAACCTAAATCCGAAAATACGCTGATATGAAAGAATGGACTGTTTCGGTAGCAGGCGCCAGCGGATATGCGGGCCTTGAGGCCGTCCGGCTGTTGTCCGTGCACCCTCATGCAAAACTAAACAGGATTTACTCAGAAAGCACCGCCGGGCAAGAATTGGCTGACCTATATCCCGGCCTGGGAAAGGTTGGAAAGGAAACCCTGCTGCCCATGTCCCAACTGGATGAGGATGACTCCGATATCATCATTCTTGGCCTTCCACATGGAGTATCGGCTGCGGTGGTCCAGCAGCTGCTCAGCCGGGGTTATGAAGGCAAGATCATTGATATAGGATCTGACCTCCGCTTACGCAAGTCACAGCTGTACGAAGAGTACTACGGTTATAAACACCAATTTCCTGAACTGCTTGACTGGTTCGACTACGGCCTGACCGAGTTTTATCCTGATGATATCAAAAAAGCTCAGTTCGTAGCCAATCCAGGGTGCTTTGCCACTGCCATGCAACTTGCTATCTGGCCGCTGGTTAAACATAATATTGCCGATAGCTTCACTGTCAATGGTATGACGGGATCATCAGGCTCAGGCGCCAAAGCTTCTAAGGCGACACACTTTTCATCACGGTTCGGGAATGTGAGCGCCTATAAAGTTTTTGAGCATCAGCACCTGGGTGAAGTTTACCAGTCGCTGGAGCGCGTTAACGAGAGAAAGCCTGCCATTCATTTCATCCCCCTTTCCGGGCCTTTCGTCCGCGGCATTTGGATGAACATCGCTTTTTCCTGTGATGAAGGTACAAACCTGGAGGCAATCTACCAGGATACTTTTGCAGAGTGCCCTTTGGTTCGCCTGACGAACGGCTTGCCCCAATTGAAGTCCGTTGTGGGCAGTGCATACTCTGATATAGGATGGGTAAAAAGAGGTAACCATGCCGTTGTTGGTGTTGCCATCGACAATCTCATAAAGGGCGCCGCCGGACAAGCCATTCAAAACATGAACCTGATGTTTGGAGTGGATGAAGATGCCGGACTTTTAACACCGCCTTTGATTTTATAAAGGCAATGAATTACATCCTGGCCATCCCTCCCCTTTATTTTTAAAAAAAAGCCAAAGTACTATATGATTAAATTTTAATCATGCGGATTTAAGGCAATCTAAAAACATGACGAACTATAAAAACTTTACATCGCTCTCCAATTTCAGCAACGAAGAGCTTCTTGACATCCTGGACCTTGCCGCGCGCGTCAAAAGCGATGATTACCGTTCGCAAGAAGCCGCCGGGAAAGTTCTTGGCCTGATGTTCTTTAATCCCTCACTCCGGACGCGAACTTCTTTTGAGACGGCCGCCGCCCATTTGGGAGCCGCCTCAACCCTCATTCAGCCCGGCCAGGGAACATGGACGTTTGAAAGGAATCATGGGGTAGTAATGGATGGTGGCAAGACCGAACATATCAAAGAAGCCATTCAGGTTTTATCAGGGTATTGTGATGTGCTGGGTGTCCGCGCTTTTTCGGCTATGGAGGACTTTAAGTATGATAAAAACGATCGTTTCCTAAAAACAATCAGCGAATTGGCTACTGTCCCTCTTATTAACCTTGAGAGCGCCTGGGAGCATCCCTGCCAGGGAATGGCCGACTGGCAAACCTTTCGGGAGTTGTTTGGAAACCAGCTTGGTAAAAAGAAAATTGTATTATCATGGGCCCCTCACCCCAACGCCCTACCGATGGCGGTACCCAATACGGCGCTGGAAGTTGCCGCAAGAAGCGGCGCTGATGTAACCCTGGCTTGCCCCCGGGAAATGATGCTGGAAGATACGGTAATCGCAAATGCGCAAAAAAGGGCAGCGGAACACGGAAAGAATATTACCATCAGTGATGACCAACAAGCCGCTTTTGATGATGCCGACGTCATTTATGCCAAGTCATGGGCGCCATCACTGGTCTATGAGAATAAAGAGAAAATAGCTGATCTTAGGACCAAGACTTACAGAGACTGGACGATTACAGCCGATAAAATGGGCCTTACCAACAATGCCCGGTTCATGCATTGCCTGCCTATCCGGCGCAATGTTGTGGCGGATGATGCCGTGCTCGACAGCCCAAATGCCGCTCATATCCAGCAGGCCGGGAACCGCCTTCACGCACAAAAAGCCATTTTAATGAAACTATGGAACCTGTCTTAATCAAAATCAGCGGCAACCTGGCCGATGATGAAACCTCCTTGCAGAAGATCTGCACGTTTGCAAAACAGCAAATTGCCTCGGGTAAGCCTGTGGCCGTTGTTCATGGAGGCGGCAAACAAATCAACGAGCTCAGCAAACGTCTCGGCGTTGATGTTAAGCAAATCGCGGGAAGGCGTGTCACCGATAAGGCTGCACTGCAAGTGATGCTTTATTCGGTCGGGGGTCTGGTAAATAAGCAGCTGGTATCATCCTTCCGGAAAGAAGGGCTGAATGCCGTGGGCTTAACAGGCATTGACGGCAACTTAACGACCTCACATAAACGCCCCCCCCTTAATATTAATGGGGCAGATGTTGATTTTGAGCTGGTAGGTGAATTTGAAGATGTCGACCCCGAGCTGGTAAACATACTGCTTAACGAGGCTTTTATACCGGTAATCGGCTGCCTGACCTGGTCGGAAAACGAAGGTATCTTAAACATCAATGCGGATACTTTTGCTATCAACCTGGCCCGGGCCATGGGGTGTGGTGAACTGATCATGCTGATGGGCCCTCAAGCTGTACTGGATGCCGGCCAGGCACCTATACCCGAATTAAACAGAGAGGCCTGGAAAACCGGGGTAGATGATGGCTGGATCATCGACGGAATGCAGCCCAAACTGTTAACGGGATTTGAAGCACTGGAGAACGGCATATCAAAAGTAATATTAACTAATCCTGACGGACTGGAGAAAAACAATGGGACCCTATTGGTTAAATAACTACAGCATCATTTCAAATCATAATGAGATCAACCAACAAACACGTACACGGCAACGCCGTGAATATACATAAACCAGAAAAACATGGACCTTCTTTCAGCTAACGCAACCGACATCTTAAAGAAACTCGTCAGCTTTGATAGCCTCAGCAGCCAGGAAAAAGA
>JBBDMV010000081.1:0-170 GCA_040878115.1 Balneolales bacterium
TAGGACGCCGCCCTTTCACGGCGGTAGCACGGGTTCAAATCCCGTACGCGGTACTGGCCCGTTAAACCCTGTTTTGGTGATCAGTAATGCCGCAAGCCGTGCCGGCGTTGGCCATTAGACAAGCCTGCGCCACCTCACATGCTCCGTTAAACGTCCACGTTTAACGAATG
>JBBDMV010000081.1:270-22608 GCA_040878115.1 Balneolales bacterium
CATTGTTAATTCTAGCCCGACCGGGTGCAATTTCGGCAAGCGCAGACGCTTGCCGGAGCGTGTGAATAGCCTAATA
This sequence comes from Balneolales bacterium, assembly GCA_040878115.1. Taxonomy (GTDB): domain Bacteria; phylum Bacteroidota; class Rhodothermia; order Balneolales; family Natronogracilivirgulaceae; genus JBBDMU01. The sequence goes on from JBBDMV010000081.1 coordinate 347, forward strand.
GACAAGCCTGCGCCACCTCACATGCTCCGTTAAACGTCCACGTTTAACGAATGATCAGCGCCCATGAGCGACGTATCCACCCATGCAGGTTCAAAGACCATGGCATTTATATCACCAGGAGCTCATTGTTAATTCTAGCCCGACCGGGTGCAATTTCGGCAAGCGCAGACGCTTGCCGAAAATGGGTTTGGCACACTGATATCGGGTTAAATTTTTTCCCTGATGTTTATCGAATCCTGATTACTCTGGTTTTGACCTTTATTGAGCATTTCTCCCAACAGCCCCAACGAAAAGAACTGAACTCCAAGTACCAGGAGAAGTATACCAAAAAGCAGTAATGGTCTGTTGGTCAAATAAACCTGAAAAAACAATCTCATAATGACCAGGTAAAGGGTTATAACCCCGCCTATTCCCAAAAACAATGTTCCCATAGTACCAAAAAAGTGCATCGGGCGCTGCATATAGGAACTTAAAAAAAGTAAGGTTATCAAATCCAGAAAACCTTTGATGAAACGGGTTAAACCAAATTTGGATTCCCCATATTTTCTGGGGTGATGCGTAACCACCTTTTCTCCTATCCGCGAAAAGCCCTGTTGATCAGCTAAAAAAGGAATATAGCGATGCAATTCGCCGTATAAAGTTACCTTTTGGGTAACTTCATGGCGATATACTTTCAATCCACAATTAAAATCATGCAGTTTAATTCGTGTGGCAATCGAAGTTATGTAATTAAAGAAAAGAGAAGGAATTGTTTTAGTTATAGGGTCTTTCCTGACTTTTTTCCACCCGCTGATTAAGTCATACCCTTCTTCTAATTTATTAATCATCGGCGGAATCTCATTGGGGTCATCCTGAAGATCAGCATCCATAGTAGCCACATATTTCCCCTGGGCTATTTCAAAACCCTTTTGGAGGGCTATACTTTTCCCGTAATTGCGGCGAAACCGGATTCCTTTAACACCATCGGATTTTTGTTTTAAAGAACAGATTTCCTCCCATGATCGGTCGCTGGAGCCATCGTCCACAAAAATTACTTCATAGGTATACTTATCGGACACAGCAGCGTGAACCTGCCTAAATAGTTCCTGTAGTGACGCTTCTTCATTTAAGAGCGGTACAACAATACTTAGGTCGGGGGTATCCGTTTCCTTTGGTTCCAAATTTGACAATGATTAATATGTTCTTTAAATCTATATTAACGTTAATGGATGGAAGTTACGTAAATCAAACTTAATGTTTTAATGAAAAAGCTATACTACACAATAGGCGAAGTAAGCAAGCTTGCAGGCATCAAACCCCATGTTCTACGCTATTGGGAAACCATTTTTGACAGTCTCAGTCCATCAAAAAATCGCGCCGGGAATCGTGTTTACACCGAAAAGAACATCAGTACAGTATTAGAACTTAAAAAACTGATCCAGGAGGAAAAGTATAGTACGGCCGGTGCTAAAAAAGCCATTCGAAGATCCAACCTCGATCCTCAAAAAGAACTTCCAGAAGAATTAAAAGGTGATCTTAGCAAAGTTCGCAGTTTTTTAAATAATCTGCTTCAGGAAATTTAACATCAAAACAAGTGGTTTAATTAATAACAACTTTCGAATATAAATTTAATAAAATCAACCATGCTGAACAAAGCATACCTCGACGATTTCTCCTTATTTACCCTTGAAAATGGTCGTTTCAAGCTGGATGGAGGTGCCATGTTCGGTGTGGTTCCAAAAACGTTATGGTCAAAGCAAATACAGCCCGATGATCTAAATCGAATTGATATGGCCATGCGCAGCTTGCTTATCGTCTCCAGGCAAACTGATCGTGTGTACCTGATCGATACCGGTGTCGGACGAAAGTTCAATGAAAAATACACGAAAATATACGGCCTGGACTTTCACCACAGCGACATGGAGACATCTTTGGCTGTACAAGGCTTCAAGAAGGAAGACATCACCGATATCATATTTACCCATTTGCATTTTGATCATTGTGGCGGAATATCTTCGATCAACGAAGAGGGTGAACCTGAACTTGAATTTCCCAACGCTGATATTTGGGTAACCGAAAAACAATGGGAAACAGCCAACAACCCAAATGCCCGGGAAAAAGCCAGTTTCTTTAAGGAAAATCTGGGCCCCATTAAAAATAGCGGGCGATTACAATTGATTGAAGAAGGTCATGAATACGAACCCGGGCTCACTCATATAATCGTGGACGGACATTCGCTTGGTCAACAACTTCCCCTGATTACCACCAGGAAAACAAAAATTTTATTTGCTGGAGACTTAGTGCCTACTTTCGCCCACATCGCTACACCCTGGGTGATGGGGTATGATATGTACCCTACCAAAACTCTGAAAGAAAAAGAAGTTATTCTTGCTGATTGTCATGAAAAAGGAATTTTCCTTTATATGCAGCACGATGCAAGCAATGAAATCATCAGTCTGGCAAAAAAAGGAAATTATTTCACTATGGGTGAGTCATTAACTTTAAATGGGTTAAAGTAGGTTGCACAATAACTTATGGTTCAGTATTGTTGATACAACCTATCATGTTTCAATAATACTGAAACTTTAACCGATGTAGTTAACCCGATTATCAAAGGGATCGTTGAACTCCCCACGCTTTACGTGGGCATGGTCCATGGATTTCCACAGATTATTATAGCATTCGGCGCTTTCAAAATTGCAACACGGCTACATGATCATGAAGAAGAAGCAGCGAAGATCTCCAACGATTATTTTTTGATTGGCAATCTTATTTCTCTGTTATTCGTGATGTTTTATGAAATTATTTATAATTTTTTATACCAGATACTTTAGGGATTGTGCGGTTCATCAAAATCAAAAATCCACAATTATTTAATTTTGATTGAGTTAAACATCAAAGAATGAAAGCAATTGAAATTCACAGACAGGTAGACTAGCATTGCCCGAATCAAAAAATATTGGCACTTCTTTGGGTGGTATTCGCAGCCAGGTTCATAAATGCTACCGTAGTCTGAGAAGCAAACGGATTACCGCCATCGCCTTTTCATCCGTCTCGGTAATGTTCATTTTGCTTCTGATATTCCTGATTGTTGAACATTTTCAATACTTCTCGCCGATTGTTAAAACATCTTTTGGAGTGTTTATTGTTGCATCCGGCGTCGCTCTTTTCATACTGCTTGCCAGAAAATTCAAAAACCTTACTTTCAATACTTTTTATCCAGAGGTCTCCCGCTCTATAGGGAACGACTCTGTGCGTTACCTTATGGATTTTGAGCATTTTAAGCGTAATGGCGCCGCTGGATTGCAAGAAGCCGCCATTGCTCAAAATCTCGGCAAAGTATCCGGGGATAAGCTTTCCGTGCAACTGCATGACTATAGCAAAAATCACCCCTACAAGAAACTGTACAATTACTCCCTGTTCAGTTTCCTTTTTTTGACAGTATTGTTTGGATGGACAAGTATTTTTTCTCCGGATGCGATCAAGAGAACCGCTTTTTTTTGGAAGGAATTCAAAAAACCCCTCCCTTTCACTTATAGCATCGACCCAGGGAATACCATTATAGCACAGGGTGATCCCTTTCAGGCTAAGATCACTTTTGAAAAAGGGCGTGCCCCTGAGAATATAACACTCGCCATTAAAACCGATGTGGAATCAGAGTTCAGGCTGAGGCCTATGGACCAGGGGGATGACAATTCGTTTGTCTCAGATGATATGGAACTGTACAACAGTGCCCGGTACTACATCCAAATGGATGAACATGATAGTGAAACTTTTGAGGCTGATGTTCAGCTACTCCCACGCTTCGGCAGTCTTACGGCAACACTGACCCCTCCTGCTTACACAGGAATTGATGATAAAGAAAGTACTTATCCTTTCAGTGAAATTGAAGCTTACCCGGGTTCCGAGCTTCTTATTGAAGCTGAAACCAATAAAGAATTGATAATGGGCCAATTAATCCGCCATAGTTCCAAAGATACTCTGGGGTTGATGCCGGGCGATGAGAATCGTGTTATTCGAAAGCTGAACATATCCGGAAAGGATTCTCTTTCTTTTATAATGAAAGATAAATTTGGCCTGACCAATAGCAATCCGTATGCTTTTGAAATCCTGGCCCTTCAGGATGAGAGACCTTTTGTTGGCATTCTACAGCCGGATCGTCAATTATCAATAAGAAACCCCGAAGAACTTCAGGTTAGTTATGAAATAGAAGATGATTTCGGCTTCACCTCAGTAGATCTTCATTTTAAATTAAATAAAGCATACGTAGATCAGCCGGTTACCGGCAGTATTGATCTACCCGTCCCGAAAGGCAGCGGCAGCCTGGACCGCCATGATTGGAATTTAAGTGAACTCGACCTGCGTTCACTGGACAAAATGGAATACTGGATTGAAGCCACCGATAACGACGAAGTTTCCGGGTACAAGACTTCACGTTCAGAAAGCCATTTCCTGAACATACAATCACTGGCAGACCAGATGTTTGAACAGGAGGAAAGTGAAGATCAAATCAATGAATCTTATGATCAGGTCCAGGATGTATATCAGCAGATGCAGGATAACTTTCAGCGTTTCCGGGAACAGGTTCAAAATGATCCTGATGCAACCTGGGAACAATCGCAAATACTGGAGGACATCAAAGATCAACGCGAGGATCTGGACCAACAGGTAGAAGATTTAAAAAACAAGTTTGATGAACTCACCGAAAACATGGAAAACTCCAAAACGCTTTCGGAAGAAACCATGCAGCAGTATAAAGAGCTCAATGAACTAATCGATGAAATAGACGACCCGGAGATTATGAAACTGATTGAAGAGCTACAGAATAATCTGGGTGACTTTGACCAGTCGGAATTAAGAAATGCACTTGAAGAAATCGAATTCAACGAATCAAGTTATCAGGAACGGATGGAGAGGACCGTTGAGCTGTTTAAAACCCTCAGGTTGAATGCTGAATTAGAAATTATGGCGGAACTCCTGAAAGACCTGGAAACGCAGGAACAGCAGCTGATGAACCAGGATGATGTCGGTGATGAACAGGTCCAACAACAAGAAAACATTAAACAACAGCTTGAAGACCTGGCTGAGAAGATCGATGATCTACCTGACAAAAGCCCGATCCGTCAAAAAGATAGAATGGAACAACTGCGCGATGAACTGGAGCCCGATATGGATTCTATGGAGCAACAACTCCAGGAAAATATAAAGGATATGCAGCAGGATATCCCGGACCAGGAAAGAATTAAACAAGATCAGGACCGGCTTCAGCAACAGATGGGTGAGATGTCCCAAAAATTATCCGATTCACGACAGGAGATGGGCCAGGAGCAAATTCAAGTTAACATTACGGCTTTGAAGAATATCCTTCAGAGTTTGATATTGCTATCTATAGCGCAGGAAGATGTTACAGTGCAAACGGAGGAGCTTGCTCAAAACAGTCCGGGTTTTGTGGGGCAGACTCGAAGTCAGCGTAATATCAACAGGAATTTTGAATACCTGGTTGACTCTCTGTATCAAGTCTCATCAGAGATCCCACAATTTTCCAATCAAATCAATGAGAGGAAGCGTGAAATTCAGCACAACATGCAGCGTGCCCTTGATTATTTGGTTGGGCGTGATCGTAGCAAAGCGACAACCGTAGAACAAACCGCTCTAGGCGGTTTGAATGAGTTGGGTTCAATGCTCGCTGATTTGATTGACCAGCTCAATGATCAGATGAATGGCAACAACGGCATGGGCGGGATGAGTGCCGAACAGATGATGGAACAAATGCAGGGCCTTTCCGGTGACCAGCAGCAGTTAAACCAGCGAATTCAGGATATGATTAACGACATGGCAGGCGAACGCCTGTCGCAGGACCAAAGGGAAAGACTTAACCAGATGGCTCGTCAGCAAAATGAAATCCGCAAGCAAATGCGAGAACTTCAACGCTCAGGCGGCCTGGAAAGTGGAGATAACATTCTTAGTGAAATGGAGCGGATGGGAGAAGAAATGGAAAATGCCATCAACGAGCTTCGTGGTGGTCAGCTGGATGAGGTGATGGTTGAACGCCAGCAAAACATTTTGTCACGCATGCTGGAAGCTGAGGAAGCCATTGAGGAAAGGGATCAGGACGAAGAGCAACGTCGTGGTGAAACTGCAGAGGATTACGAGCTATCAAATCCTTCAGAACTAGCCCTGGAAGAATTACGCCAGAAGGTTCGGGCTGGTATTCAGGATGCTGATCAAACCCGCTTCAGCGATGATTATCAGCGCCTGATTGAACGGTATTTTGAACTCCTTGAAGAGATGACGAGATGAAGTATGTTTGGGAATTGCCGGGTATACGCTTTGCTTATTGGGACTGTAAATTTTGGGTAACAAGCTCACGATAACTAAGCGTACACCCGGCAATATCTGGTTATCCTGTTCTTCTTTTTGAATAATCATATTCTTCCATCAACTCAAGCCCTGTGTGCCTCTCCTCTATCCAACCTGATATTTCTGACATTACCTCGTCGCGTTCGGGTTCATTCAGAATCTCATGAAATAAGCTGTCAAAGATTTTCAGGGTCTTATCCTGGCTGGCAATACGGTTCATGATAAGTGCAGATCCCGCAGGATCATTTATACTATCAAAGGAACCGTGACCAATCCAAACCGGTATAGTGACCTGATCAAGAACTTTTACAGCCTCTTGACCGGATTGTTGAAGACACATTGCCATTCCGGCGCGCAGACAACCATGATAAACTAAGGGGTCTTTATTATATCCATTGACTACTTCCTTGCTTCGGCTAATCGCGTGAGTATCGAGCCTCATTACGGGCATACCGGGGTATAAGGATGCAATATTTCTGGCCATGTCCTGAACAACTTTAGGGATTTTTTGATGCATAAGTATTGCAGGCGCAGTCAGGATAAGTCCAGTGAAAGCATATTGATATATTGAAGCAAGCTTAATTGCAATATTGCCACCCAAATCATGCCCCATGATTGACCATGGATATTCGGTGTACTCACTTCGTACAGAAGATAAAAATTGATTAGCGTCTTTTACCAGATCGTCAAAATTACCGGCGGAACCTCTCACGCCCTCACTGCGCCCGTGACCTTGATAATCAAAGGCGAAAACAGCATGCCCCGAGCCCGTAAGCTTATTAATGAATTTTTGATAGCGACGTGAATATTCAGCATATCCATGAAGCAAGATTATACAAGATTTAATTTCGTTATGGGGAAGCCACTTTTGCGCAAATATCTTTTGATCTTTACTATTAATAAAGGATAAATCGGACATATTATAATCTCTTGAAATGAATAATTTAGGTTTATAGCTACTACTGCCGCTTAAGGGTAATTTATGGTTACCATCGGCTTTAAGTTTTTCTCTCAATAGTCTGTACAGCATGAAAAATAATTACGCTGTCTCTTCTCAGAACTTCTTAAAGGTAACGATTACGAGAGTATATCTTATCATCTTAAAAATCTTACACTCATAAATAATACTGTAATTCATTGCCGTTAAGTATCATATTAATAATATAGATTTTCTTAATATAACATCCCTTACATTTACGTAAGGATGAGCTTGAACAAAACCCAGTCTGTCACGTTAATCTTCAGGACAGATATCTGCAAGTTTGTGTATCTTGAGTTTTCTTGCATTCATTAAAAAAATAAAATGCGCCTGCTTAAATTTTTAGGGGTTTTCCTTACTGTTGCCACACTGCTAATCGGCTCTATTTTCTACTTAAACCGTGATGCTTTTGTATCCGTTTTCGAAAACCGTTCCGCCCTTGCCGAAGGGAGCGAGTGGGTAGAAAAAACATATTCTCTGAGTGGACTGGTAGAATATATGGGCCAACATCCGCAATATGTCTCTGTAGTTTCATACGATATTAATGATCCGGAAAAAGGTATTTATTACCAGGCCCACAAAGAACGTGTGATGGGTTCCTCGGTCAATATTTTTATACTTATAGAATATGCACGCCAGGTTAGTGAGGGTACACTCAACCCTGATCAATTAGTCTCTCTGGATGATCTTAACCAATATCATCTGCCCGATATTGATGACAACCGCCACAGAGAAGCCATCCGATCGTTAAAAGATAATAATCTCGTTACGGCCGATGAGCAGATCAAAATTAGTGATGTTGTCTCGACCATGGTCCAAAAAAATGATCTGGCTTCGGCTGACTTTCTATATTACTTTTTGGGACCGGATAAAATCAATAATACGACAGCTGATATCGGAGATAATCGAATTGAAGCTCCATTACCCTACTCGGGGTTGCATATAAGCTTTAACCCACCTTTTAATAATCAGACACCCAATGAACGTCATGATGAACTGCTTACATTAAGCAAAGATGACTTGCTTGAAGAAGTATCAAGCTCCGCGCTGGCTTACCAGAATGATGAGGCTTTCCGAAGCCAGGTTATAGAGCATTTCGAAAACGACGGATTGGGTTTAAGCTTTATGGATGAGCGGTTAATGTATGACATTTTCCCTAAGGGTGAGCCTGAAGCACTGACCGCTATACTTGAGAAAATTGTCCGGGGAGACTTGTTTTCAGAAGAAGCATCATCCATTATTCGCGATCATCTCAGTTGGCCCATGTCAGCCAGCACCGTTACGCGAGATTTTGACTTTTATGGTGCTCTATATGATAACAGGATAAGCCTTCTAAACGGCTTGGATATGGGAACCTCAACCTATACAAAGAATCAACACGTTCAGGCCGTATTTTTTGAAAAGCTGCCTATAGGTTTTTGGATGCATATGTCCAGTAACTTTATGAGTCAGGATTATCAGAAAAGATTGATTTATGATCCTGCGTTGTATGAAGTCAGCAAAGCCACATTGACCCCATAAAAAGACCATGAAGAAAATATATTACCTATGGTATTTGCTCTGGCTTTTGCCCATCGGACTAACAGGCTTGGGTATTCAGCAAGCCCTGGTGTATTATGGGATTCAGAACACCGAGCAAAACGGTACCGAATATCATGCTGAAGTTGTAGAGTTCCAAATGAAGCATATGGCTGCTCAATCAAATGGTATCATCATTCTGAAGTTCACTACCGATACCGGTGAGACCATTGTACAAAAGCTCTCCCTTCCCATTCAAAATGCGGGGCTGCTTATGGACTCCGAAACGTTGTCTCTCAAATATCTTGAAGGCAGCTATCAACCTATTATCATCATGCCCACCCTATGGTTTCAAACCAAGATGGTCCTAATAAATATCGGTGTGATATTTCTTTCTGTGCTCATAACTCTTGTAGCTAGCTTACTTGCTCACCGGTATGCCGACAGGCTGAGAAATAAAATTATAAAAGTGCAGCCGACATTTGAATATTCGCAATCATGACAACAGGCAATGATCAACAAGGCAAATTATACCTGGTCCCAACTCCGCTGGGGAAAACCCCCTCGAACAACTCTTTGCCGCCCGCCGTTATTGAAACGGTACATACCCTGGATACCTTCCTGGTTGAAAACATCCAATCAGCCCTCCGTTTTTTTCAGTGGATCAAGCATCCTATCCCTGATTACAAGCTGAAGCTTTACGTACTTAACAAAAAAACGTCGGCCGAAGAAAAAAACGACTATCTGGACCTGCTCCAAAAAGGAAGCCGTGTTGGGATAGTCTCTGAAGCCGGCTGTCCGGCCATTGCAGATCCAGGGGCCGAAATGGTAAAAATGGCACATTCCAGAGGGATCGCGGTAGTACCTTTGGTTGGGCCTTCCTCCATCCTTCTCGCTTTGATGGGCTCGGGCATGAATGGACAAAGTTTCACCTTTCATGGCTACCTGCCTATTGATAAAAATGTGCTGCGCTCAACGATCAAAAGACTGGAACAGGATTCTTCTTCGAAAAGCCAAACCCAGATCTTCATGGAGACCCCGCATCGAAATAATACCCTTCTCAGGGAGCTGGTCAATCAGGTCAATACCGATACGAGAATCTGTGTTGCCGTAAGTATTACTCTGCCGGATGAGCAGATCATCACCAAAACAGCAGGTGCGTGGCGTGAATCCACACTGCCTGATTTCCTGAAGAAGCCGGCTATCTTCCTGCTGGAGACCGGGCGTTAAGGAAATACCAAAAGGGAAAAGACTTCAGAACTAAAGGATATCAAAACCTGACCCGCATTTGTATTCCCAGGTTGCTTCGCTTATTGCCAATGCTTTCATCCAGGCCACTACCTATAGCCAAGCGGTTTTCGTAAACCGTGACGGCATATTTGACCCAAAGATCAATGACCCTCCCGGCCTGGTATCGCAGAAGTATATAAGACCTTTGCCCGCGGTCAAACAGTGCCGGATTTGACATCACATACAGCATATCGTTCTCGAATTGATATACCCTTGACGTAAAGCTTTCCGTGTCAAATACCGTTAGCCTTCCGTCAAGTTGAACATTTTTAAAGGCATTCCACCGGAAATCCTGAAAAACAAGCATGCCAAATTCGGCTTCTTCTCCGGCATTCTGTCCGCGTAGCCATTCAACCCGCGTACGGGACCGTAAAGTTGGGATGACCTGGTAACTCAGTTGTGTGCGTATGCTTCCGCGACGGTCATAACCTGAAGCATAGATTTCTCTGCCCGTATTATCAAAAGCCAGGTAATCGTTCTCACGCTGTTTATTTCGGACCAGTACATAAATCTCCATCTTCCTGGTGATCTGTAGCTCACCCAGTGCCAGCCAGTCATAGCCCTGTGTGGGCCGGCGTGTGCCAAACCTGGGGGCCTTAAAACGGAACTGATCAAAGTAACCGCTCAGCGTTATTCCCCGGTCCAGTGATTTTCTCAGGCCGAAGTACAGCCCTTCTTCATTTTGTACGTTGGATGATTCACCAAACCCACCACCAAAAAGCGACTGGAAATCTTTTCCGTAATTTCGGTAGGTTAGACTGAGTTGCGTAGTGCCTGGCGAGTATTCCAAACCGGATATCAATCCCTGACCGCCATTCAAGCTCTGGGCAGCTTCTCCGAATAATACAATATCACCCGCAAAAAGCATATAGTCCATTCCCGCCGCGCCTCCTTCTTTACCCTCGAAATCATACTTGTTGTACACGGCCTCCCGGGCAAGAATGTCTTTGTCGAATTGTGCATGATATCCACTTGCACCTACGCTTCCCCAGTCAAACTGATAGCGAAGCCGGCCCCCATAGGATTGCATACCGGTATTGTAACGCCTGTCCAGCTCGTTTTGCGTCCGGTGCAAACCCGTTTCTCCGGGATAACGGATGGTATCACCCTCTACAGGGGTAGCGCTGAGCCGCCGGTCTGAGTAAAATATCGTAGCTTGAAGCTTTTCCCCGTAAGTTAAGGCCGCCCCGCTTTTAGCCTGTGTTTGCCCGCCGGACTGATACGGCCTTAGGCCTCTTTCGTTTTTTCTAATACGTATAGCCTCCCGGCCTTTCCCAAAAGTCATGCCCGGCCAGAAAACAAGTCCCTGACCAAAATACATACCATAATCGCCCACAACCAGCATCTTCAGGCGGCCATTGTCTTGAATAGCAAAATGCCCGGAGTTAAAATCAAAGGATAGCGGGCTTCCGAGTTTCTCTCCGGGTGCTTTCACTTGGGTGAGGTTAAAAGATACATGTCTGCTCCTGTAATTAAAACGCTGGTAATAACGGACAGGGCTACCTAAATACCTGCTCCGCGTCGTGTCGGGGGTTTCCTGATACCCCGCCTGTGGTTCCAGGATCTGCTGATAACGGTTGATGGCCTCAAAACGTCCGTTATCGGTCCAATATGAAAGATCTGTATACAAATCCCGACGTAATTTCAATCCACTGCCAATGGAAATGAATGGCCTGAGCTTATCCAGTGTAACGGGACCTATGCCTGAAACCTCGGTCAACTCTTCTACCTGCTCGAAAGGCTTTTTGTCCCGGTAATCGATCACCGCACGGGCTAAGGCCGGCCCCATTCCCGGTATTTGAAGCAGATCGTTTAATGACGCTCTGTTTAGGTTGACGGGATTTTCCACCATATCCTGCAGGAACTGGATGTATTCTTCGGCATGGGTATTAGAATCATCCTCTTCAAACTCCTCTAGCAGGCGCTCCAGGTCTTCTTCGAGCTGGGTATTAACAGGATCTGATACCTGTGAGAGGCCAGGCGATTGAAGGATCAGCGTGGCGATAAACAAAAAGGATATTTTGATAACATGCGACATGATCACCAAGTCGATTTGAAATCAACTCCCGGGCTCCAGCCTAGCCATTCGTGATGCTGAGCTGCAAAATTGGCCGACCAGAATGAACGACTGAATCCGAGGCCGAGCGAAAACGTGAGCGGCTCGGTGGAAACTCCTCCCCGCAGATGCAGGAAATCATCATAAACATCAACCTCCACACCAGACCGGTAGGAAAAGGGAAATCCTACATCCTTTACCAGGTCTGTTGCAAACAGAATCCTTTCAGCCAACAGATAAGACACGCCCACGGCCATTTCACGCGCAAGCTCCTCGTTTGCTTCACCCAGGCTTCCCCTGTTTAGATTACTGGCGCGTGCACCCAGCCAAAGATCATCGGCAAGCTCTACGGCAAAACCCACGTTGAGAGCAAGAGCTCCTGCCGATCCATACCGCTCAATAGCCACATGTTGATATTGCAGCACTGCTCCCAGACGAAAATTCTCAAACGGCTTCATAAAAGCCAGCCGGAACTGATTCTCGCGGTACAGATCAAATCCATAACTGTGCAACCCAACTCCCATGGTTCCAAATGAAAAACTATGAACACCCGTTAAAGCCGAATCGGTAAGTTCGCTAATGCCGTAATAACGAATAGCAAAAAAAGAAATATGGCTATCCTTTACGGGCATCATCACCGGGTTCTGAAAAACTGACCACTCATAGTCCGGCAAGGCTGTCACGGCCCCCGCCATTCCGATTCCCCGGGCACCCATATTATTTTGTGCCTCGACTTGTTTAGCAGTACCCATCAGCAATAACAGAAAAATTGAACACCCTGTTTTTACCAGCAGTATATTGAGCTTGTTAAACTCGCTGTCTATATTCATAAAATACGTTTTTCATAAAGCCTGCGTTCTGCACAACCCGGACAGTAAGTTAAATAAACCGTAATGGACCCGTCATCTACAGATACCAGGATTAGAAAATTCGGTTCCCGATTAATTCTAATCTTTACAACTTTTTTTATCGCTGTTACGGCTTCGGCCCAATCTCAGGCGTTTGAAGTAAATGTAGATGTCGATTACAGCCAGATCAGCAGCAGCTCCGGACTGGGCCATCTTGATGAACTGGAAGGGCTGATCGAAAACTACCTTGTCGATCATACCTGGACTGAAAATAGGTTTCAGGAACATGAGCGTATTCGCTTAAATATCGTGGTGAACCTTAATTCTGCAGAGGGAACAAATGTCAGTGCAACAATGATGGTGGCCCTGGTAAGGCCAATTTATAATACCATGCAGGCCACTTCTTTGTTTCTCATAAGGGATAACAACTGGCAATTTGATTTCAGGCAAAACAGGAACCTGATACAGGATGAGTATCAATATGATGACATTGCGTCAATCCTGGATTATTATGCCTATATGGCCCTTGGCATCGATGCGGATTCTTTCTCTGAACTCGGTGGCCAGGAGTATTTCCGCCAGGCCCGAAACATTGTTGAAACGGCTCAATCTGCCGGGGCACAAGGATGGGCAAGTAGTGGAAGCTCGCGCCGGAACCGGCATTACCTTGTAAACCACTTCCTTAATCCGGGCTATGAAGACTTGCGCAAAGCCATCTACCAATACCACCGCCACGGCCTTGACAGGTTCACTGCATCGCCTGAACAAGCCAGAGAAAATGCTCTTGAGGCTTTCCAGAAAATCCGGGACAGTCAGCGGCAAACATCAGACAGCTACCCTTTCGATCTGCTGTTCAGTACCAAATACAGAGAGTTCACCGCCTTCTTCCAGGAAGCCGACCAGGAACAACGGCTTCAAGCCTATAACCTGCTCCTGGAAATGGACAGGAGCCATATTTTGGAATATGAGAAATTGCAGTAGGAGTTGAAAACCCTCTCCAATGTGCTTTCCTCTACCGCTTCGAGCGTCTGCCCTTGGCGAAGTTGCACTCAGTCGGGCTTGTACTAGTAATGAGTTTCTGGTAATATGGATGCTTCTTTTTTTGAACGTGCACGGGTGGTTAAGTTGCCCCTGGGCGTTGATCTTCCGTTAAGCGAGGACGCTTAACGGAGCATTTGCATAGCAACACGGTCTTGTCCTGGAAAGTCCCCTCTACCGCTTCGCCAAGCGTCTGCGCTTGGCGAAGTTGCACTCAGTCGGGCTTGTACTAGTAATAAGTTTCTGGTAATATGGATGCTTCTTTTTTTGAACGTGCACGGGTGGTTAAGTTGCCCCCGGGCGTTGATCTTCCGTTAAGCGAGGACGCTTAACGGAGCATTTGTACAGGCGAGACGCGCTGTACCGGCCATAAAGTGAAAAACCTTCATGATATCCTCATATTTCTCTTTCCCGCTATGAATGTTTTACCTATATTTCAGTTACTGAGAAGCGGTTACAGGTTTTATCTATTCATTATAACTTTTTTCTTTATGAAATTTTTTGCTTGCATAAAGCAGGTGCCTGATCTTACGGGCCCCATGCGCGTTAAAGACGGAGTGCTCATACAGGACAGCGACCGGATGATGCTGAATGCTTACGATGCTTCAGCGGTCGAAGAAGTTCTGGTGATCACTGAGAAGCATGGCGGAGAACTTGAAGTGGTAATCGTCGGTCCGGAAAAAGCCAGGGAATCAGCCCGAAAAGCATTGGCAATGGGAGCCGGCAAAGGAAATATTATTACTGTAGGTCCTGATGTATACCTGGATTCAGCCGGATATGCTGAAATTCTTGCTGCTTTTTTCGAAAATGTGGAATATGATGTAATCGTATGCGGCAAACAATCACAAGATACCGATGCCGGACTTACCGGTTCCATGCTCGCTGAGAAGCTGAACATTCCATATGCCTCCAACGCGGTCGGAATGGACGTTGAGGAACCAGCTAATAAGGTAATCGTCAAACGACAGGGTGATACGGGGCAGGAAGTCATTGAACTGCCTGTGCCCTGCCTGGTCACGTGCTCCAACGATATGAATGAACCTCGTATTCCCAGCCTTAAAGGCATCATGCAGTCCAAACGCAAACCTTTCGATTCTTATGGCCTTGAACAACTTGGTTTAAACGCTGAAGACCTGGCCGCCAATAAGGTAAAAACCAGGGTCACCGGCTATCAGAATATTCCCGGCCGGGAACCCGGCAAAAAACTCGAAGGAGATCCAGAAGGGCTCGTCAAACAGCTTTGCGACCTGCTAGACAATGAGGCTAAAGTACTCTGAGCCCAGTAAAATAAGATGCAACACTAAAAAGTCATATTCGTAATTCCTAATTCGTAATTCACTCTCATGGGTATTTTAAGTTTTGTTGCTATTTCAGAAGGTAAGATCAAACGTTCATCATTAGAGGTTCTTAGTCACGCACGGAAGCTTGCCGAAAAAAACGGAATGGAAGCCCATGCTGTCATAGCTGATGAACAGGCCGCAAGCTATGCTGATGAAATTAAGAAGTTTGGTGTCAGTAAAATTTATACCGTAGAATCTCCCTTGCTTAACGTTCATATCAATAAGGCACTGATTGAAGCTATTGCCAAAGTCATTGAACAAGCAAAACCTAAAGTAGTCGCTTTTGCTTCTACAGAAGCGATCAAAGATGTACTCGGTGCCGTTGCTGCAAGAACCGGTGCCGGGGTGATTTCTGATGCATCATCCTTCGATCTTCAGGATGGCACCGTCAAGGCCCAAAGGCCCATCATGGCTACTAAATTTCTGGCCGAAACAGAAAGCGATGCTGATCTTGTGCTCGTTTCTGTCCGCTCCGGCTCCTATGATGTTAGCAAATCACCCGGTGATGCGGAAGCGATCCCTGTTGAGCTTGATATGGATGAGGGCAGCCTAAAACAAAAGATCAGGGAGATTATCAGTACATCCGGCGACAAAATAGATTTGTCTGAAGCGGAGATTGTAGTCGCGGCCGGGCGCGGGGTAAAGGACGAAGAAGGGAAAAAACTGGTTGAAGAACTTAGTGAAGTTCTTGGTGCTGCAATAGGCGCTTCACGGTCGGTAGTAGAAACCGGGATGTTCTCCCCTACTACACAAATTGGACAGACCGGGAAGGTCGTCTCTCCGCAATTATATATAGCCGTTGGAATCTCCGGTGCTATCCAGCACGTTTCGGGAATGTCAAACAGCAAGGTCATTGTGGCCATCAATAAAGATCCCGACGCTCCGATCTTTGATATCGCCACCTATGGCCTGGTCGGTGATTTATACAAGATTCTGCCGTTGTTTATTGAACAATTGAAAGAACTGAAGAGTAAATAGTTATATTGGTTCCTATAAGAGCACCAGGTAGTGTTCTTTGAATAAAATCATTCCCATGGAAGAAGACAAGTTCGATTGTATTATTGTAGGTGGTGGGATTGCCGGGCTGAGCGCTGCTATGATCCTGGCAAAAGCCAATATGAAGTTTCTTCTCATTGAACGGGGTGAATTTAGCGGGTCAAAAAACGTATCCGGCGGCGTGTTATGGGGCGATGACCTGGCCAGGTTGGTCCCTGAATACTGGAAAGATGAAGCGGGATACGAACGCTTCATCAACCAACGAAGATTATCGTTCATGGATGATGAATCTTCTTTCTCCATTGATTTCAAATCCGAACATTTTAACACCACCCCCTACCGCGGCATCATCGTGCTCCGGGCTAAATTCGACAACTGGCTGGCCGGCAAAGTTCAGGAAGCCATAGAAAAAAGCGCGTATCCGGACGAATCCTTCATAGCCCATTCCATTTTGGTGGATGAGATCATCATGGAAGGCGGCAAAGCAACCGGCATTAAGGCAGGCGGTGAAGAGTTTCATTCCAATACCGTGATCCTTGCCGAAGGCGTAAACAACCTGCTCACCCGGAAAGTAGGCTTGCAAGAGAAATATGTTCCCGTCGATTATATGGCCACCGGGGTAAAAGAAATCATACAGTTCGATCAGAAAGTACTGGAAGACCGGTTCCAGCTTGACGGGCTCAGCGGCATGTCCAATGAATTTGTCGGGTACGCCAGCCGCGGCATCGAGGGCGGCGGATTTTTATACACCAACCGTGATTCTATTTCCCTCGGCCTTGTCCTGGGAATGAAGGATATGAGGAAAAAGGGTAAAAAACCCCAGGATGTCCTTAATGACTTTAAAGAGCACCCGGTGGTCCGCGATATCATCAAAGGCGGTGAGATGGTCGAATATTCGGCCCACGTAGTCTCAACCGGCGATATACGCGCCATGCCCGAAGAAATCTATACCGATGGTCTGCTCATAGCCGGTGAAGCGGCGAACCTGCTTATGAACTCAGGCAAAGCCATACAAGGAATGGACTACGCCATGCGTTCAGGCATTCTGGCCGCTGAAACAGCGGTAAGGGCCAAAGAGAAAGGTGATTATTCAAGTGAGACGTTAAAGGCTTATCGCACAGCCCTTGAAGAAAGTTTTGTATTAAAAGATATGCGCAAGTTCCAGAGCGCGGTCCAATTTCTTCATAGCGAAGAAATGTTCGAGACCGTCCCTAAAATAGTGTGTGATTTTGGCAAAGATTTTTTTACTATAGGGAACAAGCCTACAGAGAAAAGTGCGAAACTGCTTAGAAGGGCTGTCAAAAAGCACTCAAGTTACTGGAGAATGCTCAAATTGGCATTAAAGGGAGGCAAGGCGTTATGAAAAAGCTTAATATAGCCGAACGACTGGGGACCGTCAGCTATTTAAATCAAGAAAAAAAAGAAGCCAAACCACACATTACCGTCAACACGGATATCTGCAATACCGAATGCGGGCATCAGGGAACCACGTATACATGTCCGGCCAACTGCTACACCAAAGACGAGGAAGGGAAAGTGCACTTTCAATTTGAAGATTGCATAGAATGCGGGACCTGCATGTTTGTCTGCGATCAGGGTGCCGTTACCTGGGGGTATCCCGATCCGGAAAACGGCCGTGGCGTTAAATGGAAGTTTGGTTAAAAGCAAACTAAGGGTATAAACACGCGCGGTCAGCTTTGAAATGGTTTTTCCGTGCGGTTCAAGAGAGAACTAGAAACGATTCCAAATCAGCTACTTAACGAAAAGGAGACCTAAAGATGTCTACAGAGGTATTAACAGGATTGCATTTCGAATTAGGAGAAGACCAGCAACTCATCAAAGAGTCCGTAAAAGACTTCGTAGAGCGTTATGTCGCTCCGGGTGTTATGGAGAGGGATGAAAATCATGAATTCCCCCATGAAATTATAAGGATGATGGCTGAACAAAACCTTATGGGCATGGTGTTTGACGAAAAGTATGGCGGTGGCGGTATTGATACCGTCAGTTTCACTCTTGCCCTGGAAGAGATAGCCCGGTGGGATGCCTCCCTGGCCTTAACCATTGGTTCTCATACCTCCTTATGTTCAGGCCATATTAATATGGCAGGTACGGAAGCTCAAAAAGAAAAGTACCTTACCCAACTGGCAACCGGCGAAAAGCTGGGAGGCTGGGCGCTGACCGAACCCGGCTCAGGGAGCGATTCCTCCGGATTAAAAACAACAGCCGTCAAAAAAGGCGGCCAATGGATATTAAATGGGACCAAAACCTTCATCACCCAAGGTTCTGTTGGTGGAATTTTTATCGTACTCGCATTGACTGATCCGGCAAAAGGAGCAAAAGGGATCAGTGCCTTTATCGTCGATAAAGGTGCTCCGGGCTTCCGGCATGGCAAGAAGATGAAAAAACTGGGCATGAACTCTACCGACACAGCAGAACTGATCATGGAAGACTGCGCCATCCCTGAAGAGAACCTTCTCGGCGAACTCAACAAAGGATTCTTTGATACCATGAAAATTCTGAATAGCGGACGTATAGGTATTGGAGCAATGGCCGTTGGCATTACCCGAGGCTGCCTGGAAGAATCCCTGAGCTATTCTGCAGAACGCCGGCAGTTCGGAAAGCCCATAGGCCAAAACCAGGCACTGCAATGGATGATGGTTGATATGGCCACCCAAAATGAAGCGGCCAGGCTGATGGTCCACCGCGCAGCCTGGCTGAAAGACCAGGCGCGGCCCTATACAAAAGAAGCCTCCATGGGCAAACTCTTCGCCTCGGAACTATGCACACAATCAGCTCTAAAAGCTATCCAGATTCACGGCGGGTATGGTTATATCAAGGAGTACCACGTTGAAAGATTCCTCCGGGACGCCAAACTACTGGAAATAGGCGAAGGCACCTCCGAGGTACAGCGGATGATTATCGCGAAGCATTTGCAGCAATAAATAAAATACACAGCCGCCAGACAACGTCAGTTTGAGTGAAACCAAAAGTTGTCAAATCTGGCTAGCCAGTGATTCAAATAAAAATAACATCCTTCAGGCAACCAGAGAAGATTTGACAACTTTGCGTTGTATCCAATCCCCGCTCAGCCAAGCGTCTGCGCTTGGCGAACTTGCACCCAATCACGCTGGTGTAAAAATTGAGATCCTGGTAATATAGATGCTATGGTTTTTGAACGTACATGGGTGGTGTATCACTTGTGGGCGTTGATCTTTCGTTAAGCGCAGACGCTTAACGTAGCATTTGTATTCTCAGGCCCCGCTCAGCCAAGCGTCTGCGCTTGGCGAATTTGCACCCAGTCGCGCTGGTGTAAACATTGAGCTCCTGGTAATATGGATGCTATGGTTTTTGAACGTACATGGGTGGCGTATCACTTGCGGGCGTTGATCTTTCGTTAAACGTGGACGTTTAACGGAGCGTTTTCAGTCGCGCTGGTGTAAACAATGAGCTCCTGGTGATATGGCATTTACATGAGACAAGACAGATAATTTTTTTCTATTTTCACATAAAGGTCCAGATAAACTTTAACCACTGGTATACTCCCACATCCTACAATTAGTTCCCTGCTTCATGTCAAAAAAGAACTTCAACATCGACGATCCTCTTGAATTCGAATCTCTATTGAAAGACGATGATCGAATGATTATGGAAACGGCCAGAGAATACGCCCAAAATAAGCTTGAACCAAGGGCGCTGCGCGGCAATCAGGATGGAGTATTTGACGAAGATATCGCCCGGGAAATGGCCGAGCTCGGCCTCCTGGGGTCAACACTCGACCCCCAATACGGCGGCGTCGGTGCCAGCCATACAGCTTACGGACTCGTGGCCCGGGAAGTTGAACGCGTAGACTCAGCTTACCGATCATTTATGTCGGTACAGTCTTCTTTGGTGATGCATCCTATCGACGTATTTGGAACAGAAGAACAACGAAAACGCTTCCTTCCAAAATTAGCAAGCGCAGAGTTGATTGGCTGCTTCGGATTAACGGAACCCGATCACGGTTCTGATCCTGCATCAATGACCACTACAGCCGTTAAGCAAGACGGTGGCTGGGTGTTGAATGGCGCCAAGATGTGGATCACCAACTCTCCCATATCCGATATAGCCGTTGTATGGGCAAAGGCCAAAGAAACAAAGGATGGCAAAAGCGAAATACGTGGGTTTTTAGTAGAAAAAGGCATGAAAGGCTTTACCGCCCCGGTAACCCATGAAAAAATGTCGCTTAGGGCATCCCTGACGGGTGAGCTTATTTTTGAAGACGTCTTTATCCCGGATGAGAATGTTTTCCCTGAAGTCCGCGGACTTCAGGGCCCTTTCACTTGTTTAAACAGTGCCCGTTACGGTATCGTCTGGGGTGTACTGGGCGCCGCTGAAAATTGCTATCACCGCGCACGCCAATATGTATCGGACCGGAAACAATTTGGTCATCCTTTGGCTGCAAATCAGCTCATCCAAACCAAATTGGCCAATATGCTCACTGATATTACCCAGATGCAACTATTGGCTTTACGCCTTGGCCAGCTTAAGGACGAAGGTAAAATTCATCCGTCTATGATCTCCCTCGGCAAACGCAACAACTGCGGCAAAGCTCTCCATATAGCCCGCACTGCCCGTGACATGCTCGGCGGGAACGGGATCTCGGGGGAATATCGGGTAATTCATCATATGGTCAACCTGGAATCGGTCAATACCTATGAAGGCACCTATGATATCCACGGACTCGTTCTTGGAAGAGAAATTACAGGCATACAATCCTTTGTACCCCGGGGATAAAAAAGATAGCTTAGTGCGCGTATAACTGACACATAACATTAAAGCATACAATTACCAGATACCCTTGAAAACCAAAGAATGTCCATCTTGTGCTGTTGAGATTGATGACGATCGTGAAGTTTGTCCGATATGCGGTTATGAATTCCCTGAACAGAAAGGCTGGGTGAGTACCGTCATTTGGGTAATGATTATCCTGATGCTGATCTGGGCATTTTTGTAGGTCTAAAAAAGTTATTCCAACCAAAGTGAAAGGTTTCCAGGTTTGGGTACTCTATATAGAAACAACAAAGTTTTGATTAAACTTATTCACGTTGAAAGCTATAAAAACATTATCTCAAGGCCTGAACGCCATCCTGTTCCCTTCTTTCTGCCAATGCTGCGGGGATATACAGATTGAAGATGGACGTTTACTTTGTCCTTTTTGCATTGAACACCTTTTTGAAGACGCCAATCCCAGGCGGCTGGAATCGTGTACCGAAGTGTTTTTACCTGAATGCATACGTTTTCAGGATGCCCTGTGGAAGTACGATAAATTCGGCTATTTGCAGGAACTGCTTATCAAGCTAAAATATCATGGCATGGCCAAACTTGGAGAGCAACTGGGTACATTACTGGGTTTTCATCTAATGAACAATCCTGCATTCCATGATAATGAAGCATACATATTGGCCCCTGTGCCACTACATTCTTCCAGAAAGAGAAAGCGCGGCTATAATCAAGCTCTTGATATAGCCAAAGGGGTTTCCGAGGTCACCAAAATACCTGTAATTGATGATCATGCTTTATCCCGCATTAAAAACACGCGCACTCAAACAGGGTTAAACCTTAACAAGCGGATGCTGAATATCAAAGAAGCATTCCGTGTGAACAAACCCGAAGCACTGGCCAGACGTACCCCCATTGTTGTGGATGATGTTTTTACCACCGGCACCACGACCTTCGGATTAGCAGCCACGTTAAAACCACACTCGAATCAAAAAATGGGAATTATAACCGTAGCACTGGCGTGAGAATTTGAACCTTGAAATAGGGGGCTGTATCAAAAGTATAAATACATTTTAGTCAACCTTAATTATTAACCTTTA
>JBBDMV010000082.1:0-22507 GCA_040878115.1 Balneolales bacterium
CCCCGTGCAATGATCAATAGTAAGCAACCCTGAAGGGTTAAACATATATTGCCTGGCCTTAATAAATTCCTTTTTTAACCGAACTCAGGTTGCTAATATTTCAAAGATAGATAATTCATTTATGGACCGGTCGGGATCTTTTATTTTACCAAACTTGTTCGCCCCATCACGTCTTATTATATTATTTGCTTAATGTAATCTATCTCTGAACCAACCAGAAGGAATATGTACTCAAAAATAACACTGTCACCATTTATACTTCTCGCGATCTTACTTATTTTTTCCGGATGCGGGCCTGCGGCGGAAGATACTTCATCCTCTGATGCATCGGGTTCAGCGATCCAATCTGAACACCATGACTTCAAGGTGGTCACTGTAGTTGAAGGCTTGCAGCATCCCTGGGCAATCGCCTTTTTACCCAATGGGGACCAACTCGTAACCGAGCGTGGCAGCAGTGGAGATGACGGGCATCCTGCGAGTTTGCGTATCATTCGTGATGGTGTTCTCCTTCCGGATGCGGTACCGGGGCTTCCCGAGATCCGTATTGGCGGACAAGGTGGACTGTTAGATGTTGCTCTTCATCCTGATTATGAACAAAACCGTCTTATTTACCTTTCCTATGCAAAGCCGAACGCAGATGATACGGAAGGTACAACCGCCGTAATCCGTGGACGGTTCGAAAACGACGAGCTTACTAATGTAGAGGAAATATTTGAGGCCCAAGCCTGGACCGATGGCCGCGGGCACCATGGCTCACGATTGGCTTTCGACTCTGACGGCTATCTTTTCATAACCATTGGCGACCGCCAGTCATCACCAGGGGGCGATATGGAGGCTCAGCGAAATCATCCTGCCCAAGACCTCACTAACCACTTTGGAACTATCAATCGTCTTAATGACAATGGAAGTATACCTTCAGACAATCCCTTTTACAATGACGATGACGCGCTTCCTGAGATTTGGAGTTATGGCCACCGGAACCCGCAAGGATTGGCTTATAATTTCGAAACAAATGAACTTTGGGGAAATGAGCATGGACAGCAGGGGGGCGATGAACTTAACCTAATAAGTGCAGGCGTAAACTATGGCTGGCCCGTAATTGGTTTCGGCGTTAACTATGGCGAGGGTGAGCCCCTTCATCATACCATCAGTGATGAGGACATGGAACAACCTGTCCTTCACTGGACTCCCTCCATCGCCCCGTCGGGTATGATGATTTACAGCGGGGACCAGTTTCCGGAATGGCGGGGAAGCATTTTTTCAGGGGGCTTGTCGGGTCAGTATCAGCTTCTTTCCCGTGCTGTCACAGACGGTCCGAAGCTTCTCAGTGAGGAATTTCTTCTGCAGGGCGAAATGCGTATCCGGGATGTTCGTCAAGGCCCGGACGGATTTATTTACCTGCTTGTTGATGACCGTGGGGGGGACCCAACTCCTATCGTGCGGCTGGAACCTGTCAGCTAAAAACCGCACCTGACTCCCGCGAGACCTCCACTTTAGCATGAGTGAACTTGTTATGCTTCAGGCCCTGGAATCATCCTTTAAGTAAACTTGCAGCTTATAAGGCTGTTCTCCTGATCCATTGTCAGGTTATCATACTCCAGCCATTGGTTGCGGTCAGGGTCACCAATTCGGACCTTGTAAAGGCCTTCCTCGTATACGTGTGGCCTGAAGGTCCGGCCTTTTATTCGCAACGCATATTCCAATTGGCCTGATTGTTGATGGAAGACTTGAAAAACCGGATCTTTAAATTCGTTTGTGTTAAACTCAGGCAGATAGCCAACAGGTTGACGGCCATCATTATCCTTTTGCTCAATGAAAAAGGGCCACCCCTCATATTGACCTTCCGGGTTAGTCATGGGATCAACATAGCGAGGCCAGCACTCGATACGCGTAGATCGATTATTTTTATCGAAATTAACAATGCCGTATCCTGTGGCACGATCGTATATAATTGACGGCTGTCTATTGGTTTTTACCGGATTTGCCACCGACACCACTGTCATGCGATTATCAAATGCATCTCTGAAATGACCGGTATATTTAGGCCTGCCCGGAAGGGGCCGATGATCTTTATCCACGGCGGGCCACCAGCGACGCGGCCAGGTATTGTTCAGGGCAGGGAGCGTATAAACATAGCCTGCATCCTCAAAATTATCCACCCCATACCGGATCATGCTGGCCAGATGTTGATCGCCGGCAATATGCAGGGCAGAGGCTTTTCGAATGATACGCAATGCCTTATCCCGTTCTTTTGCCGGCCAGCCATTGGTATCCATATCCAGTGCGGGATAGTCTCCTTCCGGATACTCTCCGCGTTCGGGAATCGGACGCCGGGGTACTATAGTATCACTAGCTTCTCCCTTTGGAAGCGTATGAGGCCCGGATAGGGGAGACTGCGAAAGCACCACTTTCATCTGGGCACCCTCACTCCAGTCGGAAACCCATTCTTCCAAAAATTTATGTTGCCGCTCTCCTAAAAGGTTGGCTTCAATATCATAATATTCGTTGAGGTCAAAATCCGGATTTCTTATAAAACCGTTATTAACATCCGCTTCTTTCGGTAATACATTGGCCGGGGCCGATTTAAATTTACGATCTTCAAGTATGGCAAAACTTATTCCCCCATAAATCCAATCGGTATAATACACTCCGATACCTTGTTTGACCGGAGTTGGATCATAAGGATCAGGGAGGTGACTGGTCTGGGTCCGCTCAACCATTTTAACCCATTCCGCTAGCATCTTATACCCTCCGGTATCCTGGGCCGGACTTCCGAAACCTTTATCTGTATTAGCTGCTTTACCTCCTTGTCCCCATACGTTTCCATGGAATACATCATGATCATCAGGGATGAACACGCTGGGGATGTGACGAAATATTTCCCGATAAGACCATCCGAACATATACCATTTGTGCAGGTAATCCAATGTTGTCATTTCAAGATCATGGGATTGGTCAACTCCAAAGCCACCAAACCCTTCATAAAATTGATCACCCAAAAATAAAGCCATATGCGGACGGTGTTTCGCCACATTATGTACAACTTCGGTATCGGGGAATCCATGGTCTTGGTTACAGCTAAATAAAGCGGCTTTAAGTTGTCCGGCCGTACCCGGATCGGCTGCAATCGTGCCTTCATAAAAAAACTCTTCAGCCCTTTCTTTCAACGGAAGCTCCAGCCTTAGGCGATAGGGCATGTCCCCGGCATACGGCCAATCCTCAAATCGGAACTGGGCCGTCCTGGCCAGAGGATGAACAGTGGTCTCCTGCAGGGTTTTCCATTGGCCGTCTTCCCTTACCTGCATACTTATTTTTTGATCGGCATTGGCTTCAATAGGAGTCAGCTGAGCGGTAAGTTTGACAATTTTGCGATTCATTGTGTACTGGGCAAAAAGAATAGGCCCATATACCTGCCCGGCATGATAAATAACCTTGCCACCTGACAGCATCCAGTCCGAAAAGCGGACTGAAGGTGTTTCGGCTTCATCATCTTCTGAAGCAAAATGAGCTACCAGGCCGACATTGCCCGTCAAATCATCCGGATTAATATCTTTGGCCGTGAGGCTTCCAAGTTTGCCGCCATCGGAATCGTCAATAGCCGATAATTCAAGTGTGTATAACCGTGCCGTTGCCATGCCTTTTACTTCCAACCGGATCGCGGAACCAAGCTTAATTGGATGTGGACTTTTTTTATCACCGATAAACAGCCTGCCATCCGCGGTGATACCGGCATCAAGCCCTTCGCCATAAACAGCAGCCCTGCGATAATCAGTAAACGTAACCGGGCATGGAGCATCTTTTGCTTTTGCTCCCAAACGGAAACCAACATAATCGTTACCCGAACCTGTTTTATTAAGCACTTCTGCCTGAACACTGGTGGTGAAATCTTGGGTACGTTTATCAAGCTGGTGCGTCAGGCTTTGCAGATTACGATTACCTCCCGAATACATACATTCGACCTTGCCATCAGAAATTCGCCAATCCTGCAGGCGGTTACCCCAAAAATCCGGGCCTACCCAATTCATATC
Source organism: Balneolales bacterium (assembly GCA_040878115.1). Taxonomy (GTDB): domain Bacteria; phylum Bacteroidota; class Rhodothermia; order Balneolales; family Natronogracilivirgulaceae; genus JBBDMU01. The sequence goes on from JBBDMV010000082.1 coordinate 4,029, forward strand.
CGGCCATTCATACCAGCGGCTGCGCATTGGTTCGGTTAGGGTTATCTGCCCGGCTTTTTCATTCATATCCAGAGGGGCGTCCCTCTTCAAAAAAGGAAATGAGAGGGTACCTAATAACATGGTTTTGATACTTTCTTTACGATCCATCAGAATCCTTAATTATTTAATCTATTTAAATTATTGGAACCAATATGGAATTCACAACTCCTGGGCACGTACTGCTTAAATGGGCTTAAAATAATAGCGCTTCCATATCGCTGGTTTGAAACTTTTCAGGGCAACCTTAATTTGACAGATATTTCCCATCATCATTTTTAAAAAAAAAGGTTATCAAGTATAACAACTTTTATAGACTTTGTTTTGAAAAATAGATTTACAAACCACATTTCACTATTGATCAGGAAGCTGGTCATGGATAGATGGTCCTTTTAAGTAATTGCAGCCGGTATTGTAAAGTCATACATTTATAAACATCTATTATCCAAATCTGATAAGATTCGAGGAATGATATACTCATCTACTCACGCCGCTTCCATATGCTCCTTAAAAAGGGCACGGTAAAGAAAAAATCCATTTGTCTTTACCGCCTGAATTAAGGCTAAACATTTTATTATTTTTGTTTAATTATTTTTAATAAATTGAACAGCCATATAGCATATAATTAGTAAAAGATATCTATATAAAAAGGCCGGACTGTTGAATAACAATAAGAAGTACCTCGCTGACCAGGCGGGACCGGCAGGTAAATTTATTTTCAGCAGACGCTCTTCATATCAGAGCGCAATGGATTAAAGATTCAGACGGATTATCATTAAAAAATAATGGAGTAGCCTCTGAAAACATAGATTTTTATGATGGGATAAAAATATGAAGCGTCAATCGGATGGTTTGGGTGATGATAAACCTAATTCCAAAAAACAGGCGAATAAGAAATCAAGAGTGTTAAAAAAGAAGGAAGCCATGCAGCCCGCCAACGGACAGCTTGATCAGGCTGAACTTCTCGAAGTGCTGCTTTCCCTCAAAAAAGGAAATCTGTCACGACGCATGCCGGCCTCCCTTACGGGTTTGGATGGTAAAATCGCCGACGCCGTCAATGATATTATCGACCGGCATGAACTTATGATCCAGGAGTTTGAAAACGTCAGTCAGGAGGTCGGTAAGAAAGGGGTACTTGCCGAACGTATATCCGGCAGAGGATTCAGCGGAAGCTGGGCGAGCATGGTCAATTCGGTCAACCTGCTCATTGATGACCTTGCCTGGCCCACCGAAGAAATGGCGCGTGTAATTGGGGCGGTTGCCAAAGGGGACCTGACCCAGAAAATGGCCACCAAAAAAGACGGTAACCCTCTTCAGGGTGATTTTTTACGTTCCTCCAAAGTGGTCAACACAATGGTAAGCCAGTTAGGGTCTTTCGCTTCGGAGGTAACCCGGGTGGCACGTGAGGTGGGCACCGAGGGTAAGTTAGGCGGTCAGGCCAAGGTAGCTGGTGTATCGGGAACCTGGAAAGACCTCACCGACAACGTAAACCAGTTGGCCGGAAACCTGACCGACCAGGTACGTAACATCGCCGAGGTAACCACGGCGGTGGCCAAGGGCGATATGTCCAAAAAAATCACCGTTACGGTGAAAGGCGAGATCCAGGAACTTAAAGAAACCATCAATACCATGGTGGACCAGTTGAGCTCCTTCGCCTCGGAGGTAACGCGGGTGGCACGGGAAGTGGGTACCGAGGGCAGGCTTGGCGGGCAGGCCAATGTTCCTGGTGTTTCCGGAACCTGGAAACACCTCACCGATAACGTAAACCTGATGGCCGATAACCTCACCGACCAGATGCGTAACATCGCCGAGGTAACCACGGCGGTGGCCAAAGGGGATTTAACCAAGAAAATTACCGTTTCGGTAAAAGGCGAAATTCAGGAACTCAAAAAAACCATTAACACCATGGTTGACCAGCTTGGCTCCTTCGCCTCGGAGGTAACCCGGGTGGCCCGCGATGTAGGTACCGAGGGTAAGCTTGGCGGACAGGCCAACGTACCCGGAGTTTCCGGAACCTGGAAAGATCTTACCGATAACGTGAACCTGATGGCCGACAACCTCACCGATCAGGTGCGAAGCATTGCCGAGGTGACCACGGCCGTAGCCAGGGGTGATTTGTCCAAGAAGATCACCGTTACGGTAAAAGGCGAGATTCAGCAACTCAAAAAGACCATTAATACCATGGTTGACCAGTTGAGTTCCTTTGCCTCGGAAGTAACCCGTGTAGCCCGGGATGTAGGTACCGAAGGGAAGCTCGGCGGCCAGGCGGACGTACCCGGCGTATCGGGAACCTGGAAAGACCTCACCGACAACGTGAACCTGATGGCCGATAACCTCACCGATCAGGTGCGAAGCATTGACGAGGTTATTGCCGCGGTAGCCAAAGGAGATTTGTCTAAGAAAATCACCGTTACAGTAAAAGGCGAGATCCAGGAACTCAAAAAGACCATTAACACGATGGTCGACCAGTTAAGCTCATTCGCTTCGGAGGTGACACGGGTGGCCCATGAGGTAGGTACCGAAGGGAAGTTGGGCGGTCAGGCCGATGTACCCGGTGTTTCGGGCACCTGGAAAGCCCTCACCGACAATGTGAACCATCTGGCGGGAAACCTGACCGTGCAGCTTCGCGACGTTTCCAAAGTAGCTACCGCAATCGCTCAGGGAGACCTCTCCCGAAAAATCACCGTAGATGCCCAGGGCGAAATCCTGGAGATCAAGGAAACCATCAATAACATGATCGTCATCCTGGCCACCTTCGCCGATCAGGTAACCACGGTGGCCCGTGAGGTAGGCACCGAAGGCAAGCTTGGCGGACAGGCCGAGGTGCAGGGGGTATCAGGAACCTGGAAGAACCTCACCGACAATGTAAACCTGATGGCCAACAACCTGACCAACCAGGTGCGCAACATCGCCGAGGTAACCACAGCCGTGGCGAAAGGTGATCTGTCCAAAAAAATCACCGTGGATGTTAAAGGTGAGATCCAAAAACTCAAAGAGACCATCAATACCATGGTTGACCAGTTGAGTTCTTTTGCCTCGGAGGTAACCCGCGTGGCCCGCGAGGTGGGAACCGAAGGTAAGCTTGGCGGACAGGCCAGGGTGTCCGGCGTTTCAGGTACCTGGGAAGATCTCACCGATAACGTAAACCTGATGGCCAACAAACTGACCGATCAGGTTCGGGGTATTGCCGAGGTAACCACGGCCGTGGCGAAAGGCGACCTTTCCAAAAAGATTACCGTAGATGCTCAGGGTGAGATCCAGGAGTTAAAAGAAACCATTAACACGATGGTTGATCAGCTCGGCTCCTTTGCCTCGGAGGTGACCCGTGTGGCCCGGGAAGTGGGTACCGAGGGTAAACTCGGAGGGCAGGCCGACGTGCCCGGGGTGTCCGGAACCTGGGAGGACCTGACCGATAACGTAAACCTAATGGCCAGTAACCTGACCGATCAGGTGCGTAATATTGCCGAGGTAACCACAGCCGTTGCCCGGGGTAATTTGTCGAAAAAAATCACTGTGGATGTAAAAGGGGAAATTCAGGAATTGAAGGTTACCATCAATACGATGGTCGATCAGCTCGGCTCATTCGCCTCAGAAGTGACCCGTGTGGCCCGGGAAGTCGGTACCGAGGGTAAACTCGGGGGGCAGGCCGATGTGCCGGATGTATCAGGAACCTGGAAAGATCTCACCGATAACGTGAACCAGCTGGCGGGGAACCTGACCGTACAGTTGCGGGACGTATCAAAGGTTGCTACCGCGATTGCCCAGGGAGACCTGTCAAGGAAGATCACCGTGAACGTTAAGGGTGAAATCCTGCAAATCAAGGAGACGATTAATACGATGGTCGATCAGCTCGGCTCATTCGCCTCAGAAGTGACCCGTGTGGCCCGGGAAGTCGGTACCGAAGGTAAACTCGGGGGGCAGGCAAAAGTAGCCGGTGTATCCGGGACCTGGAAAGACCTGACTGATAACGTAAATATGATGGGAAATAACTTAACCTTCCAGGTAAGAGGCATAGCGAGTATTGTTACGGCGGTGGCCAACGGTGATCTCAAGAAAAAACTAACGGTAGAAGCTAAAGGTGAGATTGCCTCGCTGGCTGATACGATTAACAACATGATCGACACGCTGGCAATTTTTGCCGATCAGGTTACCTCGGTAGCCCGGGAGGTGGGCACTGAAGGTAAGCTGGGAGGCCAGGCCGAAGTGCCCGGCGTATCCGGCACCTGGGAAGATTTGACCGATAACGTAAATCAGTTGGCCGATAACCTGACTACCCAGGTCCGCGCTATCGCTGATGTAGCCACAGCCGTGACCGAAGGTGACCTGACCCGTTCGATTAATGTAGTGGCAAGCGGGGAAGTTGAAGAACTTAAGAATAATATCAATGAGATGATCCATAATCTCAGGGAAACAACCCTTCAGAACAAGGAACAGGATTGGCTGAAAACCAACCTTGCGAAGTTCACCCGCATGTTACAAGGGCAGAAAGATTTGCAGGAAGTATCCCGTCTTCTGCTTTCCGAACTGGCCCATGTCGTTTCGGCCCAGCATGCCGTTTTCTTCAACCTGGAACATGATTCAAGCGATCACGATACCCTGCAGCTTCTGGCCAGCTATGGGTATAAAAAACTCGAAAACCTGACTACAGAATTTAAATTGGGTGAAGGGTTGGTAGGGCAATGCGCTGTGGAAAAAGAACGGATTTTGATCAGTAACGTACCTTCCGATTATATCCGTATTAATTCCGGTCTTGGAGAAGCCCCTCCTCACAATATTGTAGTTTTGCCAGTAGTATTCGAAGGAGAAGTCAAGGCTGTGATCGAACTGGCGTCGTTTGATCATTTCAGTGAAATACACCTGTCCTTCCTCGAACAGCTCACTGAAAGTATCGGTATTGTTTTCAATACTATTGAAGCCACAATGCGTACCGAGGGGCTGCTCAAGCAGTCCCAGTCGCTTGCGGGTGAGCTGCAGAACCAACAAGAAGAGCTTCAGCAGACCAATGAAGAACTGGAGGAAAAAGCTCATCTTCTGGCTGAACAGAAAACGGAAGTGGAGACCAAGAACAAGGAAGTTGAGTATGCTAAAAAGGCCTTGGAGGAAAAAGCCTCCCAGTTGCAGATTACTTCCAGGTACAAGTCGGAATTTCTTGCCAATATGTCGCATGAACTTCGGACTCCGCTTAACAGCTTATTGATTCTTTCCGAACAATTAAAAGATAACCCGGGGAATAATCTTGACAAAAAGCAGGTGGAGTATGCAGAAACCATTTATACTGCGGGAACCGACCTGCTGACCCTGATCAACGATATTCTTGACCTTTCGAAGATTGAATCAGGCACGGTATCGCTTGAGCTGGGCAATGTCCAATTGAATACAATTAAGACCGGATTACATCGGATCTTCAAGCTTCTGGCTGATAAACAGGCAGGCCTGGATTTTTCCATTACCATTGACGGCACACAGCCTCAAACCATTTACTCCGACGGAAACCGATTGCAACAGGTCCTGAAAAACCTTTTGTCCAACGCGTTCAAGTTTACTACAAAAGGAAGAATTGAACTTCTGATATCCAAAGTTGATCAAGGCTGGAGTTATGATAACGAGGCTCTCAATCAAGCAGATACGGTAGTCGCCTTTCAGGTAAGTGATACGGGCATAGGGATTTTACCTGATAAGCAAAGGATTATTTTCGAGGCCTTCCAGCAGGCCGACGGGAGCACGAGCCGCCGTTATGGAGGCACAGGGCTTGGCCTGGCCATAAGCCGTGAACTTGCCCAGCTATTAGGCGGGGAATTGCGTCTTACTGAAAGCCTACCAGGCCATGGAAGCGTGTTTACTTTGTATATACCTCAAGCCTTTAAATTTTCGAAGGCAAATGATGCCGTGAACAGCCTTGAGAGTGCCAACGATGATCAGGAAAATAGGGCCATACCTTATGTAAAAACATCTGCCAGTGAAAGCAGATACTCCTCAATTCCGCTTATTCAGGGAAATTCAGTACAAGATGACCGTAATAATATCGAAGATGAAGACCGTGTAATTTTGATCATTGAAAATGATGAAAGCTATGCAAGGACACTTTTGGAAACAGTCCGGGAAAAAAACTTCAAAGGTTTGATTACTCACAGCGGGAATGAGGGTCTTGCCCTGGTCCGGGAATATCAGCCGGATGCCATTACCCTCGCTCTCCGGTTACCGGATATTGACGGATTAATCGTACTTGAGCGGCTCAAGCTTGATCCTGAAGCCCGTCATATACCGGTTTATATCATCTCTGAGGAAGACGATGAACATTACGGACTTGAACGCGGAGCTCTGGCCTATCTCAGGAAACCGATTGATAATAAAGCTGTGCGAAAAGCTTTTACTGAATTGGAATTATTCATCAATTCACAGGCAAGGAAATTATTGGTGGTGGAAAATGATGAAAAGGCGCGAGCAAGCATTCTGGCGCTTATCGGAAACGGCGATGTTAACACTACCGCTGTAGGTTCGGGCAAAGAAGCATTGGAAGTTCTGAAGAAAGAACATTTCCAATGCATGGTGCTTAATCTGAAACTAACCGACATGACCGGTTTCCAGGTCCTTGAACAAATAGGGAAACTACCGGGCCTGCAGCGCCTTCCAATTATCATCTATACAGGAACGGATTTGAGCAAGAAGGAAGAATCTAAACTCAGGCAAATGGCTAAGAGCATCATCGTAAAAAGCGTGCATTCGCCCGAGCGCCTTCTGGATGAAACCTCTCTTTTCTTGCACCGAATCCCCAGACAGCTTTCTGAGGGCAAACAAAAAATACTACGCAAAATCTATGAGACTAATAGTGTTCTCGTGGGGAAAAAGGTGCTGGTGGTGGATGATGACATTCGTAATATTTTTGCGCTCACCAGTGTACTGGAGCGTCATCAGATGAATGTGATTATCGGGGAGAATGGTAAAGAGGCCCTATCCAAACTGAAAAGTGAGCCCGATACAAATATAGTGCTGATGGATATCATGATGCCTGAAATGGATGGCTATGAAACCATGCGGGCCATAAGAAAAATGAAAAAGTTTAAAAACCTGCCTATTCTTGCTCTAACGGCCAAGGCCATGAAAGGGGACCGGGAAAAATGCATAAAAGCCGGGGCTTCTGATTACATAACCAAGCCGGTCGACACAAACCAGCTGATGTCTTTGTTACGGGTTTGGATGTACAAAAAATAATATGGCACAACTGTTGGTTTCGTAAAATAAATACCATGAAAAATGACAAAACAAATATACTGCTGATTGATGATGATGAGCAGAAGCACTTCTTGATCAAAAATATATTGGAGGATTCATCCCTGAACTTAATTACATGCACATCGGGTGAGGACGGGCTAAGGCAGCTTTTAAAAGAGGAGTTTGCCGTTATTCTGCTTGATGTCAATATGCCCGGCATGGATGGCTTCGAAACAGCTCAATTGATTCGCAATCGACCAAAAACGAAATATACTCCAATTATCTTTATCACCGCTTATGACCATACCGATATGGATGTAGTAGCGGGGTATAGCATAGGGGCCGTTGATTTTATCTTCAGCCCGATTAAAAGGGAAATACTAAAAGCAAAAATAATGGCTTTTGTGGATCTCTATAGAAAAACACAGCAAATAGAGTACCAAAAAACAGAGCTTGAGGAATTGCGCGATCACCTTGAAGAAACCGTTGCAAAACGAACTTCAGCCCTTGAGGCGGAAATCGCAATACGGAAAACAGCTGAGAAGAAAATAAAGGATTCGTTAGTAGAGAAAGAAGTGTTATTGGCTGAAATCCATCACAGGGTTAAAAATAATCTTGCCATTGTCTCGGCTTTGCTCAGACTGGAAATGAAAAACATCAAAGAAAAGAAGCTCCAGGATATCCTGGACAGCAGCATGTCCCGCATTGAATCTATATCTATGATCCATGAAAAGCTATATAAGGCAGAAAGCTTTTCTCACCTGAAATTCAAGCAATATATTGAAGATCTTGTTGATAATATTTTCTCTTACCATGATAGTAACTATAAAAATATCTCCGTAGATATGAATATCGAAGATATTTTGATAAATCTGAACCAGGCCATTCCATGCGCGCTGATACTGAATGAATTATTGAACAATGCGTATAAGCATGCCTTTAAAAACAAAGAAAAGGGCAATCTATCTATTACAATCGCAGAAAATAATAACCGGGTAACACTTACCGTCCAAGACGATGGAGTCGGCTTACCGCCGGGCTTTGCAATAGAAAAATCGGAAACTCTGGGCACGCAACTTGTTTCTATTTTGACCCAGCAGCTTCAGGCAGACCTGAAAGTAAATAGTCTCAATGGCGCTTGTTTTATGATTGATTTTTTAAAATCCGATCAACCGGGTTCGGGTAATGCTCATTTTAAATCCGATGAAGAGATACCTGTTTAAAGATATTCACCCCGGTCACAAGAAGTTACCGTCACTTCTCTTGCCTCCACAGAAGCATTAGAATGTAATCAGATAGGAGAGTTTAATGAGGCTAATTGCAGATTATGTGCTGATTGTAATATGGCTAATTACTGTGCTCTTTGTGAGTGATCGTTTTACGTGTACTGTGATTCACCTATCGTTCGTTTATGGGTTAAACTGATCATTTCTTAAACTTCTGTGTATAGGTGTTTTTTTATGAGGACTGTTCTTTCATCAATGCTCCTTTTGTTGCTGTTTGTATCAGTTTCACCTGGCTATAGTCAAGTAGATGAGGTTGACAGTTCGGATATCACCAAATCTTATGTGTATGACCGTACGACAGGAGAGTTTTGGTTTGTTCCGAATTCTGCGGAGGGCATAGATAGCCTTTTATCGATCAGTTACGAAGAGAGAAATAGGGCCCCCGAAAAAGCAGCTTATGCCGCCTTTCAGGCACTGAATATGGCTGAATTGCTTGGATATGATGAAGGGATGGCCCAGGCTTATTTTGCCCTGGGCGAGTTGTATGATATGTTCATGGATTACCCACAGGCCCTTGTTGAGTACCAATCAGCGTTGGACCTGGAAAGGCGCCTTCAGAGAGATATTCGTATAGGCAGGGTATTAAACAAAATCGGTATGGTCCATATCAAGCAAGGAGAATATGTGAATGCCAGGGATTATTTTGAACAAACTATTAGTTTGTTGGACGATACAAGCTATGATTTAACGAAAGCAGGGGCACTTTCAGCCCTGGGCCTGGCCCATTACCATTCGGAGAATTACAGCAGGGCCCTGGAGTATTTTGATCAGGTTCAAGCTCTGGAAGGCAGAAGTGAAGACCTTGAGAAAATAAAGATGGTCACCGTGATGAATGCAGGGAATACCTATGTAGAGTTGTCCGAATATGAAAGGGCTGAAAGCCTGTTAAATCAGGCAATTCGTTATTTCAGCCAACACGATGATGTGACAGATCAAAGCGAGGGCCACCTTTATATGGCCACGTTGTACCGCCAGTGGAATAAACCTGTGGAAGCTTTGGTCCAAGCGCGGCAGGGTATGGATTTGGCGGAATCAATTGAAGAGAATTCTCTTGTTATGAAGGGTTACCAGCTGCTTTCCGGTATTTACGAAGATCAAAACAACCCGCAACAAGCCCTGTTGAATTACAAGCTTTATCATGACCTGCATAACCAGGTGCTCAACAGTGAACGTGAGGCCAGGCTTGTCCAAAGGCAAACCCAGCATGACGTGGCACAGCAAAACAGGGAAATAAGGCAATTAAACCAGGAGACTATCCTGCAGGAGGCTGAGCTGGAAAATAAGGAACTATGGCAAAGATTCCTGATTGTAGGCCTGGGGCTTGCTATTATTATTGCATTGCTGTTAATTCGAAATATCCGCATGCAAAGATCAGCTCACCAAAGGCTGGAGCAAAAGCAGTCGGAAATAGAAAGGAAAAATAAAGAACTGGCCCAGCTTAACCAGGAGAAAGATGAATTTCTGGAAATGGCGGCGCACGACCTGCGCAACCCGCTTTCCGCAATTAGAGGTGTGGTCGGATTAATGGAAGAAGCAGGTGAACCTGACGCAGATACGCTGGAGCTTACAAACCTTATCAAGATTAGTACGGATCGGATGCTGGGCCTGGTCAACAACTTCCTGAATGTGGAGGTCGGCGATAAAGGGCCGGGAACCTTAAATATTATTCCTGTCCATATAGAAAAAACCATCAGGCGGATTACCGGTAATTTCCGTAATAAGACCCTTGAGAAGCAGATAAAGCTGGCTATAGACTTGCCCCGGGACCTGAGGCCAGTGATGGCGGATGAAGATTCGCTTGAACGTATCCTGGAGAACCTGGTATCAAACGCCATCAAGTTTTCACCATCGGGCTCTACCGTTGAAATATTCTCCATTACAAAAGAAAGCCATATGGATATATCGGTCAAGGACAGCGGACCTGGAATTACCGCGGTAGATCAGGAAAAGTTGTTTAAGCGGTTTTCTACCCTGTCCAACAAACCGACGGCAAACGAATCCTCTACCGGTCTGGGCCTGTATATTGTAAAAAAATTCACGGAGGCCATGGGGGGAGATGTACATTGTGAAAGCAAGCCCGGCAAAGGCTCGACGTTTACAGTTTCTCTGCCTCTGGCTACTGATAAGTCTACTCCGGGAAATAATGCTACTTAAGCCACTACGCCTTAAGTAGATATTAACTCTTCTTATTCCTTAAGCAGAAATAGATCAGGATTATCCTCTTCTAAAGTTAGCCCCCATTTTTTCAGAAGGGGTTCTTCCAGAGCTCTTTCCCTGAATTCATCGGGTGTCATAATCGGTATTCCGTAAATTACCGGATAATACCTTTTGCATTTGGGGCAAGTCATTAAGGCTTCATGTATTTCACCTTCTTCATGTTTAGTAAAGATTTTTATATTCAGGTCATGTTTATCTATTGGACAACATAATTTTTCAAGAAGTGACGCTTTCATACGGTGTTTTTTAATTTATTTAATGCCTGAGTATAACCATAAGCTGATTTCTCGGGCGATTCAGCGTTTAAGATCCCTGATATCACGGCTATCCCGTTAAAATTAAGTTCTTTAAGTGATGTTAAATTATCCTGGGTTATACCGCCTGACAGGAATATGGGTATTTGTGTAATTTCCTTCGCTTTCTTGACCGTTCCCGGCCTTACAATTTCACAGTCTCCTGCCGAAGGAGAAGGAAACATGGAGCAAAAGGAAATGTAATCCAGCTTGTTTTGTTCAGCCCAGTGAATGATGTTGATATCGTTGCCGCAGGTAATGCCGGAGATGAACTCTCTGTTGATTTCCGTCTTTATTTCCGGATAATCATCAGGAATGCTGTCAAAATGGACGCCATCGAGCAAGGTGCTCTTCAGTAACTTCCAATCTTTATTGATCAAAACGGGTACATCAAAGCCTCTGGCAGTTTGAATGATCGAATCAATAACATCCAGCTTATCTGACAGGCTGATCGACTCCGGCCAATGGTCCCAGATCTGCAGCATCTCTACGCCACCACTCAGCGCTTGCTTTACCTTATTCATTAATGAAGTTTTTCTGATAGACGGATCAATAACCAGATAGATGCCCCCGGTTATTTTATTTGATTTTACCATAAACTTATACACGATTTCAGGTAACGATTATTTGCCGGCAATCACTTAAGTCCGGCTTTAAAGGCTTTGAAAAAGGCTTCCCAGTAGGGATCGTTGCCATTAAAGGTAAAAGCTTTTTCTTCATCGTTTTCGATGATTTTGCAGCCTTTGTGTTTATCGGTCATTTCACCGACTACAGTGGCTTTAATAGATTGGGCATTCAGGTGGTTGATCAGCACATCTTCTTTGCCTTTTTTTACGACCATGATCATAGAACCGGCTCCCACGCAGTAACGGTGATCAATTTCAAAGAAATCGGTGATTTGCCGCTGAACATCACCGACAGGAAGGCGATCGTTATATACGCGAAAACCGCAATCTGATGCACCGGCCATTTCGCTTATCGCTCCCAAAACACCGCCTTCCGTTACATCATGCATGGCCTTTAGTTCCGTATTATTATGCAATACCTCAGCAGCCGATAAAGCATCATTCAAGGAGGAGGTCTGATAAAAGTTTTCACACCCCTTTTCATAAACCTCTTTGCCCAGCTTATTTTTTACAGTCTCAGGAAAACTTTTGGCTAAAATAGAAGAGGAGGTCATGGCTGTTTCCTTTGTTACAACAATGCTATCTCCTGGTTCGGCATTATTCCCAGTGATAATTTCATTAACAGGGGCCGTTAAAAACATGGTCCCTCCACCTGAAATGGTCGAGTTCTGCCCTTCGATCTGCCCCGTATGTCCCCCGGTGATGGACACCCCGATTTCCCGGCAAAATACATGGATGTATTCCCAGTATTCCTTAAAATCATCCAAAGAGAGGTTGGCAGGCAGGTTCAGAACAAATTGGGCGTACATGGGCGAGAATCCTGTAGTGGCCATATCATTGGCCAGAAGATGAACGGATAGCCAGGCCGATTCCTTCAAGCCCATAAGGGGAATTAAAGATAACGGATCGCTGGAAACAGCCAGCCCCATTCCATTTCCACTGTCTATGACAGACGTGTCTACGCCAAATTGCGGACCGGTGAGGACTTCTTTTCTATCATAGCCGCATTTGGGCAAAATAATATCACCAAAGGCGGCACTATTAATTTTACCTGCATTATCTTCGAAAGCACTCATTCTACATCATTTAGTTTCACATGTAACCCGAAAAAATCACCATAAGGCAAACTCCATTGCTGTACAGGGAACCATTTTGGCAATCCGGTAGTCGACCATTCTATGGTATAATCTCTTCCTTCTAAAGCTTCATGTATGGTGGCAATTAACTTCTTTGGGGTATAAAAACGGGCCGTTAAATAAAATGGATTTTTGCCGAATACCTCCTGAACTCGTCTTCTGGCCACCTTGGTTGAATTTTTATTCATCATGCCGAATATGATCCCATATTTACCAACACGCGCAGCTTCACGGATTACCTTTATCGGATCTTTGTAATATTCAAAGGTTGTAATAAAAGCAAGGGCGTCAAAGGTGTGATCTTTGAAGGGCATATGATGGGAATCGGCCATAACAAGATCGCCGTCAAAAAGATGAACGCCCTGACCGATCATGAACGGGGAGATATCTCCACCGGTGGCTTCTATTCCAATTTCTTTCCACCACCGCGTAAAGCGAGTTGTCCCGCAGCCAAATTCCAGCAGGGTCTTCACGCGCTCGTCTTTTTTGATCAACCGGCCGATTACTTTTTTCTGCCAGATTTCCGCTCTTTTGTACCTGCCCTCATACCATAATTCGTACGAATCGGTGTGTTCACGATTAAAAAACCACTCTTCACGTCCTTGCCATTTTTGTAGCTTCTTTGTGGCCAGGTCGAACTTTTTCTTTTCCAGGTTACTCATTTTGCAGGTAATCAAAAATTATAAGATTCCTGATTTGAGAAAAGCCGCCAGGCAATGGCGCCCATTACGTGCTACGCAGATTGGCACTCCTACGCTGGCATTATCCAGATCAGGTTGCGGGTGTGTTCTCAGCCTAACTCATCCGGTTAAGCACCCCATGTAATTCTCTAATGTAATGATTTATGGTATGGAAGGAAAGTTCGGAATGCAATCATTGTTTGCATGATGGCCTTCAATTGAAATAATAAATTTACTTTTATTAATATTGCAATATCGCATTTGCATGTTAAAAAAGGTTTTGTATGTTAATTAATGTTTATGTATACACCATAATAGGAGTTAAATGAGATGCTTGCTCAAAAGCAAAACCGGCGTTTGCTGCTATAAGAAAGGAACAGCCGGCGCAAATCCTTTTATCTAATAGGGTTGAGGAATAAAAACAATAATTAGTTAATTTTAAAACAAAAGGAATATGGCTAATTCGAGACGTTCATTTATTAAAAAAGCAGCGATGGGCACGGCCGGTATTTCTCTTGGCTGTAGGGGGTTTTTATCAAACCTATATCAAAACAAGCCGGTAATGAATTTTGGACTTGTTACGTACCAGTGGGGAAAAGACTGGGATTTACCCACTCTCATAACCAACTGTGAGCAGACCGGATTTAAAGCAGTTGAACTTCGTACTGAACATGCACACGGGGTAGAGGCTACCCTGAATGCCGAAGAACGTGCCGAGGTGAAAAGTAGGTTTGCCGATAGCCCTGTTACTTGTGTAGGATATGGGTCAAATTACGAATATCATATGGCCGATCAGGATGAGCTCCTTTGGAATATTGAGCAGACTAAAAAATATGTTAAACTCTGCCATGATATCGGGGCTACCGGAATAAAAGTGAAACCGAATACGCTTCCTCCCGAAGTTCCAAAAGAAAAAACGATTGCACAAATTGCTGCTTCATTAAATGAGGTAGGCCAATATGCCAGTGATTACGGCCAGTTAATAAGAGTTGAGGTCCATGGCCGCTACACACAAGAGCTTCCCAATATGAAGGCAATTTTTGATCAGGTAACTGAAGATAATGTTAAAATCTGCTGGAACAGTGTTCCCTCTGATCTGAATCCTCCCGGACTTGAAGATAACTTTAATTTGGTAAAGCCATGGATTGGAGATACGGTACATGTCCACGAACTGAATACTCAAGATTATCCTTACCAGGAACTTTTTAATTTATTGGCAGGAATACAGCTAAATGGGTGGATTCTTATTGAAGCCAGCTCAACTCCAGGTGATAAAATCGCTGCCATGAAAGAACAGCTATCTGCTTTTAATGAATTAATGACTAATATCAAGATTTGAAGGATGATATTTCTTTATTTATAACCTTTCACTTAAATGTATGGTCCACACAAATAATCACCATCATATATAAAATACGATTGAAATGACAAAACGACGAGATTTTATCAAGCAAAGTGCATTAGGTACAGCCGGCATAGCAATAGGCGGAATGGGATTCAGTCCTAAATCATATGCCTCCATTATGGGCGCCAATGAGCGAATCAACTTAGGGATTATTGGTATTCGCAATCAGGGACGTATCCACATTAATAACTGGTGCAATATTAAAGATAGCCATAATGTGGCGATAAAAACCCTCTGCGATACGGATGAAGAGTTATTTGCATCCCGAACGGATATAGTGGTTGAAAAGACGGGTTCGAAACCTTTAACGGAATGGGATATGCATAAGGTGCTGAATGATAAAGATATTGATGCTGTATCTATCGTTACGCCCAATCATTGGCATGCCCTGGCCACGATATGGGCCTGTCAGGCCGGGAAACACGTTTATGTTGAAAAGCCGGCTTCGCATAATATTTGGGAAGGACGAAAAATGATTGAAGCAGCCAATAAATATAACAGACGAGTTCAGGTAGGATTAAATAATCGCTCGTCCGTCAATGTAAGAGAGGCGATTCAATTTCTTCATGAGGGGGGGATAGGAGAAGTTTATATGGCCCGGGGACTATGTTTCAAAGCACGTGATTCATATGGCATTGCGGAAAACAGCACTCCTCCGTCCACATTTCACTACGATCGCTGGCTAGGCCCTGCACCTGACCGCCCGTATAATGAAAAACGCAGCCATTATAACTGGCACTGGTATTGGGATACAGGGAATGGTGATATTGGTAACACCGGGCCACACCAAATCGATATAGCCCGATGGGGCCTTGATAAACATGAACATCCGGCTACAGTATATTCCACCGGTGGTATTTATGGTTTTCGTAAAGAAGAAAGCAATCCGGAAGAACGTACTCCCGGAAAGATGGTGTATGGCAATGTCGAGACGTATGGCCATGACAGGACCTCTCAGGAGACTCCTAATACCCAAACTTGTGCATTTATGTACAGTGATGGAACTATGCTCGAGTTTGAGGTCCGTGGCCGTTATACCAACCATGAAGGAAGCAAAGGACAAGAGGTGGGAAACCTGTTTTATGGCACGAATGGCTGGCTCGAAATTGATGGCAGTACATGGAGGGCCTTTCGTTATCGGGAAAAGGAACCTTTTACCGGATCAACAGAAAACAATAGAGAGGGCAATCATTTTGCTAATTTCCTTGATGGGATAAGATCGGGTAAAAACGAAACCTTGCTCTCCGATATAAATGAAGGGTTTTATTCATCAGCAATTCCCCTGTTGGCCAACATATCATATCGTGTGGGCCGCAGTTTGAAGTTTAATGGTGAAGACGAAAGGTTTATTAATGATCCCGAAGCGGATTCGCATTTAACAAGAAAATATCGAAACCCATATGTGGTCCCGAACGAAGTATGAGGCAAATCGCTGCAGTTTGACAATCGTTAGTCTTGCTGCCTGAATAATACAATCGGGTAATATGAATGCAGTAAAGACAATATTCAGCAAATATCAAGCAATAGGTGTTGTGTATGTGAATACGGCTGTATTATCAGTATTGGGCTTAAGTTTGCCCAATACTGAATACATCCTCTTGTATTACAATAAAGTTTAGATGTTGTAAAAAGAAGGTTTTAGCTTATTCTATGTTTTTTAGAAGTTCATCTCTCACGAAGGTGCGTTATAATTTAAAAACCAACCTCTCAATTTAGATATCTTTTTATGCCAAAGCCGACTAATTACCCCAACCAAAATTACACCCCTAAAAGCGATCCTTCACCGGTTAACAATAATGAGAATAATCAGAAATCTCGTGGATTTTTTAACTCTCTCGGGCCGGCAATCATCGTCGCCTCTGTCGTTTTAGGCCCCGGTAGCATCTACCTTGCGTCGGCTATCGGTGTAGAGTTCGGCTACTCATTACTATGGGTACCATTACTTTCTACTGCACTGATGGTTTGTATGGTTATGATCGCTGCACGTTTGGGGGCGATCTACGAGCGTACGCTTTGCGATGAGTTGGCGCACCGTTTGGGCCGTCCGGTCGCAGCATTTGTTGGTGTGATCGTCTTTTTGATCATTACCAGCTTTCAAACGTCCAATAACGCTGCAATTCTGTTCGCGCTCGATCCGCTGATCGAGATGATAACGAACCAACCTGGCGAAGAGGTGCGGGGGCCATTGACATCAGCCAGCATCCTTCTGCTGCTTAATGGGTTCATCATTGCCGTATTGTTTGGGTTGCGCAAGTTATATTCACCAGTGGAAAAGTTTATGATCATTCTTGTGATGGTCATGCTAATCGGTTTTTTTATAAACCTGGTGTTTGCCAGCCCATCACTCCTGGAAATCGCCTATGGCTTTATTCCCTCCATTCCACAGGCATCTTCGGGGGGCAGGCATTAAACTGGACGTTAGTGGTAGGCTTTTTTGCCACAACCGTTTCGATAGCAGGAGCTTTTTACCAGTCATACCTGGTGAAGGAAAAAGGCTGGGGAATCCAGGATGTTAAAAAGGGAATGACCGATTCGCTGCTGGGTATTGGACTCCTTGGTTTAGTCTCTTTGATTATCATGATTAGTGCTGCTGCTGTATTGCATGGCACGGTTAGCTCTAGTGAAATTGGATCGGCGGGGGATGTTGCATTACAACTCGAACCGTTTTTCGGTCCGGCAGCGGTGGTTTTATTCAGCTTTGGACTTTTTGCAGGTGCATTTTCTTCTTTTCTGGTTAATGCGATGATCGGGGGGACATTACTAGCTGATGGATTAGGCTATGGTGGCCGATTAGATCAAAACTCTACCCGTATATTCACCGCTATAACCCTGCTGATAGCCATGAGCATAGCGTTAATATTCGGCGGCAGCGCTCCGGCAGAAGTCATCACTTTTGCACAGGCACTGACCGTTTTGGGCTTGCCGGTACTTGCATTGGCCATGATCTACCTGGTTACCCGCCCTGATCTCACCGGTCCACGTGCGGTCCCGATGTGGATGAAAATTGTTCTCGTTATTGGTTTTATAGTTGTAGTTTTGCTAGCTGCTCGCACCGCTAATAACCTGCTTTTCTCTTAAGTTACTTTACCTGCTTACGTCAGATGCTTCATAATCCCATTGAATAGAAATATGGATATGATGGCCCTGTATGGAAAATAGGATATCTCCGTTGCTGTAGTAAGGAAACACGCCATCAGTGATTTGGTCCTGCAGGAAATCCGGAAACTGTGAAAAGGCCTGTGATCACTTACAGTTGTTGGTCGATAATTTGGTAGGCCAGCGCCTTGCATTCAACATTTGAACGTGCTACCGATAGTCGATGGCCTGACCAGGAAAAGCACTCCACATGGAAAGATCAATAAGGTGTGTTGGTACATCAACGATGCCTTCTCCCTGCTGCTCAATATCATCTCAGGTTGCGTAAAGTACTCCATGCTAAACTTAGTAACCTGAGTTCGGTTATAAAATGAATTTATTAAGGCCAGGCAATATACGTTTAACCCTTTCAGGGTTGCTTACTAGTTATCATTGCACGAGGGTGTATCAAAAGTATAAATACATTTTAGTCAACCTTAATTATTAACCTTTATA
>JBBDMV010000083.1:0-22344 GCA_040878115.1 Balneolales bacterium
AAAATCTGTGAGCTTCATTTAAATATTCAAATATTAGATAGCGATGTGCGTAAAAATAAAATAAAGTTTATTAAAATAAGAGAAATAAGACCTTCATACAAATAGAATTAGGAGGTGTGCCGGAGTGGTCGAACGGGGCAGTCTCGAAAACTGTAGTGTCTGCAAAGGCACCGGGGGTTCGAATCCCTCCACCTCCTCACTTACCAATTAAAATTAGTTTTTATCAGTTTACATGTACAAGCAGTCTTTCTTTGAAACAACTCAAATGCATTTGCTAAATGGGTTACTAGCTCATAGTCAATAAGTTTCATACTTTCTCTTAATCCGTGAACATTGGGCCGTATTCTTTCTTTTAATTAAACTAATATTCGCGTTATGTTTTATTTTTCTGTCGGGTAATTTTTATTGGTATAATTACCTGAATTTAATTACGTTTAATAAGCAAGTTTGGTATTAAACCAAAATTCTTTCCTTAATCAGTTAGTGCTATGAGTAAAAAAACAGCGTATTTCATATCTCCGCTATTGACAGTCATATTATTTATGGGGGTTCAATCGGACGCTCTGGCACAATTCAAAGCCGACCAGCCTTCCACATTTGACAGAACCGGTAGCGTTACCAAAGAAACCAGGCCCATAGGTGATGAAAAAGTTTTAGGCTTGTTCAATTTTCAAATGGACCATTCCTATGAGATGTCCATGAGCAGCATGGGTGGGAATACCTACAACCAAAACTTTTACACCAATACCATGCATTTCCTATTCAATGAAGATTTCTATGGCCGGGTTGATGTGGGCTTAGCTCATTCACCTTTTGGCAATAGTATGATGGGGAACAATCAAGGACTCATGGGGAACGATCAGGCACAGGTTGTTATCAGAAACGCTGAATTAAATTACAAGCTAAATGAAAACACACGTTTCCGTGTTTCATTTCAGCAACAACCTGTTAGATATGGATATGGCTATGGATATCATAATGGTTTTGGCCAACGCTCCTACAGAGACCGACACAATTCTTTTTATAGCGGATGGTAATAATAACCTCGCCTTTAACTCTGCTGGATGACCGATAACATTAAAACCGGTTATACTCTTAACGCTATTCTGGGCTTCTTAAGTCTGCTTCTTGTTGCACTGTTATTTTCGTTGGTTATACGTATGTACCATCCGGGAATAGATGCTGAACGTTCCGAAGTTGACGCCCGGTTGATCAGCAACATCATCCAAATAGAAGTCCTTAATGGTTGTGGGGTTTCTGGTCTTGCTTCTCTTTATACCACCAAATTACGACAAAGTGGGTTTGATGTTGTCGAATCTGCCAATTTTGACACTTTTGATATTCCTGAAACGTTGGTAATTGACCGTGCAGGTAATTATCAAAACGCAAAAAAGATAGCTGATGCCCTTGGTGTAAGTGAGCGCAACATCATCCGTGAGACCTCTAATGATTTTTACCTGGACGCTACTGTAGTGATAGGCTCAGATTTCGAAAAACTAAATTAATTTATGCATGACCCAAAACACTAAAGTCAGAAAAACCGATTATAACCAACGTAATTTCAAAAACTCTGATAAGCTGGTAAACGTTATTGGAACAGCCTTACTTGAAAAAAAGGCTGAAGATATTGTTCTCCTTGATGTAAGAGAACTTACCACTTTAACGGATTACTTTATTGTATGTCATGGTGGATCCGAAACCCAGATTAAAGCGATTAGTTCCAACGTAAGCCAAAAAACCATGGAAGAACTCGGAGAAAGGGAATGGAGAAAAGAGGGACTTGATGCTAAACGCTGGGTTGTGCTGGATTACGTGAACGTTGTTGTTCATATCTTCAACAAGGAAAGCCGGGAACATTATGGAATTGAGCGAATGTGGAATGATGCCAAATTAATCCGGATCAGCGATAATTAAATGAAGCTTTTCGTATCCATAACATATGTGGCTTTTTTTGTAATTATGGCTGCCTGCGCTTCATCCAAAGAAAGTAAAGGGAATTCAGATAATGGGAAATTACCTGAATCTCTACTTCCTGAAGATACGATAACGGCAACCAGTCCCCCTGATGAAAACTACAATACTGGAAGCGTATTTGTGGATAGCGTGTCAAAAATGGAGCATAATGGTGAATTACTGCTCAAAATAACCGGACGGTTGCCTGATGGATGCAGCAAGCTTTACGATGTCAATTATACCATTAACGAAAATGAACTACACCTTAGCCTGAAAAGCTGGCGCCCCTCAGATGTTATGTGTACACAAGCACTTGTCGATTTTACGTACATCAGCGAACCAACTGATGGCCTGGAACTGGTGGATGTGGCCCATTACATAATTGACGGCGTGAAAAAGGAACTAGAGTTGACCAACTTGTAAAACAGTACCCATTTCAGTTTTACGCACCCCTACTTTCCTTCAATCTTATTTATTTCAGAAGTCACCATACCCTCTCCGGTTAATTCCGTATCTTAATCGCTTTTTCAATTAAGCATGAGATACGACCTGTCACAAAGATCATTACATTTCCAACAAGTCAAGAAAGAAGTCAACCTAACCTTGAGGCTGGGATTGCCAATCATCGCAGCACAACTGTTGCATATGTCGATGAGCTTTGTTGATACTGTCATGTCAGGAAATTACGGGACCCTTGATCTTGCAGCTATAGCTTTGGGATCAAGCCTGTTTTTTCCGGTTTATACCCTTGGTGGTGGCATCCTGATGGCGTTAAGTCCCATTATTTCCCATCTATATGGAGCCCGTCAATTTGATCTGATCGGGAAGAATGTCCGTCAGGGAATTTGGCTGGCCTTTATTTTGTCAATTCCTGCGATACTTGCCTTACGCAACCTTGATATCCTTTTGATATTTATGGAAATCGCACCCGAAACCCTAAACATCACCAAAGGGTACATCAGCGCCATTGCCTGGGGTTTACCAGGGGCCTTTGGTTTTATGGCATTACGGTATTTCAACGAATCTCTGGGCAACTCCAGGCCTGTCATGTATGTGGCGTTAATAGGTCTGGGCTTCAACATCATCGGCAACTATGCCCTTATTTATGGCAGGCTTGGGTTCCCTGAGCTCGGGGCTGTTGGCACTGGATGGGCAAGTGCCTTTGTTCTTTGGGCTATGTTTGCAAGCCTTTTTATCTATACTTACACTAAGAAAAACTATAAGCGTTTTAAGGTTTTCCAAAATTTTAAACTGCCCGACAAACAATACATGGCCGAAATTCTGAAACTGGGAATCCCCATCGGCATCAGCTCCACCATGGAAGTGACCATGTTTGCCCTCACCACGCTCCTTATGGGCTCGCTGGGCACATTGGCTGTGGCAGGGCATCAAATTGCCATTAATATTGCTGCTCTAACGTTCATGGTCCCTTTCGGGCTATCTACAGCCATCACTGTAAGGGTTGGCCATTCCCTGGGCCGGGGCTCCATGCCTAACGCACGTTTCGCCGGTTTTGTCGGAATTGGGCTTTCCGTGCTGATTATGTGCTGTACAGCTATTGTAATGTTCACACTCCCCGGTCCTATAACCAGCATCTATACGAATGACGCGGACGTCCAGGCCTTCGCCATCAGCCTGATTTATATGGCTGCCATATTTCAAATCTCTGATGGTTTGCAAGTAAGCGGTTATGGCGCCCTACGTGGTTTAAAAGATACCAAAATACCCATGTACGTAAACCTGCTGGCTTACTGGGTTATCGGCCTCCCCCTTGGCTACTTCCTGGGTATTTATTTAGAAATCGGTCCGGAGGGCTTGTGGATCGGCCTCATAGCCGGACTCAGTGTGGCAGCCTTGCTGCATAACGTTCGGTTTAATGCACTGACCAGATAGAGACGCAACATCTTGCGTCTCTACGGCCGGATTTAATCCTGATCCACCAACGTCACATTGAGCGCAGTGAAGCGTAGCTAAACGAAGTCGAAATGGTTTCCAAAAGTTGTCAAATCTTGCTAGCCAGTGATTCGAATAAAAATAACATCCTTCAAGCAACGAGAGAAGATTTGACAACTTTGCGTTGAGTGCATTCACCCCACCTATCAGACTGGCTAGAAAGATTCTTCCTATATTTGGGATATCAAGTATCAGGAAATCTTTTTAACCTTTTATTAGTTAAATCATTATGCAAACCTACATTCACGATACTTCTTTATATGTCCGTTTATATTCATCAAATAGATACCGCTGTTCCGGAAACAAGCTATAAGCAGGAGTTTATCCGTGACCTGATGAAAACCAATGTTAGCGAGAAGAGGGGTATTCAAAGTATCATCCACAGGATTTACAGCCATTCAGGGATCGAAAAACGGCATAGCGTGGTCCATGATTTTAATCTGAACGGTTACCCTCCCCTCTTTTTTGATGAAGATGGCAAGTCCCTCCCTTCTGCCAGCACAAAAACACGCAATGAAGTTTATATACGTGAGGCCAAGCCCATGTTTTGCAATCTTGCCGAGAAGACAATACGTGAAGCTCCGGGTTTCGACAAGCAGGATATCACCCACGTCATTACCGTTTCGTGTACCGGTTTTTTTGCTCCCGGCCCCGACTACCATATCGTCAAAGAGCTGGGATTGAATGCTTCAACTCAAAGATATCACATTGGTTTTATGGGATGCTATGCGGCCTTCCCAGCTCTAAAAATGGCCAGGGCTTTTTGTGAGGCGGATCCCAATGCGGTTGTGCTTATCGTCTGCCTGGAGCTTTGTACTCTGCATTTACAGTTGCGCGAAGATCTTGATTTCATCATTTCGGCTTCAGTTTTTGCTGATGGTGCCGCTTCAGTTTTAGTCAGTTCGCGCAAACCCCGGGAAAACTCCAATAGCTTGATGATTAAACATCTTGGCAGTGATATCACCCCTACCGGAGAACAAGACATGGCCTGGACCATTGGCGACACGGGTTTCGATATGATTCTTTCGACATACGTCCCTGATATTATTAAAGCAAATATTAAGCCAATAATTGACCGTCAACTTAATGATGCCGGATTAAACGGTAACGATATTGGCCATTGGGCGGTTCATCCAGGGGGGCGCGCAATACTTGATAAAATCCAACAGGGAATGGACCTGAAAGATGATCAGATCACATCATCACGCAAGATCCTTAAAGATTATGGGAACATGAGCAGTGCTACCATCCTGTTTGTTCTTAAAGATGTACTGGATAACCTGGAAAACTCTGATCAAAACCGAAATCTTTTAGCTATGGCTTTTGGGCCGGGTTTGACTATTGAAACCGGACTTTTCGAAGTTCCTCAAGCAAAAGGAACCCCTCTTTCAAAATTTGATGTAACATCTCACACAGCACGGTAACTTCACTACGTACCCTTCAAATTTCTTTATGCCCATTTTCCTTAAGAACAGAGCAGAATACCTTTCCGAACAAATGGATGATCCTGATTGCGATCCGGTAAAGCTCGTAAACACTTACCGGCAGTTCAAGCAGATGAATCCTCTAATATCGCGCTGGCATTTTATTTACGACCGTTACCTTTTACCCTGCTTTAAAACTGACCGGACCAACACTATGCTTGATATCGGCTTTGGCGGGGGTGATATTCCGCTTAGTCTTTCTCGCTGGGCAAAGAGAGATGGGATTGATCTCATGATTACAGGAATTGATAACGATGAGCGCGCCGTGAACTATGTCCAAAGCTTATCCCATGATCCGAAGGTCGACTTCAGGCTGGATACAATTGAATCTATGACAAAGAAAAACCAGAAGTTCGATTTTGTAATATCCAACCATTTACTGCATCATTTGGACCAGTCCGGGCTTTTAGCCATACTACAACAGACTTCTAAACTTTCTACCAGACGTGTCCTTTTTAATGATATTGAACGGGGGGATCTTGCTTATCTTGGATTCAGCTTGTTTGTAGGTCCATTTCTTCGTCATTCGTACTCAAGGCCCGATGGATTGCGATCCATCAGACGCAGTTATACCAAGCCGGAGTTGAAAGCTGCTGCCCCACAAAAATGGCAGGTTTCCCGTTTTTTCCCTTACCGCTTATTATTGATTTATGATCATTGATTTAACAACCAGACTTGTAATTCAAAGTTCATGACTATTCGGGAGCACTATGATGTCATTATAGTCGGTGCAGGCCCTGTAGGGCTGTTTCTGGGCCTTCGCTTGATGCAGCTAGGGGTGAGCTTCATTATTCTGGAGAAGCGTGCTGCGCTCCATTCTCATAGTCGTTCCATCGGGATTCATCCCCCTTCACTTGAGCTGTTTGATGAAATCGGCTTGAGCGAGCAATTTCTAAACAAAGGCACTTGCATCAGGAAGGGGAAAGCATTTCGAGATGCAAGCCATTGTATAGGGACCCTGGATTTTGATTTATGCCCAAAACCATTTACCTATGTACTAACGCTTCCACAATATCACACGGAACAGATCCTGCAAGAAGCATTGCTTGAAAAAGCTCCCGATTGTATTAGAAGAGGGCTTGAAATAACAAGTTTCCGACAAAGCGAACATCAGGTTGAGATTAAATACCTCCAGGGACCAAAAAAGTATAACCTTACATCATCATACCTTATCGGATGTGATGGCAAAAACAGCATTATTCGTGAAAGATCAGATATCCCTTTTGAAGGCGGTAAATATCCTTATCGTTATGCCATGGGTGACTTTGAGGATAATACAAAGTTTGAAAGCAATGCCGTAGTTTACATTGGTAATTCTGGTCTGGTTGAGTCTTTCCCCCTGTCGGGAAATATCCGAAGATGGGTGGCTGAACTCCCCAAGGATGTGCATGATTGCAGTTTACCGCAGTTTTGTGAAATCATTTTAAGAAGAACGAACTTCGAACTTAATAAAAGTACGGTCACCATGTTCTCCAATTTTGATGGAGAACATTATCTGGCCGGCAAATTTAATCTGGGCAGGATACTTCTTATAGGAGATTCTGCTCATGTGGTCAGCCCCATAGGCGGGCAAGGAATGAATTTAGGCTGGATGGGTGCCTGGCATCTTGGGGAAGCCTTGCAAAATACCTTAAAACAAAAATACTCATCGGGCAGGTTTCTTTCCAATTGGGAAAAAAGGCATAGGAAGAAAGCAACTAAAGCCATTAAACGCGCAGAATTTAATATGGCTTTGGGCCAGAAATCAAAATGGCCGGAACTGAGAAGCTATATCGTTAAATATTTATTAAAATTTCCTTTAAACAATTTAATAGTAAGAAGGTTTACGATGAGAGGCTTGAACTAAACCCGGCCACATCTGCTAAATGAAAAAGCTTATCTTTAAATCTTCTTTATTAATAGGAGGTCTCATGCAAGAAATACATATATTAATGTAAGTCTAAAATTTTCAATTAACTCCATTAGATGTGAAACATACAAGAATACTTATAGCCTGCATCGTTGCCACCACTTTAATTAGCTGTAATTTAAATTCTGGAGACGATGAAGAAGAAATTGGATCAATCGAAAGTAACGTTTTGGTACAGGTTTTCGAATCGCATCTTGAAATCGGCCCACCTTCTGTTGCGTTTCATTTTCAAACAGAAGATATGGAACCTTGTTCCAACTATGATATTCTGAACGAATTCTCAATAAGTGGGGAAGTGATCGTGAATGATTTTGAAGGAATCTTCCGGCCTAATCTTTGCACCGAACCTGGAGGTCCCGCAACTTCAACAAATTTCACCGATCTTCAAAATGGCGAGTATCTACTCGAAATTAATTATGAAGAAAACACCGATTTATACAATGTCGCTATCACAGAAGATTCAATAACTGTAAATGCAGAAGAAAGTAATTTCACAAGCGCTCCATTTGAAGTAAGCTGGCGTTTCCCGGAAAATTCTTTTGCTTTGTTATGTGGCACAGCGGATGGGTCCAGCGCCCCATGCGATGATTTTGAAGGCATCCTGGCGGATAGTCTGAACCTTCAAGAAACCACTTTTCCTGACAGCGGGTATGTGCCTTATCCGCAATCGACCTCCGATTTAGGAGCTGATTTCGAATATGATGCCCCCGCTTTATATTTCATCTACAATACTCGTAATGATTTTGAGGAAGCCGTAACTCTTCTTGGCGAATATGATACTGAAATAAATGCTGCGGCTTCAGGAGTTGCTATCTTCATAATGAACTGGGAAGGCGAACAATATTTAATCGGTCAATAAACCAGATAAGAACATCATTTTCGCACATTATAAAAAGCCCGAAAGCATTAAAATACTTTCGGGCTTATGTGCAAGTAGTGAAGTACTACATTTAATTGTGGGTTACGCTTCCGTACTCAGTCGTTTTCTGAGCACAGTTTGTAAGATACCACCATTTCGGAAATAGTCAACCTCAACAGGGGTATCTATGCGACATAACGTGTCGAATTCAACAGTAGTGCCATCATCTTTCCTGGCCACAACCTTGATCCCCTGACGGGCTTTCAAATTATCGACAAGTTCAACGGTGAAACTTTCGGAACCGTCAAATCCAAGACTCTCCGCGCTTTCTCCCTTCGTGTATTCCAAAGGCAGAACACCCATGCCAACAAGGTTGGAACGGTGAATCCTTTCGAAGGATTCGGCAATGACTACCTTGACCCCAAGCAGGTTCGTACCCTTGGCGGCCCAGTCGCGTGATGAGCCGGTACCGTATTCTTGGCCTGCCAGAACAACTAACGGGGTATTGGTCTCTTTATATTTCTGGGCGGCGTCAAAAATAAACATGACTTCATCATCAGGGAAGTAATTAGTATACCCACCTTCGGTACCCGGCGCGAGCTGGTTTTTAAGCCGCACATTGGCAAAAGTACCACGGGTCATTATCCTGTCATTCCCACGACGTGAACCGTAAGAATTAAAATCCGACTGCTTAACCCCACTTTCCATCAGGAAACGTCCTGCCGGTGTGTCAGCCTTAATGGCACCGGCAGGTGAAATATGATCGGTGGTAATAGAATTGCCGACTTTCACCAAGACGCGCGCATTCTCTATAGGCTTGATCTCCTCCGCTTCAGGTGTCATATCATCGAAAAACGGAGGCTCCTGGATATAGGTGGAATCATCAGTCCACTCATAAAGTTCAGCTCCGGTAACGGGGATGTTATTCCATTCTTCGTTGGACTCGGCAATACCGTCATACATTTTGTGGAAGAGCTCAGGGCGAACGGCATTATCAAGAAATTCAAGGATCTCATCGGTTGATGGCCAGATATCCTTAAGATAAACATCCTCACCGTTTTTGCCTTTTCCGATAGGTTCATTGACAAGGTCAATATCCACAGTACCAGCCAGGGCATATGCTACTACCAGTGGTGGTGAAGCCAGATAATTAGCTTTTACATTCTGGTGGATACGGCCTTCAAAGTTCCGGTTCCCGGAAAGGACACCGGCAACGATCAAATCCCCTTCGTTAATGGCCGCTTCTACAGCTTCAGGTAACGGGCCGGAATTGCCAATACAGGTCGTGCAACCATATCCTACCAGTTGGAACCCAAGCTTGTCAAGGTGTGGCGTTAATCCGCTTTCGTTCAAATACTCGGTCACCACCCGTGACCCCGGGGCGAGAGAAGTCTTTACGTAAGGCGGGACTTTCAGCCCTTTTTCGAGAGCTTTTTTAGCCACTAGTCCGGCACCCAACATAACGGAGGGGTTGGATGTATTGGTGCAGCTTGTGATGGCCGCAATGACCACATCACCATGTTTCATTTCTATAGTCTGGCCGTTTTTAAAGGTTCCTCGTTTCGCCAGATTTTCCTGAGTGAGGGCAAATCCCGCGGTCTGATCATCAGAGACCAATGATTCATTAAAAGATTGCTTCAATTCACGCATCGGTACACGATCCTGCGGACG
This sequence comes from Balneolales bacterium, assembly GCA_040878115.1. Lineage (GTDB taxonomy): Bacteria > Bacteroidota > Rhodothermia > Balneolales > Natronogracilivirgulaceae > JBBDMU01. The sequence continues at coordinate 9,830 of JBBDMV010000083.1, forward strand.
TTTAGGCCCCGCAACGGATGTTTCTACGGTGGAAAGGTCCAGGTGCATCGTATCGCTAAACATGGGCTCTTCCACGTCATCTGAGCGGAACAGGCCTTGTTCTTTGGTATAACGTTCTACAAGTTCCAGGGTTTCTTCGGACCGCCCGGTGCGACGCATGTAACGAAGGGCCTCCGAGTCGATGGGAAAGAAACCTACGGTGGCACCGTATTCGGGAGCCATGTTGGCGATGGTGGCACGGTCGGGAAGGCTCATGTTGCTGAGGCCTTCACCATAAAACTCCACAAATTTACCTACAACCCCTTTTTTACGCAGCATCTGGGTAACGGTGAGCGTCAAGTCGGTAGCGGTTACCCCTTCAGGCAATTCGCCGGTTACTTTAAAACCTACAACTTCCGGCATGAGCATATAAATCGGCTGTCCCAGCATCACAGCTTCCGCTTCAATTCCACCAACACCCCAGCCTACGATCCCAAGGCCGTTGATCATCGTAGTATGAGAGTCCGTTCCGACTAGTGAATCCGGGTAAGCAATTAAATCGTTTTGTATTACTTTGGTGAATACACCTTTGGCTAAATGCTCAAGATTTACCTGATGAACAATACCCCTCGCAGGAGGAACCACGCTAAAATTGTCAAAAGCTTTTTGTCCCCAGCGTAAAAATTCGTAGCGCTCTCGATTTCGTTCAAATTCTATCTCGCTGTTTAGTTTAAATGCAGCGTCCATGCCGAAATTATCAACCTGAACGGAGTGATCGATCACCAGGTCAACAGGTACTTGCGGGTTGATGGAATTTGGCTTGCCACCCATACGGCTCATGGCCGACCTTAAAGCGGCAAGATCAACTACAGAGGGAACGCCGGTAAAATCCTGTAATACTACCCGGGCCGGCTTAAACGGTATTTCGGTGCTGGCCGGTTTGATGGGGTCATACTGGGCCAGGTTTTTAACATCCTGTTCCGTAACGGTATATCCATCATACTCACGTAACACAGATTCCAGTAATATTTTTATAGAAAATGGCAGCCTGTTTATATTTCCTAAACTCTGTTTATCGAGTTCTTTCAGGCTATACATGTAGGCTTGTCCTGAACCGGTGTCAAATAGTTTTTTTGTTTTAGCTAAATCGCTTTTAACTTCCTTCATAAATATTTCCTTTTTTGCGGGGATAAATCAGCTGTTTTTTTAATAATCGCAAGTGGCAAGCTAACATCCCTGTGGATAATCCAATTTTAATAGGCAGGGGAATATAAGAAATTTTGACGGAATTATCAGGGGTAAACATCAACAAGTGAGCACATCCCACCACATTAACAGCCACAAGAGGCCCTATATATATTTTTGGTAAGGACTTCAATGTTCTCAATGAATCCATTTTTTCCATCAATAACATTCATGAGCTTCTCTGCAGCTTTCATCCCTAATTGGTAACCAGGCTGCTGTACAGTAGTTAATGGGCATGGCAAAAGAGGAGAGCGAATATCATCTGAAAAGCCCACAATGGCCATATCTTCTGGAATGGACAATCCGTTTTCAGCAAGTGCTTCCATAGCACCAATTGCGACAGGGTCATTAGCAGCCACAAGGGCACTTGGCCGATCTTCAGGTGACAAGCTCAATATTTGCTCCATAGCTTGATAGCCACCTTGCTCTTTAAAACCACTTTCTACAATCCATTTGGGATTTATGGGCAAATCACTACCTCTTAATGCCTCTTTAAACCCTTCTAAGCGTTCGATACCTATTGATAGTTTAGAAGGGCCCATTAAATGCGCGATCTTTTTATGCCCGTGATCAATTAAGTGCTGCGTTATTCCTCGTGAGCTTTGCCTGTCATTCACACTCACACAACTGGCACCTATACCTTCAGCACACCGGTCAAAAAAAACAAAGGGCAGCCCTGAACGAATCACCTCTTGGTAATAACTAAAATCTTCGGTAGTCTGCGCACAAGAGACCAAAATCCCATCTACTCTTTTGGATCTTAGCATCTCTATCGATTTAATTTCTTTTTCATGATCTTCGGCCGACTGCGTTAATAATAGCTGATAGTTTTTACCATAAGTGACTTCTTCTATGCCACTGATAACTTCAGGAAAGAACGAATGAGAAATCTCTGGAATAACGACCCCTATGGAAAAGGATTTTTTTGATACCAAGCTCCTGGCAATATGATTAGGGCTGTATCCCAGCCTCTTCGCTGCACCAAGAACTCTTTTTCGCGTTTCTTTTCCTACATTTGAACGATTGTTTATAGCTCTTGAAACGGTCATAGCCGACAAACCTAATTCGTCTGCTATTTGCTTTAAAGTAGTATTTGAACTCAATTATAAAATCTATTTTAACATTAACTCTGATGGTTCGGTAATTTGCGTCTTTTCAATAACCAGGCCCATAACCGGTTGTGATATATTTCAGATCAGGGATGTACAGTAATAGCCTGCACCAAGTTTTATCCTATCCTTTTTTATAATGGACTGTTGATTGTTTCTTTAGCATCATTGCGCTTACTTCGGCAGTTATATCACGCTGTTTATTGGCAAGCATTTCATAGCCTACACTGAATTTCTTAATAGTGGCCGAGCGCAATAAGGGAGGGTAAAAATGCATATGGAAATGCCATTCCGGATGAGGCTCGCCATCAGTAGGTGCTGGGTGAAAGCCCGCAGAATAAGGAAAAGAAGTCGTAAAGACGTTATCGTATATAGTAGTGATTTTTTTTACGATGTCGGCCAGTGAGCCTTTTTCGGTTTCGCTCATATCATCAAACCCCGCAAAGGGACGACGACTGACAACCATGGTTTCAAAAGGCCAAAATGCCCAGAATGGGACCAATACAACAAAATCCTCATTTTCAACAACGATGCGATCCTTTTGCTTCAGCTCAAGGTCCAGGTAATCACCTAAAAGTGTTGATCCATGACCATTGTAATATTTTTTCTTCTCTCTAAGTTCTTTAGCCGGTTCTTCAGGTATGGTCTCCTGGGCCCATATTTGTCCATGTGGATGAGGGTTGCTGCATCCCATTACTTCACCCTTATTCTCAAATATTTGCACATAATTGACAAAAGGTTTTTGGCCCAGTTCATTATATTGGCCCACCCAAAGATTTACCACATCCAGTATTTGAGCATGGTCCATCTCCGGCAGGGTCAAGTCATGTTGTGGAGAGAAGCAGACTACACGGCAAATTCCCTTTTCAGACCTGGCGATCAACAGATCGTTATTATTTAACTCTGCTGACGCAGTATCCTCCAACAAGGCACCAAAATCATTATCAAACACAAAAACGGAATCATAATCCTGGTTTTTCTGCCCACCTGCTCTTGTATTGCCAGGGCATAGATAACAATTGGGGTCATAACCGGAACGGTTTGTTGAATGGGCATTTTCTTCTTTCCCCTGCCAGGGCCGCTGTGTCCGGTGTGGTGATACCTGGATCCATTCGCCGGTAAGTATATTTAATCGCCGGTGGGGATGCTTCGTGAGATCAAAACGGTCATTACTGCTCATCGACTACCATATTCATTTAGGGTTCGCATGTGTACCTTTACCTATTTTGGCGATGTGGGTTTGCAAATCCCTTCCCGCTTTTTCTTTGTATGCATTGCTTAAGGCATCCACAACTTTGTTTTCATGCCCCCTGATGACCAAGTTGATGGTACAACCCCCAAAACCTCCGCCCATCATCCGGGAGCCCAGGACCCCATCTAGCTTTTCAGTGGCATTAACCAGAATATCCAGCTCCTTGCAGCTCACTTCATACTGGTCCCTCAAACCATAGTGTGATTGGTACATTTTTTTGCCAAACGATGCCAGATCGGCATTCAGAAGGTCGGTACAAGCCTCCAGGACCCGTTGGTTTTCCTCAACCACGAACCGGCACCTATTGTAAACAACGGGCTTAAGGTCCATACGGTGCTTTTCCAACAATGCCAATGACACATCCCTCAAACTTAAAATGGACGAAGAAAACACCCGCAATTGCTGAACTCCTTCATCGCACTGGCTTCGCCTGACGTTATATTCAGATCCTGTAAGTTCACGGCGCACGGCTGTGTCACATAATAATATGCTGATATCCTCCCTTTTAAAAGGAAAATATTCATATTCCAACGACCTGCAATCCAACTTCATTACATGATCTTCTTTACCGAATATATTGCTAAACTGGTCCATAACCCCACACTGCATCCCAACAAACCGGTTCTCTGCTTTCTGGCCGATCAACGCCATTTGCATTCTGGATATCTTAAGATCAAACAACTTCGACAATCCAAAGATCACCCCGCCTTCCAATGCAGCCGAGGAGGAAAGGCCCGCACCAATGGGAATATCGCCTCCAAACACACAATCAAATCCACCAATGTGTTTACCGGATTTCGCAAGCTCGCTTACAACACCGAGGATGTAATTCACCCAATGGACCTCTGTTCGTTCATACGTTCCGGTTAGTTCCGTTTCAAAATTTCCAAACTGCATATCCACAGCATGGAGCCTTATTTTGTTGCTTCCATTAGGGGCGATTGCCAGAACAATGGCCCTGTCAATTGCCGCTGGGAGAACGAAGCCATTATTGTAATCCGTATGCTCACCGATCAGGTTAACCCTTCCTGGCGAATGAACAATCAATGGCACCGCCTGAAAGCGGCTTTGAAAGGTTTCGCTAATTATTTTCACCAATTCTCTCATTCGATCACCAGAATAAGATATAGAGAATGGCCAGAATGGCACAAATGCCTATCGAACCTATATTGAATGACGTATCGGTATGGAACCAGCTTTTCTCGTAGTATACCGCTTTAGGGTTGGCCTTTGTTTTGCCAACAAGCTGAGCTACATCACCATTCTCTGGCCCATCTATACTGATCTGCTCTGCTTGCCTGCTTTCAATCAGTGAAATAATAACCATTACGGCACAAAGGATGAGGAAAACAATGCCCATCCTGTCAAGGAAAGGCAAAGCCGGTATTAACCATTTGAACCCAAAAGATAACGGTATGGTCAGGATGGCTGCCCACAATGCGGCATTGGCTGTAGCTTTCTTCCAAAAAAGCCCCAGAAGGAAAATGGCCACCACACCCGGACTAATAAAGCCGGTAAATTCCTGGATGAACTGAAAAGCCTGGTCCAGAGTACTTAATAGCGGAGCTACCAGTACTGCAAGGAAAATAGCGAGAAAGCTTACTATTTGTCCTGTTCTTACCAGCGTTTTCTCTGATGCGTCACGGTTGAAATAGGTCTTGTAAATATCCAGGGTAAAAATGGTTGAAGTACTGTTGGTCATTGAGCTTAATGAGGATGCAATGGCCGCTATTAGAGCTGCAAATGCAAGCCCTCTCACTCCCGAAACCACAAAGTTATCCAGCAACCAGGGGTAAGCTTCATCCGGCCGAAGTATATCCGCGCCGAGGCCATAGGCGGCAATACCCGGCACAACAACAATAAGTGGCATAAGGATTTTCAAGAACCCCGCGAACATCAGCCCACGCTGGGCTTCACCAATACTTTTGGCAGCCAGTGCCCTTTGAATAATATATTGGTTGAAACCCCAATAGCTGATGTTGGCCACCCAGAGTCCGCCGATTAATACCCCCAGTCCCGGGAGTTCCTGATAATGAGGGCTGGTTTTATCCAGGATCATATTAAATTTCTCCGGGGCCTCCTGCACCAAACCACTGAAACCGGCAATGGCTCCGGCACCGTCACCAAAGGCATTCAAGGCCATATAAGTGGTGAGCAAACCACCGCCTATGAGAAAAATCACTTGTACAACATCGGTCCAGGCCACGGCCTTGAGTCCGCCATATACGGTATATATAGCTGAAAAGGTAGCAAGCCCTATTATTCCATAAATCAGCTCTATCCCTATAATAGTCTGCAAACTAAGCGCTCCTAAATATAAGACCGATGTAAGGTTCACAAAAACATAGACCAGGATCCAGAATACGGCCAGGCTGACGCGAACCCTTCCATCAAAACGGGATTCCAAAAACTGTGGCATCGTATAGATGTTCCTTCTAATAAAAATAGGCAGCATGAACTTGGCTACCAGGATGAGGGTAAGGGCTGCCATCCATTCATAACTGGCAATAGCCAGGCCAATAGCAAAACCCGAACCCGACATGCCTATCATTTGTTCAGCCGAAATATTGGCGGCTATAAGCGAAGTTCCAATGGCCCACCAAGGCAACGATTTACTGGCCAGGAAATATCCTTCGGAATCTCCGGTACCTTTACGCCTGGCTATCCATAAGCCCAGAAACAGGATGATAAAGATATAACCAAAGAAGACAATGAAATCTAACGGGGAAAAGTTCATGTGCTTATTTCATAGTATTTAATGTTTTCTAAGTTTTACAGAACAGTGATAAAGTTATTCCGAATAAAACCGGTACACCGACATGGTCTGATATAAATCACCTGGCCTAAGCATCGCCGAAGGGAACTGAGGCTGATTAGGCGAGTCCGGAAAATGTTGCGGCTCCAGACAAAATGCTGTTCGATATTCATAAGGTTTCCCTTCTTTTCCAATATCGCTGCCATCCAAAAAATTCCCTCCGTAAAACTGAATTCCAGGCTCTGTCGTGTATACTTCCATCGTTCGGCCGGAGTTGGGTTCAAATACTTTCGCCGCCAGGCCTAATGGCTGTCCCTCTTTTTTAGCAAGTACAAAATTATGATCGTAACCTAAACCATGTTCCAGTTGAGGATCGTCAGCTTCAACCCGTTCTCCAATGGGTGTCATTTCATTAAAATCAAAAGGGGTATGCTCTACGGGTCCTATCTCACCCGTTGGAATAAGCGTAGCATCGACGGGGGTATAGTCGTCTGCATTTATCATTAGTTGATGGTTATTAATGGTCCCTCCTGCGGCACCTTTTAGATTGAAGAAAGCATGGTTTGTCAAGTTCACCACCGTATTTTCATCCGTTATGGCTGTATAATCAATACGTAGCTCATTATCACTGGTTAGGCTGTACAGAACACTTACCGTTAGCCTGCCGGGATATCCCTCTTCACCATCTTCAGAAATGTATTGCAATCTCAAATTCTGGTCGTCAAGCTGTTCGGCATCCCAAACCACGTTGTGAAATCCGCCGGGGCCTCCGTGCAAATGATTACCGTCATTATTCTGGTCCAACTGGTATGTATTTCCATCCAGCCCAAACTCCCCTTGCCCGATCCTATTGGCATAGCGCCCAATTAAGGCCCCAAAATAGATCTCAATGGCATTTAAATATCCATCTATGCTGTCAAACCCCAGCACGATATCATCATAGTTCCCTTCACGGTCCGGCACCATTAAACTTACGAGGCGGCCTCCGTAGTTTGTGATCGCTGCTTTCATTCCACTGCTGTTTTGAAGCGTAAAAAGGTCCGTTCCTTTTCCATCAATGGTTGTCTGGAAATCTGAACGCTCAAGAGGTATTACAGCGGTTTCAGTTCCGGAATGCTTTACAGGTCCACATCCGGTAGATGCCATTATTCCAACTGAAAGCAATAGAGGGGATTTCTTGAAGAATTTCATAATCCTTTTCATTTAACTTTAAAATATATGGGCTGTGACGAATAAACTTCGTCCGTTAATTTGCTCAACTCCCAGGCTCTCATCTCATGCTCAAACACCTTTTGTGAAACTTTTGATAAGTTCCGCCTCTTTTTCAATATAGGGTGATCCATCATCACGCAAGATATCGTGGAACCAAAGTTCCGGTTCAGCCGTATAGGTGCTATCCCATGAATCCCATGGGTAGATGGTCTGTGATTTACCAGAAACGAAACCCCAGTTATAACCACCTACATTTTCTTCTTTAAGTATAGGAAGATCGGTTTCGAACGTACTGCCCCTTGGCCGGGCCATATATTCGGTACAGAGTATGGGCCTGTTGTAGCGTTGCAGGTTCTCTATACGCTCACGCATTACATCCGGTCCATCATAAGCGTGAAAAGTAATAACATCAGATTGTTCGACCATAAATTTATCCATCGCTTTCAGCTCGTTGTGGTCCGACCAATCACCATACCACAAACCGGATGTTATAGGCTGGCCCGGCTTTGCTTCCCTTGCCCATTCAAAACCAGCTTTTAGCAACTCAAATGCCCGTTCCTGCTTATCCTCAATTTCAATATCACCGTAGGAGCTGCCATTGGTATTGTCAGGTTCATTATAAATATCCCACACATGGACACGATCATCATTTCGAAAACGGCCAATAACACTTTTCACATAATCTTCCAGATAACCCCATTGAGCGGGGTCACTCAAAACATCTGCTGAAGGGCTCTGCACCCATCCCGAATTGTGTACATGCGGTGTCGGTTCAGGCTGTTTTCCGGGCTCCGGATAAGGGTTCCAAACCCCATCAAAAAGAACGAACATAATTCCAATATCATGACTATCCGCTATGTCCAGAAACTGGTCTATTCGGTCTAAAAAACCATCCGGGCCTTCCTTCCAGGCCAAATCATGCAGATAAACACGCATTGAGTTAAACCCCAATTCTGCAGCCCAACCCAATTCCCGATCGATAGTTTCAGGATCGAACGTATCTTCCTGCCACATTTCAAGTTGATTGATCGCGGTACTGGGCGAAAAATTGGCGCCAATTAACCAGCCACCGACTTCTTCATACCAGTCATTGGCCTTTTCAACCGACCACGGCCCCGTATTGGGTTCATTGTTTGCTGCACAAGAGGCAAGGAACCCAATCGACAGGCCCAATATGTACATGTAATTTTTATTCATTTTATTTTTCCTGGTTAATTTTTCAGTTGATAAAATTCTGAATATCACCCTTTACCATAAGTTCAAACATGCTTCACATTCTAAAAGGTTATCCGGATGAGAGACATCCATATCTCAAGAAGCATTTTCCTTTGCCCGTCACTTTTTACGTTAATATTCAAAGTACACCAGATTAGAACCATGCTACATGGTATGGGTGCTTATCGCTATCGTAATCGTGGAACCGCTTTTTTAAATCATGAAATCGATTTTCTAATTAGAAAAAAACAATGTTATCGTTAACACCGACTAATGTAAAACTTATTTTTATTCGTTGTCAAGTTTTTCGGGCTTGCAGTGAGGAAGTTTAGATTATGGCCGGTTTGGCTTTAATTCGCCTCTATCAACGCCATATCAAGACCATATCAAAGCCGTATCAACACCGTATATATACGGCTTTGATACAGTGTTGATATGGTCTTGATACGGCGTTGAACTAGCCAATGTCCGGCTTCATGGCACTGCCGGGTGGCCTAATTCCGATTAATCATGTTCATGAACGCATCCATTTGTCCACGCCCTTTTTCGCCTGTGCATAACCAGGCGGGATTTATAGATTATTGTCCTATTGAAAATTAGACGAACGGGATGTTTATACACAGCTTATCGTAAGCGAAAGGAAACAAAAGCAGTTCTCTTTAGCAGTCTTTCGGGTTAATCTTTTGTAATTTTATTCATTACTTTAAGGATTATAAATTAAATTATTAAGAGCAGGCTGGCCTTGGGCCAAACTGACGAACATCTTTGAATGAATGGAAAGGAAGCCTCTGATAATTGGCATCGACGGTGGTGGGACCAAAACAGCAGGTCGTTTGACCGACGGCGATAAGGTAATTCTGGCTGAACACCATGGGGGATCGTCTAATATGCAAGTAATCGGGGCTTCGGCTTGTGCCGATATATTCCAGGAAGTGGTTACCATGCTCTGTGATAAAGCTCAATGCGAGCTTCAGGATGTTAAATCCATTGCCGTTGGTTTGGCTGGTGCCGGGCGAGCATCAGACCGTACATCTGTTTACAATGATTTGAAGAAGAAGCTTAATCTGCCTAACACAAAAATCACTATTGTCAGCGACGCTGATATTGCTCTGGAGGCGGCTTACGGAGAAGATCCGGGGATAATTATTATAGCCGGTACGGGATCCATTGTTTACGGCAGGAACATTCATGGGGAAATCTCCCGGATGGGTGGCTGGGGGCCTGTTTTAGGGGATCCGGGCAGCGGTTCCGACATCGGATTAAAAGCATTGCAGAAACTGGGCCAGATATTTGATGGCCGTGCCCAAAAAAGCGAGCTGCTTGCACGGTTCTCCGAATCCTTTGGGATTGATTCGCCGGAATCCCTGATTAATAAAGTTTATTCTGAGAAAATAAAACCGTCCACATTAACGCGGCCTGTATTTGAGGCCGCTATGAATAAAGACGAAAACGCGCTAGACGTGCTAAACCAGGCTGCCGCCGGACTTGCTGACATGGTGCAACATTTCTTAGCGGGCTTTTCTAAAATGCAAAAGGTCCCCATCACGTTAAAAGGGGGAATGCTGGAAAGTGACACTATCTATCGTCGCATTCTTATGCAGCATATCAAAAACCTCCCCTATCCCGCTTCAGTCATTCCATTCAGCAGAGAGGCCATAGACGGAGCTGTGGACCTGGCCTTGCGGATGACCGCACCTTCACAGAATAAAAACATAATATTTAGGAACGATTAGAAATGAGACCATCCGTACTTTTTGCCTTTGTTGTCATCCTTTTACTTATGGTCTTAACCTCTTGTGCCGCTCAGCCTGGAGCAGGTCCGGGTACAGAAACAGTTAATGCTATACCTCATATTGAGTCTAAAGAAGATGTCGATCATCTGCTGACAGAAGAGTCAATTTGGGTACAAAACACGCTTGCAAGCCTGACATTAGAAGAAAAAGTAGCCCAATTAATAGTTCCCAGGGTCAACTCTTATTACCTGAGTGAAGACTCTGATCGCTATAAAGAAATGGTGCATTATGTTGAAGACCTAAAAGTAGGCGGACTTTCTTTTTTTCAGGGTGAAATCTTTGAACTGGCATCATATACCAATGATATGCAGCAACGTTCGGAGGTTCCCTTATTGAATAGTGCAGATTTTGAACGTGGGGTTTCCATGCGTATTAACCGCGCCACCATTTTCCCCGTCAATATGGCACTCGGTGCAGCCCGGGACGAAAATCTTTCCTATAGGGTCGGCAGGGCGATCGCCAGGGAAGGCCGGTCATTAGGTATTCATCAAAACTTCGCGCCGGTCCTTGATGTGAACAACAATTCCGGCAATCCGGTTATTAATGTGCGTTCCTTTGGCGAAAACCCCGAACTGGTCTCTAAAATGGGTGAAGCCTATATGCGCGGGCTACACGATGGCGGTATGATCTCAACGGGCAAACATTTTCCCGGCCACGGCGATACAGGTACTGATTCACACATCGATCTACCGGTAATTCCTTACGATATTGAACGGCTTAACGAGATCGAGTTGGTCCCATTCCGTCATGCTGTGGATAACGGTTTGATGTCGGTGATGACTGCTCATATTGCATTACCAAAGCTTACAGAAGAAGATGGTCTTCCTGCCACGCTTTCACGACGTATTATGACGGACCTGCTTCGCGAAGATATGGGATTCTCCGGCCTTATTGTTACCGATGCCATGGACATGCACGGCATAACAAGCAATTACTCAGTGGGGGAGGCTGCTGTAATGGCTATTAAGGCGGGCGCTGATATAATCCTTCTGCCGCCCAAGCCAGGTGAAGCCATCAACGCGGTGGTGTCTGCCGTAAAGCAGGGAGGGATTTCGGAGGAAAGGATTGATCAGTCTGTAATAAGACTTCTCTCGGCAAAACAATGGTCTGGATTGAATAAAAATCGCTTCATCGACGTGAACGAGATCCGTGGCATCATAGCCAACGAGGAGCATCAGCAACTTGCCCGTGAAGTTGCCCGCCATTCGATCACTATGGTACGAAATGATGGCAATGTTCTTCCTCTGAGTCGCGGGGACCGCAAGAATGTTTTAATCGTAAATATCACTGATCGGGAAAATCAAATGTTATTGACCACCCGTGCTGATTTCGGGCAGCCAAGTCAACCCACAGGACTCTATTTTGCGGAACTTTTCAGAAGGAACTACGGGCCCGTTGAAGTCGTAAAGCTTGACCCGGGAAGCAATGAAGAAGAAATACAGGCACTACTTAAAAAGGCTAAAGAAGCTGATATCATTATTGGGGCTTCTTATATTCTGTCGCGTTCGGGTGCCGGGGATATCGGCATCCCCGATGAGAATATAGAAGCTTTGAGGTCCATTGCTAATATGAACAAACCGTTTGTTCTTACTTCTTTCGGTGATCCGTATTTCATAAGCGCGGTACCCGATGTTAAGACATATCTAGCTGCATATTCTGATTCTGAGCCTGTAATTGAAGCAGCCATCGAAACCATCTTTGGCAAAAATAATCCCCGTGGTGTCTTACCCGTTACCATTCCCGGCTATGGAAACTACGGCCAGGGACTAAGTTACCCTTAAAAAAATACCTGCGGGAGAGTTGTTAAGAACAAAATAACTTAACAACCTGAGTTCGCTTAATATTTATGAGCTTAAACCTATCTTCAGGAACGCGACGTAAAGAAGACGCAAAAATGCGTCAGCTATCAGCGCAATGATAAATAGCAAAAAAGCCTGAAGTACCTAATCTCTAAT
>JBBDMV010000084.1:0-4055 GCA_040878115.1 Balneolales bacterium
CTCATGTTCATAGGATAACCACCCCTGACCCCTCCTTAAAAAGGAGGGGAACGTGGGTTTCCAGTGGTAATGAGTGTGTTCTGATGTTTTGAATTCAAACTCATTACCTCTAAAATTTGCCAAGCCATAGACCTCAAAGACTTCCCCCTCCTTTTTAAGGAGGGGGCCAGGGGGTGGTTAAGGATGAACTCATAAACCCAAACTACTCCCATATAATAATCCCCGCCTAGGTTCTGCCGCCTCGTTGAGGCATTTTAACCCCTTTATATCATGAATTTTAAACAATTAATGAATGTATAACACGTAAGTATATTATAATTAAAGCTTCAACATATTATTTTTTCAGGAGTGATTTTGCTTAGACAGATCAAATTTATTGATTATGTTGACGAACACAGCGGGATCGGGATAAAACAGCCTTCTGCTAATATCCTTTATCCCTACGTCGTTACTCCTTATTTTACAGGATTATCTTAATTAAACAAAAATTGCGTTTCGCATGTTAGACACACTACTAAACAGATTTACAAAGATATTTGGATCCAAGAGTGAAAAGGACCTGAAGCGGTTGCAGCCCGTTGTCGAAGAAATATTATCTTATGAGGATGAAATGAAAGCCCTCACCGATGACGAGCTTAAAGCCAAAACCCAGAGCTTCAAAGAAGAAATTAGCGAAGCCACTCGTGAGGCCCAGGAACGCAAAGACGAAATCAGTAAAAAGCTCGAAACGTTCAGCGACGAGCATGAACTGACGATGGACCAGCGGTACGACCTTAACGAAGAACTTGAGTCACTGGACAAAGAATGGCTGGAAATTCTTGAAGAAACCTTTGAGGAAATTCTACCCGAAGCCTTTGCCGTTCTCAAAGAAACCTGTCGTCGGTTTGTTGGTAAAAGCTGGAAAGTCGCGGGTACCGAAACCGAATGGAATATGGTCCCTTACGATGTGCAGCTGCTCGGTGCCATTGTTCTGCACCAAGGCAAAATCTCCGAGATGAAAACCGGTGAGGGTAAAACTCTTGTAGCCATTTTCCCGGCTTACCTGAATGCACTGGCTGACCGCGGCGTCCATATCGTTACAGTCAACAATTACCTGGCCAAACGTGATACCGAATGGAACGAACCTATTTTTAATTTTCATGGCCTTCGGGTTGATTGCGTTGATCGTTATGATCCCAACAGTGAAGCCCGTCGCAATGCCTATAAAGCCGACATCACCTACGGGACCAACAACGAATTCGGTTTTGATTACTTGCGTGATAACATGGTCATTAACCAAAACCAGCTGGTGCAGCGCGGTCATCACTACACCATTATTGATGAGGTCGATTCCGTATTGATCGATGAGGCCAGAACACCACTTATTATTTCCGGCCCGGTACCACAAGATAACCAGACCCAGAAGTACACCGAGCTGAAGCCTAAAGTCGAGCGTCTCGTTAATGAACAAAAGAAACTGATTGCCAAGTTCCTGAACCAGGCAGAGAAAGCCCTGGACGAAGGCAAAGAAGATGAGGCCGGCCTGGCTATGCTCCGGGCCCGCCGCGGATTTCCGAAGAGCAACAAATACCTGAAGATGATGCAGGAGCCGCAGTTTCAAAAGCTTACCCAGCAAACCGAATACTACTACCTGCAGGATAGCGGAAAAAACATGCACCTCGTTGATGAAGCCATGTACTACGCGGTCGACGTCAAGCAAAATACGATTGAAATGACGGAAATGGGACGTGAATTAATCACTCCATCCACCGAAGATCCTGATTTCTTCGTAATTCCGGACCTTGGGGAAGAAACTTCCGTTATGGAAAAGGAATATGAAACCAGGGAGCTTGAAGAAGTAAAAAGCATTAAATCCAACGAAGAGTTCAGTGAAGGATACCGGGAAGAGCAGGTCGCCAAAAAACAGGAGGCCTTGCGCAAAGAACGCGCTGACCGAATGTCTGAAATCTACCGCCTTTTTTCCGAACGGAGCGAACGCATTCACTCGGTCAACCAGCTTCTGAAAGCCTATACCCTGTTTGAACGGGATGATGAATATATCGTTACTGAAGGCAAAGTCCAAATTGTTGATGAGCACACCGGCCGGGTCCTTTCCGGCAGGCGATACTCCGATGGCCTGCACCAGGCGATTGAGGCCAAGGAAAATGTAAAGGTTGAAGCATCAACCCAGACTTACGCTTCGGTTACCCTTCAGAACTATTTCCGTATGTATCACAAGCTTGCCGGTATGACCGGTACGGCTGTTACGGAAGAAGGCGAATTCCACGAGATCTATAAACTTGAAGTCAATGAAATTCCTACCAATGAACCGATTCAGCGTCTTGATCATGAAGACCTGGTTTACAGGACCAAGCGGGAACGCTTTAATGCCATAATCGAAAAGATCAAAGAGTATAATGAGAAGAAGCAGCCCGTTCTGGTGGGTACCACTAGTGTGGAAGTTTCAGAGACCGTGAGCCGCATGTTAAAGCGGTCTAAGGTCCCGCACAACGTTCTCAACGCCAAACAGCACGATCGTGAGAGTGACATAGTAGCCAACGCCGGTCAGCCCGGAGCCGTGACGATCGCCACCAACATGGCAGGCCGTGGTACGGATATCAAGCTGGGTGAAGGAGTTAAGGAACTCGGAGGCCTGGCTATTTTAGGCACCGAACGCCACGAATCACGCAGAATAGATTTGCAGCTTCGCGGTAGATCAGGCCGGCAGGGTGATCCGGGAGAATCACAGTTCTTTGTCTCTCTTGAGGATGATTTGATGCGGATCTTTGGCTCCGAACGTGTGGCCAATGTAATGGACCGCTTAAAATTTGAGGAAGGCGAAGTGATCCAGCATCCCTGGGTTAGCAAGTCACTTGAGAAAGCCCAGAGTAAGGTTGAACAGAATAACTTTAGCATTAGAAAACGCCAGCTAGAGTTTGATGATGTCCTGAACAATCAGCGCTCGGTGGTCTACAGCCGCAGAAGGCACGCCCTGCTCGGTGTGGGGATTACCGGAGACCTGCTAAATATGCTTGATGATACGATTGGCTCTGTTGTTTCTGAATTCTATACCGATGGTGATTATGATTCTATCCACGACAAAATACTTCGATTGCTCGCAGTAGATGTTGAAGTAGACCGTGAAAAATGGTCGGCCCTGAATGAGGACGGACTGGCGGATATGCTTATTGAAAAGTCTATTGAAGCCTACCGTGAAAAAGAAAAACGGATTGCCGCTCCTTTCTACGAAGTTTTAAAACGTATTGAAGAAAATAACGCAGAGAACAAGCCCAGCTCCGTTCAGGTTGTCTTTACCGATGGGGCAAGAAGAATGCGTATTGTAGTTGATGTTAAAAAAGCTATTGAAAACGAAGGTGTGGAAATAGTCCGTTCCGTTGAAAAAGCTTCCGTACTTTCCGTTATCGATGAAAAATGGATGGAGCATCTTCGCGACCTGGATTCCCTGAAAGAAGGTATCGGCCTGCGTGCATTTGGCCAGAAAGACCCCCTTCTGGAGTATAAGCGCGAAGCCTTCAATATGTTCACGCATCTCATTGATGAAATGAACATGGATGTGGTATCCCTTGTCTGGAAATCGGTTCCCGAAGCCACGGCAGATCAAAATAAAATGCGTCAGGCCCAGGCACCGTCCCGCAAAAGAATGGACATGAGCAAGCTCAAAACCCAACATGACTCAACGGACAATATGGGCGTTCAATTTGCCGGTCCTCAAAACGGAGGTCAGGATGGCAAGGGTATTGCAGCCGATGGTCGACGCGCCAAAAAGCAACCTGTAATGGTCGAGGAACGCGTCGGTCGAAACGATCCCTGTCCTTGCGGCTCAGGAAAGAAATACAAGCAGTGCCACGGAAAATAATTGTAAAAACTTCATCCCGACTATTCAATCATAAAGAGTACCAGACACGATGTACGTCGCTGTTTGTCAATGAAGAAGGGGAATCCCGCACATTAAACAGCCTCAACGAGGCGGCAGAACCTAGCCCAGGGTGTCAACCCTGGGGCTGAAATGAAAAAATACAAAAGCCCTGCAGGGGCGGCACCGTAAATGGGCCTAT
>JBBDMV010000085.1:0-21987 GCA_040878115.1 Balneolales bacterium
ATTAGAGATTAGCTACTTCAGGCTTTTTTGCTATTTATCATGGCACTGATAGCTGGCGCATTATTGCGTCTTCTTTACTTCGCGTTCCTGATGATAGGTTTAAGCTCATAAATATTAAGCGAACTCAGGTAATTAATACAAATTAGGGTCAGAGGAACCTGATATGAAGCCTTTATCAAAAGATTAAGCGGAAAATTTACCAACTCTTCTGTACATCCTCATCCTGATTAATCCGTCAATTCACTTTGATACAGGCAAACATGATTTTTGTGGATAGTGAGATCTTTTTAACTCCCAAGGCCGCTCTTCGTTTAGTTAAATTCATATCAAGGCCATATCAACACCATATAAACGCCATATCAACACCATATATTTATAGCTTTGATATGTTTTTATTATGTATTTAATAGGTAATTATTATATCTTTGTATAAACCTTAACCTTAATCTAAATCTCAAATAAAAACATCATGGCAAAATTAAAGAACGGCATTTTTGGCCCGGGCTCCGGATCGATTGGCAATGTTGTCCTGTCCAGCCGAAATGGGAAACCTTATATCAAATCAAAACCGGATAAGGTCAAAAATCCGCAAACACCAAAGCAGCAGGCCGCGCGAATGAAATTAAGCCTGTTATCCGAAATGCTCGGAACGTTCAAGCCTTTTATCAGGGCGGGTTTTGCGAATGTACCGGCCGGCCTCTCTACACGGGATGTGGCATATTCCGCAAACAGCAAGCGTATTTTTAATGGTGAGTACCCGAATATAGAAATAGATTTTTCTTCTTTCCTGGTCTCCAGCGGCTCTTTGGAACCGGCAAACGAGGCAAGCGCAGCTCTGAACGGACAGGTCCTGGCCTTCACCTGGGACCCAAACTCCAACACCGGGAAACCTTTTAGCAATCACGATATCGCCATGGTGCTGGTTTATGACGCCAAGGATGATTTCGTCGTGTACTCCCTGCGCGCTACAGAACGCCGGACCGGCCAGTTCAACTTTGAAATACCACCGGGAATGGCCTCCTCACCCGAGACGCTCCATACCTGGATCTGTTTAGTATCCGCGGATGGTCGGCAGAGTTCCGAGAGCACGTATCTGGCAGTGGGTGGTGAGTGAGGAGGGGAGGCCGTTTCTATCCATCTCAATAAAGTGGATCACTAAGAAATTCGTGTTTTCATTGTGGTAAACGGAAATAGTGCGGCACGGGCAGGAGTAGTTTTTAAAGGACGATCCCTCTCTAATTAAAAAAGGCTTTCCCTATAAGATGGAATGAGGATGAGAAAAAATAATAAGATTGTTGTTATTGGCAGCTCCGTTCAACCCTTCCAGGGTTGTGTTTTGGATGATGAATCTATCCCCGCACTGCGTACGGGGCTATGGATGGTTTAAGCTTTTTAGGTTTAGTACAAAACCACACGTATGATAAACAATGAGATAATATTGAAAATAATGGTACTGTTGGCGCTGTTCACCGTTATAGGGTGCAGCGCACAAAATAACAATGGGGAAAAACCTGTTAATATTATTTTTGACACGGATATGGCGACAGATTGTGACGACGCGGGAGCTATGGCGATGCTTCACGCGTTGGAACGCAAAGGCGAGGCCAATATACTGGCAACGGTAGCCAATAACAGGGGAGATCATTCGGCAGGCATGATTGCTGCAATCAATGCGTTTTATGGCCGGCCAGGCATTCCGGTTGGGGCTTATCAAGGAGATGCCGTCGGAACTGACCCCCGGGAGTTTTTTGCTGAAATAGCCATGGATACGGACCAATACGGGCATACGGCGGCATCACGGGACCAGTTGCCCAATGCCGTAGAGGTTTATCGCCAATCTCTGGCAGAAGCCGGTTCAAATGAAGTGGTTATCGTAAGCGTAGGGCATCTCAATAACCTTTATGATCTGTTGCAGTCTGGCCCCGATCAGCACAGCACCTTAAACGGCATGCAACTGGTGGAACAAAAGGTGGCCCGGTTAGTGGTGATGGGGGGCTATTATCCGTCGGGCAAAGAGCACAACTTTGCGGCGCGGGGGAGCGCCCAATTCACCGGTCCGGCATTGGAGCAATGGCCTACCCGGGTGTTGCTGTCAGGTTATGAATTAGGGGAGAATGTGATGACGGGCCCTGCATTAGCGGAATTAGAAGAAACGCATCCCGTTTATCGCGCCTATACCGATCATCCTTCTAATCCATTGGTAAATGGCAGGCAAAGCTGGGACCAGACGGCTGTATTAGCAGCCGTACGTGATCCGGAATTGTATTGGGACCTGAGCGCGCCCGGCCAGGTTATGGTAGATTCGGATGGAAATAATTCGTGGGCCAATGATCCAGATGGGTCTCATGTTTATTTAATTGAACGAGAAAACCCAGGCCCATCAGAAGTAGCGCAAATCATCGAAGAGTTGATGACAGATATGCCCTGAAGAGGCAAATCTGGCTCTCCGAATGAATGATTAGTGAGTGAATCCTGTAATTCTTAAATAGAAAAAGAACCTATGTCTGCAGACCAAAAGATAGACTATATCGAATTGCCGGCTGGAGATCTTGATAAAGCCAAAGCATTTTATGTAAACGTCTTCGGCTGGAAGTTCCAGGATTACGGGCCTGACTACTGTGCCTTCAATGACGGGCGCATGGATGGCGGTTTTTATAAAGCGGACCAAAGCGTCTCTGTCTCAAGAGGCACAGCCCTGATCGTTCTGTATGCGGCGGGCCTTGAAGATACCCGTAGCCGCGTCATCGTACACGGCGGTACTATTATAAAAGATATATTCTCCTTCCCCGGCGGCAGGCGATTTCATTTTGCCGATCCGAATGGTAATGAACTGGCGGTATGGTCGGAGTGAAAAAGGTATAGGGGCATATGGGATGGGGCCAATCATACCCAGATTTGCCAGCTCTTAAAAAGTTGACCAACTTTCACTGTACAGCTTCGCATATCAATGCATTGCCAGAAAACGCGCAATGGATATACAATATTCTCGTTTATGAATATTTAATTATCAAGTCTTCAAGAGCCATGCCCAAATCTACAAAACATTTTATTAGTAAAGAGAACCTGGCTGAATCTTTAATTAAAAGCCAGCCGGGCCTGTTTGTACTTTTTAATAAAGATGGACGCATTCAATGGTGGAATACCAGGCTTGAATATTATACAGGCTATTCGGATGAACAGATTAAAAACGTTAAAATACTTGATCTTGTGCGAGAACAAGATGGTAAGGCTTTTCAAAAGAAAATTGATGAGGCTTTCCAGACCGGGATTGCTGATATGGAAATCCATTTAAAAAATACAAGTGGGAATACCATAACCTGCCTGTTTACCTGTGTTGCCGTGGAATTGGACGATGAAGATTATATTATTGCCACAGGCATTGATATCAGTAAAATGGTACAGGAGCGATCGGAGAAAATGCGCTATTTTCAGGTCCTGGAAAATAGCAGGAATGAGATCATCATGTTTGATGCCGATAAGCTCAACCTGGTTTATGCCAATGAGGGAGCGAGACATAATCTGGGCTACACGGATAAGGAGCTCAAGGGAATGAAAGCTTCTGATATTAATCCTGAATTCAATGAGGAAAGCTTTCGTGACCATATCCGTCCGTTATTAAACAGAGAAATCAATAACCTTAAGTTCGAAACATTCCATCAGCGTTCCGATGGGAGCAAATATGATGTTGAGATAAACCTTCAGCTCGACGAATACAATGATCATAAGCTCCTTATTGGCATTGCCCTGGATATTACCGACCGGCTGGAATATGAAAGGCAGCTCGAATCTTCGCTTCGTGAAAAAGAACTTTTGTTAAAGGAGGTCCATCACAGAGTAAAAAATAACCTGGCCATAGTCTCCAGCCTGCTTAGCCTGCAGGCTGGAAATGCCCAGACGGAAGCCGTAAAAAAGCTTTTGGAAGAAAGCTACAGCCGGATCAGGGCTATGGCGATGATCCATCAAATGCTCTACGAACAGGAAGATGTATCAAAAATAGATTTCGAAAGCTATCTGAATAAACTGGTCGATTACATTTCAGCTAATTATAAGGACCCGCATACACGTATTGAAACCGAGGTCAGGGCCAGGGGTATAAAATTTGATATTGTCACTGCCGTACCCTGTGCCCTGATCGTTCATGAACTTATTACCAACGCTTTTAAACATGCCTGCCATAGCCAAAACAGTTGTACAGTAAAGGTCTCCCTGACCCGGGAGCAGTATATGAACAAGCTCGTTGTTTTTGATGACGGGGACGGATTGCCTGCATTTTTTGACATAAAAGAATCAACCAGCCTGGGCATGACCTTAATACAGGGCCTGACTGACCAGCTCGGGGGGAAACTTGAAGTTGAACAAGATGGAGGCACTTCATTTATAATCACTTTTAAGACACAAAGCCTGTCAGCTTGAGCCCTTAACCCCGTTTTTGGCGGCACTATTGAAAAGGGGACCGTTGTGGCCGGGCGTTTAGAAATCCGGGCTGCGCTGACATTGCCTGAACCTACCCTCCAATGTGAATTGTTACTAGTTAGTAAAATTTTGGAAAGCTCCATCTCCCCAATTTGACAATACCTCATTCTTGCTTCTTACCCTCACCATAGCATGAAAGTGGTTTGGCAGTAGGCAAAAGGCATACGTTTCAACAACCGGATTCAGGTTAGTACCTAAGGCTAACTTAATACAAAAAATGTTTTAAATAGCCAGGAATGTGCCATTCATGCGCCGCTGTTATATAAGGTTAATTATATGTGAAAGAATAGCGAAATAAACAACTCGTTATATACTCTTTATTTAATATTAATGTTAAAGATTATGCCGAAGCAAGAAAATTTAGACCTTAGCAAAGAAAACCTGATCGAATCCTTAATCAAAAGCATGCCCGGTCTGTTTGTCCTGTTTGATCAGGATGGCCGCATCCATTGGTGGAACAAAAGGCTTGAGCATTATTCGGGCTATTCAGAGGAACAGATTAAGGACATGAAAGTTCTTGAACTTGTAGACGAGCATAATAAAGGGTTCCTAAATAGGAAAATTGAAGAAACTTTTCAAAAAGGTGAAGCTACTGCCGAAATCCGCATAAATACCTCGAGTGAAGGCGCATTACTTATCCTGTTAACGGGTGTTTCCCTGGAGCTGCAGGGTGGTAAATTTATCATAGCCTCAGGTATTGATATTACCAGCAAAGAGCAGGAACGGTTAAAGAAAATTATCGATGAAAAGAATACGTTGCTTGAAGAGGTTCATCACCGAATAAAAAATAACCTGTCGGTTGTTTCCAGCCTTCTCAGCATGCAGGGCGATCAGGCTAAAGATGAGCAGGTGAAAAAGCTACTCCAGGAAAGCGTTACCAGGGTCAAGTCCATGAGCATGGTCCATCAGATGCTTTATGAACAAGAGGATTTCTCTAAAATCAATTTTCAACCTTACGTCAAGAAATTGGTTGAACATCTTGCATTGATGTATAAAACTAAAAATACCAGTATCGAAACGGAGGTAGATGACCATATTTATTTTGACCTTCAAAATGGGGTGCCTTGTGCCTTGATCATTCACGAGTTAACCAGCAATGCTTTTAAACATGGCTGCAAAGGGCAAGAAAAGTGTAAAATTAAGATCTCCCTGACCCGGGAACAGGGCGTAAATACACTCACTGTCTACGATAATGGAACAGGATCATTCGATCTCAAGAAAAAAAAAGGTCTCGGCATGACCTTAATACAAGGCCTGGCCAGCCAGCTCAAGGGCAAACTTGATGTCCAAAAAAATGGAGGAACTTCATTTATCGTTACGTTCAAGACCTAAAAGCTCGGTGTTAAATTACCCCCGGATTAAATGTGTTAACCGCAAAGGACACAACGTTCACTAAGAAAACAAGGGACTGGATCAACCTTCATATTGCATTCTGCTTTTCACTTCGTGCTTTGTGCTCTTCGTGGTTAAAAAATAACCTGTCTTGTCCTTCCGCTCCGCCCAGCATCCACGCTTGGCGAAATTGCACCCGGCAGGCCTGGACATACAAGCGTTAATGGCAAAAGGGAAGCCTGCAGGAGTGCCTGCTATCTCCTTGTGCCGCCTATACCTAAGATACCCATGGCACAGACCTGCAATCCGGCTAACATTCCGGTCTAATAATAATTACGTATGCGGCCGCTTGGCCGTTCCGCTTTCATAAGCTGCTTCTTTAACGGCGCGGGAAACACGGCGAACTACCTGTTTGTTAAATACGCTGGGCACAATATATTCTTCGCTGAGGTCCTCCTCGTCAATACAGTTGGCAATGGCGTTGGCAGCCGCGAGTTTCATCGGCTCGTTAATGGAGGTGGCCCTGGCATCCAGGGCGCCGCGAAATATGGCGGGGAAGGCCAGTACGTTATTGATCTGGTTTGGGTAATCGCTGCGGCCTGTGGCGATGATCCGGGCATGGAGAGCAGCCTGTTCGGGCATGATTTCAGGGACAGGGTTAGCCAGCGCGAAGACGATAGAGTCTTTTGCCATCTTCTCGACCGCTTCTATGGGCACAACTCCCGGTCCGCTAACACCGATAAGGATATCCGCGCCTGTAGACGCCTCTATAGTCGAACCCGTTCTGTTTTCCCGGTTCGTATTTTTTGCGAGCCACTCTTTGCTGGAATTGAGCTCGGACAGACGCTGTTGGCAGATAATCCCTTTACGGTCACAGCAGATGATATCTTTTACTCCAGCTGACAACAATATCTTGGTTATGGCTACCCCTGCGGCGCCGGACCCTATAATGACAACTTTGACATCACTCAGTTTTTTGCCCACTACTTTTAGCGCGTTGATCGTCGCTGCCAATGTCACAACCGCCGTACCATGTTGGTCATCGTGAAATACAGGGATATCGAGGGCACTTTTTAACTGGTCCTCGATTTCAAAGCAACGGGGGGCACTGATGTCTTCCAGGTTAATGGCGCCAAAACCAGGTGACATCCATTTTACGGCCGAGATGATCTCATCGGTCTTCTGGGTGTCCAGGCAGATGGGATAAGCGTCGATATCGGCAAATTCTTTGAACAGCATCGCTTTTCCCTCCATAACAGGCATAGCCGCTTCGGGGCCTATATTGCCCAGGCCCAAAACAGCGGACCCGTCACTGATCACAGCTACCGAGTTTTGCTTGATGGTCAGGGTATGGGCTTTCTCTTTATCTTCAGCAATAGCCTCGCAAACACGCCCCACGCCTGGTGTGTAGGCCATAGAGAGGGCGTCTCGTGTATCGACCGGAACTTTATTTTGAATGCGGATCTTTCCTCCCAGATGCAGTAGAAAAACACGGTCTGAAACGTTCCGGACCTTTACTCCATTAATCTTCTTGACGGCCTTCACAATCGCCTTCGAATGAGCTTCGTCACGAGCGCTTACCGTGATGTCACGAACTTTGTTGCCACCCTCTATCTTCACAACGTCCACCGCTCCCGGATCACCTTCTTCTTTAGCAATCGCGTTTATTATTTGGGCCAGCATACCCGGGTTGTTGGCTATATACAGGCGCATGGTAAAGCTGTAACTTATGCTTGGCTGGTTTTTATTCATAGGTGTTCTTTGATTTATCACGTTTATGTTTTTTATAAGATAAATAAATCCTCTCTTTTGTGGCGGTTACTTTTACCACCAATTGCAAGCGGATTGTATTACAAGTTGGTCCAGTTAACTGAATTGCCAGACTTCTGTACTTTTTTATTCCCCCGGAAGCAGGTCACAAAACCAGAAGCCGGATACAAGATGCGGTGTTCGGTTCGTGCCACACGTGTAGTCATTATCATCATCTTCCTTTTTGGCAGGCGGGGTGTATTGGCGATAAACGATATCCCCGGATGTAAAAGGGACTGGCCTTTTGAAAATAGGTCCGTCATAAACAAAGGTATGGAACTCACCGTGCTCTCCGCATGGATCTACTTCATCAGGCAAATCTTCCAGGAATGTTTTATCATATTCTCTGCCTGCAAAGCTTTTGTCAAGGCGGCTTCCATCAATACATACCACTATGGCCTTAAAGCCTTCTTCAATAAACTCTTCGGCTAATTTTTGGGTGTCCTGCTTCCAGAGAGGGAATACCCCTTTGAACCCTATTTCCTGTAAACGCTCTTCCCGGTAACGGCGCAGGTCTTCCAGAAAGATATCACCGAATATGGATGCTTTTATGTTCTCTTTCTTGAAACCGGTAAGGGTTTCTTTCATCATTTGGTTATAATTTTCCATGGTGGGTGTATCCGGCAGCGTCATTATTTTTACGGGGAGGCCAATGTTTTCAGCCTGTGTTCTCAAAAGCTCAGTCCGCACTCCATGCTGGGTAATCCTTTCGTACTTTGCATTTACCGTGGTGAATAGAAAAGGGATATCATACTCGCCGGATTGAAGTGTTTTGTGCAAGCATATGGAAGAATCTTTGCCTCCGCTCCAGTTGAATAGTGCTTTGGTTTTCGTCATGTATAGATATTTTTTATGATTCTTTGGAATGTGCAATATATTGTGTATCAGGTGTTAAGAAAACGGGGGTGTGTCCGGTATTCGAACCGGCATTAAACGATTAAGCAAACTCAAAAGCCTGACAAAGGCTTTGTTACAAATTCCCGATAGTCATTATTTTTTTAAAGAATTTCCGGAATACTTCCGGTTAAGGATAAAGGACAAATTCCTGCATAACAAGTCTGCTATGAAAATAAGGTTTGAAAAATACAACGGACCTTCCTACCTTAAATGAACATCCAACAGGGTGTTTGGTTCTTCCTTATGGAGGATTAAAAAGGGAATCCCGTTAAGAACGGGAGCTGTACCCGCAACTGTGAGCCTGCTTCGACCCGATTACCGGGCCGGAACGAGCGATAAGTCTTACCTAGCCACTGTTCTCTAACTGCAAATCGCGGGACGAGGATGGGAAGGTCGCTTATCGCGGGGCAAGCCAGGAGACCTGCCAAATATCAAACTGCTGGAACCTTCGGGTTAAAGGTTTCGCAAACAACTTGATCATGAACTTTGTATCACGTTCGGCGTGTTCGTTTCACGTATTTGCACTATTCCTGATTTTATTTACCATTTCACCTCCTTGCGGCTGGAGTATGTCCGGGACTGGAAACTTTCAGCAATTTCTTTATTCCAGTGAATTGGAAGATAAAGAACGATCACCGCAGCTTGGTGATACTATTTATCTGGATGATATCCTTATTGAATCTACGCGGATCTATGAACCCCTCCGCTATCAGCCGATAGACGTTCAGGTAATGGATTCCCTGCAAATGGCCTTGAACCGCACGATGCCGTTATCAGCGGTTTTATCACGTTATTCCAGCCTTTATATCCGTGATAATGGTCCGGGAGGTTATGCTTCGATCTCTCAAAGAGGGCTGTCACCAGGCCAGACACAGTTGCTTTGGGAAGGCTTTCCCCTCAACAGCCTTTCGTTGGGTATGGCTGATTTGTCTTTATTTTCGGCCAGTATGTTCCAGTCCGTGGAAGTCAGCCCGGGAACGCCGAGCAGCACCTTTGGGGGTGGAAGTTTGGGGGGAGCTGTTTACCTTTCTTCATCCCGTCCTGAACAAAAGCGTCTTGAAATCATGCAATCAGCGGGAGCATTCGGGACCTATAACAGCCAACTTCACGCGAGTTATGCTGAAGATCGTTGGTCGGCTTCTCTACAGAGCATCTACCAAACTGCTGAAAATGATTTCAGCTATATTAACCGTGCGACCGGCCTAAAAGAAAATCGCGTTAATAATGCCGGTAGGGGCGGACAAATTATTGGTAATGTTGGTTATCAGTTGGACCGGGGCCGGATATATTCTTCTGCATGGTTCTCTGATCGAATAGAGGATATACCGGGCAGTGTGTTGTCTGGTGATTCGGGAACCGCTCAGTCAGATCGCAGCTTTCGGTGGCTGGCCGGCCTGGAAACGTCAACCTATGGTTGGAATATCAACTTACGCAGTTTCCTGGAGCGTGATCGCTTTTTTTATGAAGATCTTTCCGCAAATACCGATAGCCGTTTCCGTAAAGGGCGCTGGCTGACCAACCTTGAATTCAAGCGCCCGGCATTGGGGCCGGTCATCTGGAAGGGCGGCATTAGCGGCGGCGTGGAAATGGTGAATACCAGCAATTATTCTGATGAACGCCAGCGAAGCTTGCTGGGTATCCATATGAACCCCAATGTGCATATGGCTGAGGGACGTTTACGGGTAACCCCGACGATCAGGGTAGACGCTTACACTGATTTCGGATGGGTAGTGAGCCCTTCTCTGGGTACAAATTGGGAGGTATTCAAAGAACGCCTTCATCTGAGAGGCATGGTCAGCCGTGATTTTAATCCGCCGTCATTTAACGATCTCTATTGGATACCCAGCGGCAATACCGGCCTGGAACCGGAGAGAAGCTTTAAAGCAGAAGGAGGCTTCACCTATCTTTCACCTTTGCCGTTTATTGATTCCATTAAACTAACCGGGTACAATATTTGGCTGAACGAAGGTATCTATTGGTTCCCGAACAGTGAAGGCGTCTGGGCCCCATCCAATGTTGGGAAAGTAGATGCCTATGGAGCGGAAAGCAGGCTGAACTTACACTGGGAAACAGGGCCTGCAGATTTTTTCTGGGAGTTGGGGGCCGACTGGCGGAAAGCTGAAATCGCAGAGGAGCGTTTCCCTGGTGATCAGGCTGTCGGCCAACAGATGCGTTATGTTCCGGAATGGACTTTCAGAAGCAATCTCAGTGTTCAAATATCCCCGGTACACATAAGCGCGAATTACCGCTGGACAGATCAGCGCTACATTACAGAAGATCATACTTCCAGTCTGGGTCCTTTCCAGGTCTTTGATGTATCCGTTAATGTTGATCAGGAGCTTCTGAAAGCAGACTGGGGTTTTCAGCTTGCCGTCAATAACCTCCTGGGTGAGCGATATGAGATTGTTCAATGGTACCCGATGCCTGGCCGCTATCTGGAGTTTTCTCTATCCCTCGGCCTACCTATATGACTGCCCCCGTCAACACATCTGAATAATAATATCCATTAGCTGCATCTATTTAGCAGTAAGCATGATACAAAAACAACACCGATAACCTTAAAGATAAAACTAAGAAATATGAACTTATTACAGAATAAATACCTCCATGCATTAATTATCATAGGCTTGACCGGATTAACAGCCTGCAGTGATGACCCTGTATCTGACATGCAGGGAGATGAGGCAATATCCATTTTAATAGCCAATGAAGGCAATTTTGCAGATGGGAACGGCTCTATAACCAATTTTGATTCTGAAAGCGGGAGAGCCGCACAGGCACAATTTGAGAATGAAAATGGAAGGCCTCTCGCCGGGATCATTCAATCAACAGTTTTAAATGACAGTAAGCTATTCATAGTGGCCAATAATTCCGATAAAATTGAAGTAACCCATGCAGAGACCCTGGAAAGTGTTGCTACCATCAACTTCGATGACGGGCTTACCCCTTCCGGGTTTGCTGTAGCCAATGACAAAGGATATGTAAGCAGTTTCTATGAAAGTTCCGTAGCGGTAGTGGACCTGGAGAATAATACGGTCACCGAAACCCGGATAAGTGTTGGTAACAGTCCCAGGGAAATGCTTGTTTCCGGTAATAACCTTTATGTAGCAAACAGCGGTAATAATACGGTTACTGTAATCGACACGGAAACAAATAATGTTACAACCACACTTGAAGTTGGTGCCGGTCCATCCAAACTAATTCAGGATGACGAAGGAAGGATATGGGTAGTATGCAGCGGAATTAAAGCATATGATGATGAGTGGCAACGTGACCCCGAAAATGATACCGAGGGGGGAGTTGCCATTCTGAATACTACCAGCCCTGGGCTGGCCGCCACCATTGAAACCGGAGGATTTCCGAATTCACTTACGCTCAATGAGCAAACCGGCAGGGGTTGGGTAGTTAATGAAGATGCTGTTCAGGAGATTGATATGAACAGCTATGCGGTTACTGAAGAACAATTCATTGACCGCAGTTTCAATGGCATTGGTTATTCAATGGCTGAAGATTTGCTTTATATGGCACACAGCAGAGGTTATTCGCAAGCAGGGCAAGCGATCATGTACAACCTGAACGGCACCGCCATTGACTCTTTTCAAACTGGAATAGCCCCGCATAAGTTTATATTTCTTGCTGAATAAAGTGCATAATTTCATTTCAAAAAGACGAAAATAATAGAAATACCACAGGATTTATTATATCCTGTGGTATAAACATAAAATAAGGTACCCATGAAAAACCCAAAACATATTCTAATGCTTATCGTGGCCGGATTAATTATAATGGCTGCAACGACTAGACTATTACCTCATCCACCCAACTTTACACCCATTATAGCTATTGCGCTTTTTGCCGGGACCTACTTCAAAAAAAGTATGTGGGCATGGGCCTTGCCGCTGGCTGTTATGGTTGTGAGCGATCTCGCCCTGTGGTGGTTATACGGGTATGCCTTTTTCTCGCCTATGCGTCTGGTGATTTACCTATCACTGCTGGTTATGGTCGGCTTCGGTGGTGCTATAAGCCGCAATATTAGTGTAACCCACATAGCCGGAGGGGCTTTTGCGGGGGCTATTTTGTTCTTTATGGTTACCAATTTTGCCGTATGGATTACCGGTACACTCTATCCCATCACCTGGGAGGGCCTTGCAATGTGTTATACGGCGGGAATTCCTTTTTTCCGCAATACCCTGATTTCCGCATTCATCTATTCTGCTGTCATGTTTGGTGCCGTTGAATGGGCTAAAGCCTGGTGGCAATTACCATCGCATTACATCTCAACCTCCCGGACCAATGGCAGATGATGTGAATAAGGTGAATCCAAAAGGAAAACGATGCCGTTCCCGGTCACCTTCTAAATTAAAAGAAGGTCGGGACTATTACATGAACGAGCAGGGCCTGCTCGTTTTAAAAGCTGAATATCTACTTGACAGAGGGTATTGCTGCGGCAATGGTTGTCGCCATTGCCCTTATGTTAATCCCCAAAGCTAAACTATCTGTCCGTCCATCTACAGGCGATGCCGTTGCTCAGGGAATTAAATTAATTTTTCCTTTAAATTTCTGTAACCATTTGCTCATTCGGTCGTCCTATCGCTAAAGAACGTCGAAATGCATCAATGATCTAATTTAATGCATGTACAAGAGTCATTTTATAACGAGTATGAGATCATTGATAAGATTCTCAGTGGCAATACCGATGTGTACAAGATCTTGGTAAACCGCTATAGTGCCATGGTATTTCATATTGTTCGGGGATTTGAAAAGGATGAGGGAGAAGTTGAAGATCTTGCTCAGCAAATATTTGTCAACGCTTATGAGCGATTGAGCTCTTTTAATCAAAATTCTAAGTTTTCATCCTGGCTGTACAGTGTTGCGGCAAATCATTGCAGGGATTATGTGAAAAATATTCGAAGATTAAACATCAGGTTTGATGATATGGAACAAGGTTATCTCGAAACGGCTTTAATTTATCCGGCAGGTCCCTCCCAGGAGCTTGAGACGAAAGAGCTCGACCAATTGCTCCATCAAGCTATAAAACAGCTAAAGGAAGAATATTCTGAACCCTTTCTTATGAAGTACCGGGGTGGCCTGGATTACGATATTATTTCGGAACGGCTGGGTGTTTCGGTGAGCGCCTTAAAGGTTAGGGTGCACAGGGCAAGGAAAGAACTTAAAACCATTATTGAAAAACAGGTGGGATATTATGGCTGATAAAACCAGTAACGAAGAATTGCTTCGCAAGTTTCTGGATGGTGAACTTAGTTCAGAACAGGAAAGGCAAGCACTTCATATGATTGCCGATGATGATGAGGCGCGCGCGATGCTGTCTTTTGATCGCACATTTTACCAATCATTCGGCCGGGAGCCTGGTCCAGGACCTTTCCATGTGCCTGATGGATTTGCTGATGATGTCATGTCTCAAGTAGTTTCAACAGAAGCTGCCAGCCCCGTTATCACCTTTTGGGGCAAGATCAAAGAATTTTATAATGTTTTACTTTCTCCCCGCCCGGTGGTGATCCGTCCTGCCTTCACGGTAATGGTCGTATTAACCATGATGGTGATCATGGCGTTGCCTTACATCGGGAAACAAAACCCTGATATGACTTCGCAAACCCATGTAACATCGGCCGGGTTGATTGCTGAACAGGAGGAGCAGGCATGGATCCGGTTCGTCTATTTTGATGATCAGGCCGAATCTATGGCTGTGGCCGGTGATTTCAGCGATTGGGACCCTATATCATTAACCAAAGAAAGGGTGGGGGATGAGCAAGTCTGGACCGGATTGATACCTGTCACAAAAAAAGAGCAGCGTTATATGTTTGTGAAGGATGGCGAGCAATGGGTAACAGACCCGTTGGCACAGGTTCAGCAGGATGACGGCTTTGGCAATAAAAATGCGGTACTGTTTCTATGATAAAAAGGATTTCATGCATAATTGGCTTAATTATTTTGCCGATCACGGGCGTTTGTCAGCAGTGGCAGGGGCTGATTAGCGTAGACACACGAGCCGGTTATTCAACCAATACCATACTGAACCCTTTTTCGGGCGAATGGGACCGAAGTTCAAGCTCGGGATATGGGTTTATCTCTCCTATGGGCCAACTTTACTGGAGCCGTGAAAAATATTCAGCAGACATAACGGGCGGAGGCGTTTATCAGCCTTTCTTTGACGGCCGGGATGAGCTAATGGGCGGATTTTCGCTGTTGAACTTCAGGAGGCGTTTCGGATCATCCTGGTCAGCCGGAATGGAAACAGGCAGTAGTTATTTTTCAAGGCCGTTTGTACGAGGCATGGCATGGTTTCAGCCCGTTATCGCCTGGTCTCCGACTCTGTTCTCCCAAATCAGGGTAAGGGCCGGGTCTACATACCGCGACTATGAAAGCCTTCAGGAAGGGGTGAGCGGCAGCGACCGGTTTGATACCTATGGGATAGAATTCGAGGTCTGGCCCACCTTTAAATGGCAACTACGAGCGGGTATGTATGGAAATATGGACCAGCTTGCAGATAACCAAAGTTTTATGATCAATGCAGAGCATCGTTTTACCGATGCTCTGCAAGTATCGGCCCGTTTAAACGCTGACCGGCACAGTTATCAGCTCATTCAGGATATTGAAGGAAGCGGCAGCCCGGGGCCGCCCATTGGTGGGCCTGGGAGTGGTGATGGTACCGATACGGAAATGCTTGATGAAACAGACCGGCTGGTAAAAGCCGGCCTATCAGGACGTTACCGTATGAACCAATCCTTTGCCCTGACGATGAATATGGACCATATCGTCCTTTACTCTTCAGCATCGGAACAAACGTTATATGACTACCAATTATCGGCAGGGGTTCGGTATACGGTTCAGCCGAAGTTAGGCGGCAGGGGAAAAGCAGAACCAGAGTGGAAGCAAAATGGCCAGCAAATTCTTTCTCTGAAAATTAATTATTCCGGGGAAGGCCAGCTTTATATAATTGGAGATTTTAACGATTGGGATAACCCTGGCATGCCATTAACCAGACAATCATCTAACAGATATGCCGCACAGTTATCTCTACCAACGGGCGCTTATGAGTACAAGATTTTATTGATAGATGGACCCGAAGAAAAATGGATAGACTTTTCAAATGATACCTATACCGTCAGCGATGGATTTGGCGGAACAAACGGACTGGTTTTTATAGAATAGCAGAGGAAAACTTTTATGAATATGAAATGGAATATACATTACATCCGGTACGCCAGGAACTTGTTAGCATTAAGCTTAGTGGCATTATTTCCTGTTATGGGGATGGCTCAGGACCAGTCATTAAACGACCTGATTAAAATAGCTCAAGATGCCGGAATAGAACAGTCCAGGCTGGATGAATTGCAGAGCAGGGCGGCAAGCCGGGGAATCGACGATCAACAGTTAATCCAGATCATTGAACCCGCGTTAGCACTCGCCAAACAGAAACTGCCCACCGAAATGATTTTTCAAAAAGCTATGGAGGGTATGGCAAAAGGTATTTCCTCGCAGCAAATACAACCTGTATTGCAGAACCTGCGGTTAGGCATGGAGTCTGCTGTATTGATTGTAGGCCCATGGGTTGAACGCGGTGATGTGTCACAAATGATGCGACAGTCCGGCGAGCAAATAAGCGGACGGGCTTTTCGAAATGAACTGTTAAAAGCTGGCTCTAAGGCCATGTCTCAAAATGTGACCCCTGAAGCACTTCAACAACTTTTGGAAGCCATTGGTGAAGAAGCGACTTTGGCCCGGTCTAAACCATCAGGTATATTAACGGCCGTAAGTATTTTTTCCGATTTACCCTCTACGGCTGAACATCCATTAGCTTCGGGAGCCGTTGTTGCAAGGGCCCTGAAAAGCGGCTTTGGAGCCGGTGATCTGCAAAAACTTCCGGGAGCGATGAATTCTGCCCAGCGCCGAAGCCAATTGCCTTCAGCTTCTGTAATTGAAGGTTTATCCGGTCAAATGCAAGGGGGGACACCCGCCTCTAAAATCCTGCAAAACCTCTCTAACGGGAATATAGGCGGAGGCCCTCCTGGAAATGTTCCCGGCCTGGACAACAAGCCTGATCGGGGGCGGCCTGATAACCGGTAAGAAATGTGAGAAGAAGTTAACTTTTTTTGTAACTCTTTTTGTTCCCGCTCGTCCTATGGCTACGACACAGACAGTGACGAACGAAAACAAACCCCTTTAGGTAAAATAATTATGATACGATCTATATTTAATAAAACAATGACTGTCATTTCAACAGCCGCCATACTCTTAACAATCGGATGTGAAATGGATTCAACGAACGCCGATACAGAAATGGGATCTATGGAGGTAAGGCTTCACGATGCTCCGGGAAATTACGAAGAAGTAAATGTATTTGTAGAAAGCGTTCAGATTAACCGCACCGAAAGCGATGAAGGCTGGGTAACCATCAATGAACCCAATCAGCAATATAACTTGCTGGAATTAACGAATGGTGCTTATGAAGTTATCGGCGAGGCGGTACTTGAAGCCGGAACTTATAACCAAATGCGACTGATCCTAAGCAGGGAAGACAACAATGTAGTCATCGCTGGCGAAGAACATGATTTATTCATCCCCAGCGGTTCGCAAACAGGCATAAAGCTTAATATAAATGCTGAAATACAAGATGACATTACTTATGTCCTGCTTCTGGATTTTGATGCTGACCGCTCTGTTGTTAAGACCGGCAATGATGCATCTCCTGTTAACTACCTGTTAAAACCTGTTATCCGTGCCAGTAACGAGGCGGAAACCGGAAATATAGACGGTATAGTTTCACCGGTAGATGCAAAGGCCGCTGTATATGCCATTAATGATACAGACACATTGTCCACGACCTATGCCAATGTAGAATCTGGCGAGTTTCGGTTGGTCGGACTTGAAGAAGGCAGCTATACCGTTTCGGTAGAAGCCAGCGAAGAAGGCTATGAGACGACCAATATTGAGGATGTCGCTGTAATCGTTAGCGAGACCAGTGATATCGGGGTGATTGAGTTAGAAACTTCTACTGAATAATCAATATCTTTTTATTACCCATAAAGGGCCCTTGCTTGTTTAGTGGGGGCCTTTTTTATTTCTGATGGTGCCGTTTAAAAATACCGGCGGGTTATTGGCTGTCCTGAATGCGGGCTAGCCTTTGGAGCTATGAAAAGATTTCTCTGACGATATCCACTTTCCCCTGATCGGATAAGATCATAACCTTATCATGGGGTTCCAAAATGGTATCACCACGTGGTACCAAAAACTTGCCTTTACGGTTAATTAAAACAATGAGCACATTTTCCGGTAATTCTAATTCCACTATTTTTTTGCCGACCAGAGGAGAATCATCCTTTATCTCTCTCTCCTTCAGTACGCTTTTTGTGTCAATACTAGGTTCCAGCTCAATGGGGTAGCGCGTTTTTTGCTTGATAGGTGTATTGACGTGGAGTAACCGGGAAACCCAGGGTATCGTGGTCCCCTGGATGACAACCGAAGTAATCACAACGAAAAACACGATGCTAAACATGGTTTCAGCATTTTCAAGATCGGCAACCAAAGGGAAAGTGGCCAGAATAATAGGCACGGCACCGCGCAAACCCACCCATGCCACCATTGTTTTTGCCCGGAAGTTGAGCCTGGTGAAAAACAGGGTAATGTAAACGCTGATTGGCCTTGCTATAAAAATGAGGGCCCCGGCTAAAAGCAATCCGGGTATCCAAACGGCGATTATTTCTGATGGAAAAACAAGGAATCCAAGGGCCAGGAACATGGTGATTTGCATGAGCCAGGCTACTCCGTCATTGAATTGCATCAAACTCTTTTTATGGATCAGGCTTGAGTTACCCATTATGAGCCCGATGATATAGACCGCCAGAAATCCGTTTCCTCCGGCAAGTTGAGACAGTGTATACCCCAGAGGGGCAAATACCAGAACAAGTACGGGGTATAAGCCATCATAGCCCAGGTTGATATGGTTTGTAATCCAGGTAAACAACCTTCCCAAAACCAAGCCAATCAATCCGCCAAATACCATCTGCTGAAAAAAGACAGGGACCATGCCCAGAATACTTTCCCCCTCGTTTTGCACCAAACCGATCAGCCCGATTGAAAGAAATATGGCCATTGGGTCATTAGTGCCTGATTCCAGTTCAATGAGTTCCTTTAGGTTGTATTTTAACCCGATACTCTTTGAGCGAAGGACCGAAAATACGGCTGCAGCATCTGTTGAAGAAATAATGGCACCCAACAGCATACCCTGGAGGATAGAAAAATTAAGGACCACATAAGCAAAAATACCGACAACAAATGCGCTTAACAATACCCCGAGGGTAGATAAGCCGATGCCCATGTAGAGTACCCTTTTAATTTTTCTCCAATTGGTATCCATTCCCCCCGAAAACAGGATATAAATCAGAGCGATGATGCCGAGGGTCTGGGCAATTTCAGGATCATCGAAATAAATAAAATCCAGAACTTCGGACCCTACAACAATTCCGATAAGCAAAAAGATCAACAAAGCGGGTACTCCATAGCTATCGGACGCTTTGCTGGCGAACACGCTGATCAATAATAAAAGCGAACCAAAGAGCAGGTAGATTTCTAATTCAAACATAGAGGAAATAATCGTAAACCTATAAGGGGTTCTCCGTGATTAATGGTGACGTATCTGAGGCTTAAAGATAACAACTCGGCGGGCTGTGCACTAATGTATTTAACTTGAAATATTTAATTCATAAAAAAATCAGCGTAAACACAGAGGCTATGGAGTTGCAGCATTGGATAATTAACAAACCTTCGACCGCTCTGGATCAAAATATATTGAATACAACCACCCCTATGGAGGAAAAAGTAAACAGCAGGGCTAGCAATGCAAGAAAACCGTCACGGGTGATCAATGAAAGGCCAAAAGCCGTGAGGGCAACACCTGCAATGTTAGCGCTAAATGGTATAAATTCCATAAGTGGCATAACTAAAGCTACGATAGTACACGCCACCCCAATAAAGAATATGCCGGCACCCTGTACAAATATAGTGAGGCGCGGCTTTAACAAGCGGTCAATGAAGCGCCCGGGGCGGTGAAGCCATTTAAGGGCCTTGTGAAGCTTGTCCCGTGAAATGGAACGATTAAGTAGCCATTTCGGGAACCAAAGATTTTCGCGAAAAAGCAATAACTGGCCAGCCGTCAAAAATACAAATATTCCCATTATGGTAGGCACACCCGGTATATCGCCGATCAGGGGGGCAAGCGTAATTAATCCCGCTATAAGAAATGACGGGCCCAAAGATTGAGTGCCTACTGCTTCGAGAATGGCATTCATAGAAATTCGTTCTTCATCAGGTCCGATCTTTTCAATACAGTCAAGTAGCTGCTCTACGCTATTAATATTTTGGTACATGTTAAAAAAGGCCCATGGGACGCGGCTTCGTTTATAAAGCTAAGTCGGGTTAGAAATATATGAGGGTTGAATAAAAATACGAATGAAGTTAACATTTATCGGCTTATAATTACTAATGAATTTTACCTGGGGTCACTCATGATTGTAAAGCATAACAATCAGCTCGTTATGCCATTCTAATCGTATTGGATGTAATACAATTTGTCAATATGATGTTGATGAAACATATACGAATCGAAAACTAAAAAGGGAGAGAATCATGCCACATGAAAAATATCAAAAATGTATCGATGCATGCAATCAATGCGCCGTTACGTGTGAACATTGTGCCGCCGCTTGTTTGCAGGAAAATAACGTAAGCGAGTTAGCCCGCTGTATCGCTCTGGACCATAATTGTGCTGATGTCTGCTATATGGCATCCAAGTTGATGGCCGGTGGGTCGGAGTTTGCGGAAAGATTCTGTGCTTTGTGTGCGGACGTTTGCGAGGCTTGCGGGAATGAATGTGAAAAACACAGCAGTATGGACCATTGTAAACAGTGTGCAGATGCCTGCTTTCAATGCGCAAAGGTTTGCCGTGAAATGGCAGGATCGACCGTTAGTTAAATAACTTATTTTAATTCAGATGCAACAGTGGTAGCAGATATTTAGCGTGTCTCTGCTACCACTTATTCGATATGTCAGGATCGGGGAGAGGTTACCTATAGTTTATAGCATAAAAGTATCAAAAAGATAAACGGGGCCAAATAGTTGTACTAATAGAACTACTGAAATGAACATTCTTCAAATAAGCGCACCAAAGTCCGGAAGCTATTGGCTTTACACCGTTCTAATCCGGATAATGGAAAGGAAAGGAATGGAGCATAAATCTTTCATCCAAAAGCAACCTGAGTTCAGACGTATGAAAAATTTAACCCTTAGTTTTAATGGACAGCCAGGGGTAGATATGATAGATATTGAGGATGAAGGCTTCTTTTATAGAGTAAGTTCGGTTGTAAAGGAGCCCATAGCAGATCTTGAACAATATGTCCATTCATTAAGCATAGCATGGACCCATTCCAGTTTCTGCACCAACAGCTTTGAGGCTTTTTCGCTTTTCGACAAGAAAATCTGCATCATCCGCGATCCCCGGGACCGTGCATTATCTTCTGCAAAATTTGCATTCACCTCTTATATGCGGCAGCATTATCCTTCTTCCTATTCTTCACCCAAAGAATATCTATCGGGAGAGTATGAACGGCTTCTTGAACAATGGGTTTGGCATGTGGGGAATTATCTTCTTTACAAAGATAAACTAGAGGTCCATTTCGTTTTTTACGATAGGCTTTTGTCTGATTTTGATCATGAGCTGCATTCCTTATTGAATTATCTGGGAATAACCTTATCCGTGTCAGAACAAAAGGAAATTACCGACGCGGTCACGTTCTCTGCGATGAAAGGCATAAGCCCCGGACATCTTCAAAAAGGAGAATCCGGGAAATGGGCCATGTTGCTAAATGCCTCCCAAAAAGAACTGGCTGTTGAAAAAGCCGGTAAATTGATGCGCATGCTGAACTTCCCTTTAGAAGCAGAACAAAAAAACCTTCCTGAAGTGCCTCACATCATCCCAAAAGATGAACTAGAAGAATTACTCGAACAAATAGAGTGGCAGGGGCTATTTCAATGAAGCCTTTTTTGCCTGCTTCTAATAGAGTTCTCTTTGCTGTTTGCCATTCTTAAATATTACATATTTTCATAACTTTAAGTAGGGGAGGGACCTTCCTACTTTTGGGCAGATATCGGTCCGGCAAATAAGCGACAGGGTAAGTGCTTGAATTTAAGAAACCAAACGCAAATATGAACTACTTGATTTGTCTTGTTATGTGACAAGTGATCCGTTCTTTTTAATGATCACGCTCTTAGGGCTTTTCCAAACTAACCGGTGCGGTTTATCCTCGAGATATACCTGGAATGTTTTGTGCCTGTAGAAGCAGCAGTGGTCTGGTGGTGCTGCGTACCACCAGTTTCTGAATCCCTGGCCGTCTCTTTCAGGAGTTTCCATATCGGTGTGGATAAGGACCAATCCTCCGGGTTTTGCGAGGCGGACCAATTCAT